>JAZRLQ010000144.1:0-3392 GCA_045646925.1 Eubacteriales bacterium
TTATCCGGCGGATCGTAGTCGCCGTCGATGTGCTTGATCACGCGATCGGGATTGAGGAGTCGTACCGCTGTATCGCAAGCGGCAAAGAATGCTTCCATTTCGCTTCTCACGAGATGTCTGTGGGGGCGGTTGCCGCCGTTTGCCATCGGCTCGTTCATATACGTGATCAGAATGCTGGAGGGGTGAGAACGGATTCGCTTTTCCATCTCCTCGGATTGACGAACGCCCTCCGCAAATTTCGTACGGCGCATGACAGTGAAGAGAGGGAGGTCGGTCTGCAACATAAGACCGATCTCGTCGCAAAGCGCATAGATTTCCTTCTGTACGGGACGTTGTGTCAGGCGCAGGAAGTTCATATTGCAAGCCTTTGCCATCAGCATATCGTAAAGAAGCATATCGAAATCTCCGCGCAAAACGTCCTGCTGCTCGAAGCCCATCGTGTTGGCGCCGCGCAGACGGATGGATTTTCCGTTCAGATAGAACATACCTTTTTTCTCGGACGTGACGTCTTGCGTGAAGCTTCTCATGCCGAACGAACAAACGGAGATGTCGCGCAGCGCGCCGTCAGTAAAGAGAGAAACCTGCGCTTCGTAAAGATAGGGTGTGTCGGGAGTCCAAAGCCGAGGATTTTTCATCGGGAAACGGAGCTTGATCAGATTCTCTCCCTTGTGGAAGGTGAGTTTGACGATGTCTTTTTTCTTGCTTTCGTCCGTCAGATCGGAAATGCTGATCATATCTCCTCGGTCTGCATTGGAAAATGTGATTGGATCATAGCTGTAATTTTCCAGAATGGTCTCTTCAAAATTTCTTCCATATATGGAATAAACGAGCTTCAAGTTCTGAAGAGGGATATAATCGCAGTTGTAAACCTCGCACCAGACTTCAAATTCCGACGTTTCCACGAGAGGACGTACGAAAATATCGGAAATATATATACGATCGCGGATCTCAACTCGTACACCTTCGCAAATGCCGAAGCCGGGAGGACAATGGTGCCAACCTGTTTCACTGTCATCGTAGCCGTAGCCGGTCGCCGCGTACATCTTGTCGCCTTCCAGACGGCAAGCGTCTGTTGTGGGGCCTTGGTTGCCGCCGTAAACGTAATCGTTTCTGACGGTGACGACGAGCGTGTTTTCGCCGTCGCGCAGATAGGGCGTGCAATCAAATTCGAAATCGCCGAAAAATCCCTCGTGGTTGCCGAGGAAGCTACCGTTCAGAAAGACCTCCGCAATGTAGTCAACACCGTCAAAATGTAAGTAAACGGCTTTGTCGGAGGAAGGCTTCTGCAAGGAAAAACTTGTGCGATAATAGCTGACGGCATTTCCCGTCGGACCGAAATAGTATGGAACGGTGATATTTTCCCAATCGCCCTTGCCGGACAGCACGCGTGAAAAATCAGCGAGATCTTCTTCGGTTTGTCCGCGCATTTGAAAATCCTTCAAAACGAAGAGCGTTCTCGTGCTTTGCGCTTTGGGCGCAAGCTTCTGCATGAACGGCGCGTAATGCTCCCGAAGCGAGTCGATCTGCATATCAAGCTCTGCGCGGGAATCCGGTTTTTTATAGACGGGAAACGGAGCTTGTCCGTGATTTTGTTTGAGAGGGAATTGTACGTCGTTTTTGGGCATTGGCTCGGGGAAGATCAGAGGGAGTCGCTTGGAGCCGATTTCGCCTGCGGCAATTGCACCGAAAAAATCTGCCATAGTAAAAATTCCTTTCTTGGATCATTGTATTTTTGTTCTTATTATAACGCATTTTCTTGAAAATAGCAATGAGTTTTTCGTGAAATCTTTCGTCGGGGGTTTACAGAGCGTTCTTTTTGGTTTATAATGAAATGGAAATATTTAACAATTGCGGAGATGCGATATGAAAAAAAGAGTGTTGATCATTGGAATTACCATGGCGGCTGCGGGCAGCGAGAAATCGTTTCTTTCCTTTGCCTCCCATGCAATCGATTTCAGTAAATATGACGTGGATCTGCTTTTGGCGAAACGGGAAGGAGATTTTCTTGATCGCATACCGAAGGAGATTCGTGTTTTGGAGATGGGGGAAATGGGCGAGCTTTTTCTGTTGGATCGGAAAAACGCGGTTTCTCTGATCACAAAATACGGTTTTGTCAAGAATCCCATTTGCGCGTTCTGTTTTCTTCCATATATATTAAGAAAACTTTTTTCACCGTCGTTGGAAAAGAAAACGTTTGCCGCGCAGAGAATCTGGCTGAAGCTAATGGAGCGTATGCCGGAATTTGAGGAGACATATGACGTTGCGCTTGCCTATTGGGGTGATCGGACGATGTTTTATATGATAGATAAGGTAAAAGCCGATCAAAAGATCGCATGGCTCCATTTCGATTATAACAAGCCGCCTCGTGAAAAAGACCTTTACGAAAAATATTTTTCTGCGTGTGACAGGGTGATTACGGTTTCAGCGGAAATCGAACGTTCGCTGAAAAAAGCATTGCCGCGTATCGCGCCGAAAATTCTGACGGTGGAAAATATTATTGATGAAAACGAAATTCTCCTTGCTTCCGAAGAGCCTGCGGATTTTGGAGATGATTTTTTGGGCATTCGTATTTTGACGATGGGCAGAATTTGCGATCAGAAGGGTTACGATCTTGCGCTTCCTGCCGTTATGCGATTGAGAAAAGAGGGTTATCCTATCAAATGGTATATTTTAGGAAAGGGGAGTGAGGACGAGGAGCGTGCGCTTTCGGATTTGATCCGTTTGTATTGCGCCGAAGAAGCGATTTCGATTCTGGGTGTAAAAAAGAATCCTTATCCTTATATAAAAGAGGCGGATATTTATATGCAGCCGTCAAGACATGAGGGCAAGCCGATTTCGGTTGAAGAAGCAAAAATTCTTTGTAAGCCGATTCTTGTAACCAATTATACTTCGGCGCGAGAACAGCTTGAAAATGGAAAGCTTGGAGAAATTTCGGATATTTCAGAAGAAGGAATTTATCGTGGATTGAAAAGACTTTTGGACGACGAGGGCCTTCGTTTGCAATATACCCGTAATTTGCTGAAAAATAAAAAAGACAAAAATGAAATTTTTTTGGAAAATATATTGGCTGAAAAAGGGGAAAAGTGAGAAAAAACGAAAAAGACGAAAAGAAAATGAGAAAGAAAAGTGGAGAAAAGGGTTTGTTTTGCATATATACGAAACAAAATATATATGCAAGTGAAATCAAATGAAAAAGAGTGAAAAAAGTTTGAAAAAATATGAAAAACTTTTAAAAAAGGTATTGACAAATAAAAACATATATGATATACTACATGAGCGCTCGACGGAAGAGCGGCAAAAACAACGGTCCTTGAAAATTGAACAACAACAAATAAGAACGAATTAAATTCTCGTTAATAAACTTTGAACACAAAGTACTAAAGTAAGAAGCT
>JAZRLQ010000145.1:0-2814 GCA_045646925.1 Eubacteriales bacterium
GTCTTCCTAAGCCCGCTTGGCCTCCGACTTAGAAAGCACGACGCCGTCTTTTTGCGCCAGCATCGTCCCGACCTTATCCGTTTCTCCGCCAACGGCAGACGAATGCGTAGCCATTCCCTCCGTATCATTTTTTATTGAAAACATAATCGGATCCATCTCCTTTTTCAAAAATTTGCAATATCTCATATTTTTTACAAAAAAATTGCACTCTAATCATTTACAAGAAGAAAAAAATCATTTATAATATTATGTAATGCATCGTTATTTCGGAAGGAGGAACCGCTATGATCCAGGATGAAAGAATCATGAAAAGCTTTTCGGAGATTCTGTCGCTCTTGCCTACAGATCTGCCGGAGCACGAAAAAGCCGAAGCGCAGAGAATTCACGGCAATCTGAAAAATATGGTCGGAATGGAAGACGATCCGAAAAAAGAAACCGAGCGACGCGAACACAAAAAAGCCATCGCAGAGGTCTACTATATCATCAGCAATCTGGATGCAGAAGCCTCCGCCCGCATTCCCGTCTCCTTCAAAAAGTTTCTCGAGGATCAGAAATGGGAAAATTACGCGCCGAGCAATCTTTCCAGATTGAGAGCGGAAGCATATAGCCTTCTCGATACTGCGTACCGCCATTTTCTCTCTCCTCGCGAAGAGAAAAACCGCTTGCAGCTCAAATATTACGTCGAATCCTGTCTGCAGGCGCTTATGCTCGGCAAGCAGAACGCGCCGCTCTCCCCCGCCGACGTCGGCAAATACGCGCAGGCGCTTCAGAACGCCGCAACGGCAGACGAGCTTGCCGCGATCGCAAAGGCGTGCGGACTCGAGAAGCATCTGCAATTTATCATGGAAAAAGAAGAAAAAATCACACTTTTATTCTCATAATTTGCGTAACCTTGCACGAAGTTATCAATAACCATTTGACAAGTACGCAAAAATGCGTTATAATAAGTATAGGTACCTCTCCGTCCCCGCTGAAATTTCGCTCCACCGCGAAATCTTCCCCCGCGGAAACGGAATGATATTCATCTAACAAAACACGACGGTTTCCGTCGAGAAAGTGAGAAATACTCCAATGGAAAACAAAATTCTCGTTGAAACATCCGCAAGACACATCCATCTTTCGGAAGCACACATCGAAGCACTTTTCGGCGCAGGTCATCAGCTTACCGTGAAAAAGGCTCTCAGCCAGCCCGGTCAGTTCGCTTGCGAAGAAAAAGTAACCGTTAAAGGCGAAAAGGGCGAACTCAAAATGTCCGTTCTCGGCCCCGCAAGAAAAGAATCTCAGGTTGAAGTTTCCCTCACCGATGCAAGAACCATCGGCGTAAAGGCTCCCGTTCGTGAATCCGGCGACATCAAGGGCTCCGGCGCTTGCACGCTCGTTGGTCCCTGCGGCTCCGTTACTCTCACCGAAGGTGTTATCGCGGCTCAGAGACACATTCACCTCACCCCCGAAACCGCTGCTGATCTCGGCGTTACCGATAAGGAAGTCGTTAAGGTTAAGCTCGATACCGCTCGTCCCCTGATCTTCGACGGCGTTGTTGTACGCGTTTCCTCCAGCTACGCTCCCGCTATGCACATCGACACCGACGAATCCAACGCAGCAGGCGCTTCCGGCGTCGTTTACGGCTCCATCGTTCGCTGAGTAGCCAACGCATTGCTCTTACCCCGCGTAAGACCCAAATTCCGTACATTTTTATGTAATAAAATTTTTTCTAAAAAGAAAAGGAGAATACACCCATGGCAGAACTCGTTTATTCCCACGAAGTTGAATCCATGTGTTGCGTAGCAAAGGGCCCCAACCACGGTCCCGCTCCGCTTCCCGAAGAAGGCAAATGGATTCAGGCAAAACAGATCACCGACATTTCCGGCTATACTCACGGTATCGGTTGGTGTGCACCCCAGCAGGGCGCTTGCAAGCTTTCCCTCAACGTTAAGGACGGTATCATCGAAGAAGCTCTCGTTGAAACCATCGGTTGCTCCGGTATGACTCACTCCGCAGCTATGGCAGCGGAAATTCTTCCCGGCAAGACCATCCTCGAAGCTCTCAACACGGACCTTGTTTGCGACGCAATCAACACCGCTATGAGAGAACTCTTCCTCCAGATCGTTTACGGTCGTACCCAGTCTGCTTTCTCTGAAGGCGGTCTCGTTATCGGCGCAGGTATGGAAGACCTTGGTAAAGGCGCTCGTTCCATGGTTGGTACCATGTACGGCACAAAAGCAAAAGGCGTTCGTTACCTCGAAATGACCGAAGGCTACTGCACAAGAATGGCTCTCGACAGCGATGATCAGGTTATCGGTTACGAATTCGTATCCCTCGGCAAGATGACCGACTTCATCAAGAAGGGCATGGAACCCAACGAAGCATACGAAAAATCCAAAGGTACTTACGGCAGATTTGCGGATGCTGTCCGTTATATCGACCCCAGAAAGCAGTAAGGAGGTAACAGAACATGGCTAAATTTGAAGGTTACGAAAGACGTGAGGCGAAGATCCTCGCTGTTCTCGCTGAATATGGCATTTCTTCCATCGACGAATGCAAAGAAATTTGCGACGCAAAGGGCATTGATCCTTACAAGATCGTTGAAGAAACTCAGCCTATCGCATTTGAAAACGCTAAGTGGGCTTACACTGTAGGCGCTGCTATCGCAATCAAGAAGGGTTGCACCAAGGCTGCTGACGCTGCTGCCGCTATCGGTATCGGTCTTCAGGCTTTCTGTATCCCCGGCTCCGTTGCTGAAAACCGTAAAGTAGGTCTCGGCCACGGTAACCTCGGTAAGATGCTTCTTTCCGAAGAAACTGAATGCTTCTGCTT
>JAZRLQ010000146.1:0-5537 GCA_045646925.1 Eubacteriales bacterium
AACCTTCACATCACCGTCGGGAGAGGTCAAAAGCACAGCCCTCTGTCGGTAATTAAGGTTGCTTACCGCACGGTCAAGGACGGGCAATAGCTTTCTTTCATCCGCAGGTTTGATAAGATAGTGGAGCGCAGATACATCAAAGCCATCACTGAAATATTCATAATACCCCGTAATGAAAATGATCTGAACAGTAGAATTCTCTTTGCGAACCGTTTTCGCCAATTCAACACCGGTCATTCCGGGCATTTCTATGTCGAGCAACAATATATCAAAGTCTTTTTCCTCTGAGTAATCGAAAAGAAATGATTTTGCCGAGGAATAGGTCTTTAGCTCTGCAACGTGGCGGTTCTTGTTCGCCCAAGTAGATACTACACCCGATAAATATTCAATTTGATTCTTCTCATCATCGCAGATAGCAATTTTCAGTTTCATATGTATATCCTTTCTTGGGCAAGAATTGCCAAGGCAAAAAATATTGAATACATTTATTATATCATAAAAATGTGAACTTATCAACTACAGAATTTAGGCATGGGCATATACTTCACGAATTATTTTCGAAATACCCTCTTGACAAAATAAAAGTGCTATGTTATAATTATAGAGCCAAATGGCTCATTATATTTTGGAGGGCATTTTATGAGAAGCAGAGATGAATCGCTGTTCAGTAAGATCATCGATTTTGTAAATGAATATTTTGAGGATTACGGCAGGTCTCCCTCCACTCGTGAGATCGAGCAAGGTATCGGCGCATCCCGCCCCACGATCCAGCGCTACCTCAAAACCATGCAGGAACAAGGTGAGATCGAATACGACGGGCACCGTGGTATCATTACCAAATATATGCGCGAGCTGATGGACACCAATCGTGTGCAGATGGGCAACTCCATTCCTTGCGGACCGCTGACAGAGGTGACTGATGCGGAACTTGAGCATATCCGTTTGCCTATGGCTTTGACCGGAAGTGGTGATTTTTTCCTTCTACGTGCAAGCGGTGAGTCAATGATCAACGCTGGGATTGACAGCGGTGACCTCGTTCTCATTCGCAAACAGGAAACGGCGCGTGAAGGTCAGATCGTTGCTGTGCTCTATAACAGTGATTGCACTACTCTCAAACGTTATCATCGTGAGAGCGAAAGAGAGGTACATCTCATCCCCGAAAACGATTCAATGAAGCCAATTATTCTGAAAGGTGAACAGCTGAAGGCTTTGAAGATCCAAGGTGTTGCCACTATGGTGCTGAAGGATCTTGACTCGTGATAAAGGAGGTATTCAATGGCAGAAAGAACAGATGACGGTAGAAGATATATGCCGAAGCTGAAATGTCCCTACGGCAACCATCGCTTCGCTGAAGTTCCCAACGTGCTCCTGCGCAATGACAGCGAGCTCAAGCGGCTCTCGGATGCATCCGACGCGGATTACATATTGGAGTGTCCGCATTGCCACGGAAAGGTTGCTCTCTGTATTAAATCCCTACACAACAGACCTACCGAGCCGTCAAGGCTCATAGCGACCACTCGTGTCGCCCTATAACTGCCGCTTCGCGTGGCGAATACGTTCCATCCTCCCGGCTGTGAATTCGGGAATACATAGGGTCGGAATCAAACATATAAGCTCAAAAGTATATCCGAGATAGCGGATATATTCTTTCTGCTTTGTTTGGTTTCGGCCCTTTTTTTTATGATTCAAAATCTCATCCGCAGAAAACAAAGAAAAATCGGAAATTGAGATGAACTTTCACGGAGATGCACAAAATCACCGATTTCCGATTTTGAAGCAGGATAAAGGCGTGCATATTTGCTCGCATCTCACAGCGACCGGCAACGCCGTTCGCGAGCTTTAACGAGATTTAAGGCGATTTGAAGAGCTTTATCAAATCACTTGCGCGTTACACCTGTGCACTATTTCAAAAAGTGCGTGCACAACTTTTTGACGAGTTTTTCAACAACTATATTCAATGGAGGAAAAAATTAAAATGACAATTAAAAAATTATGGCAGCGCATATGCTGTCTCTTTCACGACGACCGCACCCGTCTTCGTGAGGGAGAAATGCTCGAAGATTGGGAAGAAGTTCAGCGAAAGCGCCGTGAGATGGAAGCAGAAAAGCAGAAGGAAGAGGACGAGATTCTCTCCACTTGGTTCGTCCGTGATGAGTATATCAATGCCGGATGGTTCAAAAGAGTTCTGCTAACAATTCAGTTTCTATTTCGAGATACACACGGCAAGACAGGATACCAAGACCCAGAAGCATTCGCTCGTTACTACGAAGCGCAGAAGGAAAACTACGTCGGTCTTCAGAGTGAGCATGAGGTCGGCGGCAAGGTTTATCACGTAACAAATTACCTTGACCGAAGCAAAGAAGCCACCGCGTTTGACAAAATAGACGAGCTGATAGACAGGAATCGGTGACGGATATGATATGTTACTTTACTCTTAACGTTCCGAAAAACGCTGGATATATGAAAATCTTTGTGGTAATATATGCTTGCAGCTTATTCGGTTGTTTTGTAAAACAAATGGTTTAAGAGTGGAAAGGAGAACAACCATGCACGAAACAAACGAAAAAATAACAGCACTGTATTGCAGACTCAGCCATGAGGATTCCATACAGGGCGAATCAAATAGTATTCAGAATCAGAGAAAGATCCTCACGGATTATGCCAAGAGCAAAGGCTTTCGCAACACAAAATTTTATATTGACGACGGCTTCAGCGGTACGAATTTCAACCGCCCCGGCTTTGAAAGCATGATGGCAGACATGGAAGATGGCAAGATCGGTATCATTATCGTAAAAGATTTGTCCCGTCTCGGAAGAAACTATATTGAGACCGGACGGTATATCGAGCTGACATTTCCCGAATATGATGTTCGCTTTATCGCTATCAACGATAACTACGATAGCCTTCACAGTGAGAATGAAGGCTGTTAAGGCAGAGATCGTCAAAATTTGCAAGCGTATCGATGAGCTTGATCGCATCATTCAAAAGCTCTACGAGGACAATGTCAGCGGACGTATTACGGATGAACGTTACGACAAGATGGCACAGAACTACGAAACGGAGCAATCAACACTAACAAAAAAGCTCGCCGAGCTTGAAGAAGCCGAAGCGAGCTATGGAAGTGAACGGAATTCGATAGACGATTTCATCGCCAACGCCAACAGATTTATTGACATTCAGGAGCTGACTCCCGAGATCGTACACGCATTCATATCTAAAATATACGTCTATGAAAAGAAGGAAAAATGGTCACGCACCGAGGGCAACGATATCGACATCGTCTTCACCGTAGGCTTCAGAGAACAGCATACCGTAAGAACGTCCGATGCCATTGCATCATAAGCCCACAAAAACAGAAATACCGAGGCAAATCAATGCCTCGGTACTTCCACCGCCTATTTCTCCGCTAAGAATGCAGAGCCCAGTGCGTTTCCTTATATATTATTGTTGTTTTTTCGTTGCGTTTTTTGCCTTGTCGATGATAGCGTTTCCTTTCAGGATAAGGTTTCTGCGATTGGTTCGCAGGAAATGACGGAGCTGTTTTTTGTGATGACAAAGTTTTTCCTTGCAGTTCGTACAGGAGAGGCAGGCGTTCGTTTCTTCAGAAAAGCGTTCCGGGTGCATTCGAACGGAGATCTCCCATGCGGTGAGCAGCAGAAGCGCAATGCCGAGCAAGCTCCACGTATACAAATCAGGAATAAAAACGAGAGGAGTGAACATCATTGCGAAGTCCCAATTATAGATCCGACAGCTTCCGCAGCATTTGTTCTTCATGAACCAAGTCTGGAAAGGACAGAAGAAAAGGATGCAGATCATATCGCAAACGGAATACGCAAGACTGATGAGAAGAAGAATTCCCTCGTCGATGACGTTCGTATAATAAAGAACACCGATGATCGCGTTGAGCGCAAACCATGCCGCAGCAACGAGAAAAGTGGAGCTCGGTGAGCGCTTGGCAGGCTCGGTGTGCTTTGTGGGAATGAAATTCTTTTTGAATTGCTTTTGGCAACCCATGCTTTCGGCGTTGGACGGGAAAAAGCGCAAGAGCATTTCCAGAACAAATACGATCCAGATGACGCCGAGAATGACGGGCAAACGTTCGACCTCTCCGAAGATCTTGCCGGAATTTTGTATGCGGTTGACAACGTAGGAAGCTGCCGCGCATATGAATAAGATGGAGCGGAAGATCAATTTAAAATAGTGAAGCGCGGAAATTTTCGATAGCCGTGTTTTTTTATCGGACATACGTTTGGTATCCTTTCAGATTTGTCTTGACAAAGGTGGATTTCATTGAAAAAAGCCAAGTCTTTCGACTTGGCTTTCTGGCGGAGAAGGAGAGATTTGAACTCTCGCGCCGGTTATTACCGACCTACACCCTTAGCAGGGGCGCCTCTTCGGCCAACTTGAGTACTTCTCCGAATTTAAAACAATATGAGCGCCGATCACATCCGATCGGTACGGGTAATACTATATCATAAAAGAAATGATTTGTCAATAGTTTTTTTGAAAATAATTTTACTTTTTTTCTTTGATAAAAATCGACCTTCTTTCCTTCCAAAATCTGTGGATTGCGTCGGCTTTGGATGGAAGGACGCACTTGAGTTTATATAAAATAAGGAAAGCATTTTGTTTATTTACAAAACAGAAAATTATAATTATGATAGGAATTCCATTGACAAAAACCTTTTTATATGTTAAAATGTATCTGTATAGGAATGCTTGCGCAAAAAAACGACTTTTTCAGACCGATGAGATTTTCTGCATGAGAATGGAGGTTTCGCCCATATTCGTGCGGACATCTTTTGGGATGTGTGCGTTTCCGACGCTGATACGAAAGTCATTTTGCGTGATTACGCATTTTATAAATTAGTTTTGAAAGGAATTGTTGACCATGAACAAATTCACAAAAAACCCCACCGTTCTTGCTTGGATCGAAGACATGAAGGCTCTTCTTACTCCCGATAACGTAGTTGTTATCGACGGCAGCGAAGAACAGCTCGAAGCGCTTCGCGCAGAAGCTTGCGCAACCGGCGAAATGATCAAGCTCAACGAAGAAAAGCTCCCCGGCTGCTACTACCACAGAACCAAACCCAACGACGTTGCTCGTGTAGAAGACAGAACCTTTATCTGCTCCAGAGAAAAGGAAAATGCAGGTCCTACCAACAACTGGTGCGATCCTCAGGAAATGTACGCTAAGCTCTACGATATCGCTCGCGGTACCTACAAGGGCAGAACCATGTACGTTATTCCTTTCTCCATGGGTCCTATCGGCTCTCCTCTCGCTAAGATTGGTATCGAAGTTACCGACTCTATCTACGTTGTACTCAACATGGCTATCATGACTCGTATCGGTCAGGCAGTTCTCGACGTTCTCGGCGATTCCAATGACTGGGTAAGAGGTCTCCATGCAAAATGCGATGTTGATCCCGAAAAGAGATACATCTGCCATTTCCCTGAAGACAATACCATCATTTCCGTTAACTCCGCATACGGTGGCAACGTTCTTCTCGGTAAGAAATGCTTTGCTCTCCGTATTG
>JAZRLQ010000147.1:0-14982 GCA_045646925.1 Eubacteriales bacterium
ATCTCCATACGGGAGCCTTCCTCCATGTAGATCTCGGTCGTGGGATTCATGACGTTTTCTCCCATACCGTCGCCCTCGCCGTAATGCTTTTCAACGTAACGGACGTTGGCGTTCTTGCCGATATAGAAGGTATGGATGCCGCTATGCTCAGCGGTCTGCGTGCCGCAGTTATGGATACCGCAGCCCGCGATAATAACGACGTTCGCGCCTTCACCGATATGGATATCGTTGTAAACGACCTCTTTGAGCCCGCTTTCGCTGATGATAACGGGAATGTGAACGCTTTCGTTTTTGGTAAAGGGCTTGATGATGATATCAATACCCTGCTTATCTTCTTTCGTTACGATATCGATATTCTTCGTGGTCGCTCTTGCAGCCTTTTCACCGTTGGCACGGATATTATATGCGCCTTCGGGAACGGAGTGAAGATCCGCGATCTCACGAAGCAGATTTTTCTGAATTTCGTCTATCATGCTGCAGACCTCCTTTAGATAACTTTATCGGAAAGCGTGGGACAAGCGCTTGCCGCCTTGCCGAGAAGCGCGGGGAGAACCTCGTCCTTCTTGCCGATCTGCGCGATCTCGCCGCCGGCTACGACGACGATCTTGTCCGCGATATTCAGGATGCGTTCCTGATGGGAAATGATAAAGATGGAGCCGCCCTTTTTCTCGTAAAGGTTTTCGAAAACCTTGATCAGATTATTGAAGCTCCAAAGGTCGATGCCCGCTTCGGGCTCGTCGAAGAGAGAAAGCTTCGTGCCTCTCGCGAGAACCGTTGCGATCTCGATGCGCTTCAGCTCACCGCCGGAGAGAGAGCCGTTCACTTCTCTGTTGATATAGTCACGCGCGCAAAGTCCGACCTCGGAAAGATATTCGCACGCCTCGGAAACGCCGATCTTTCTGCCTGCGGCGAGAGTGATCAGATCCTTGACGGTAATACCCTTGAAGCGTACGCGCTGCTGGAAAGCGAAGCTGATGCCGCGGCGCGCGCGCTCTGTGATCGAAAGGTTCGTGATATCCTCTCCGTCGAGAAGGATCTGTCCTTCCGTGGGAGCGAGAATACCCGCGATGATCTTCGCAAGCGAGGATTTACCGCCGCCGTTGGGGCCGGTGATCGCAACGAATCTTTCATCGATCGTCAAATTGATATTTTTCAAGATTCCTTTTGTTCCGTTTTCGGTTTCAGCCGAATACGAAATATTTCTGAGTTCTAACATCGTATTTTATAACCGTCCTTATGGGATATTTAATAACCGAGCGATTCGTCCACGAGAATCACTTTTACGCGGCTCGCGTGTCTCTGATACGCCATCACCGTAAAGTTCGCGCAGATACGGGCGGGCGTTTTGCAGCCGTCGGTCATACCGCCGTTTCTCTCGAGAGAAATACAATGTCCGAGCTTCGCGCAGGGAGTATTGCAGGAAAGGCGGATCGCGTTTTTCGGAGCGGCGATCGTTTTGACGCGAAGCACAGCCTCGTCGAGATTCTTCACGAGCTTGTTGATACCCGCGACGATGATGACGTTCTTCGGTCCGTAAACGAGCGCGGTCACACGGTTGGAATTACCGTCCACGTTGTAGATCTCGCCGTCTTCCGTGATCGCGTTTGCGCTCGCGAGATAGAAATCCGTGCCGAACGCCGCGATCATAGCCGCTTCCTTCTGCCCCTGTGTGAGTCCGGGAGCCATGCGGTCGATATAGTTGTAATTACCTGCCTTGATGGCATCGATAATGCCCGTCTCCGCAAGCGTTACGGAGCCGCCGGAGGCGATGGAGGAGCCCTCGGGGATCAGCGAAAGCGCGAGCGCCTTCGCTTCCTCCGCCGTGTGAACGTGGTGGACCTCCATGCGATTGGATCTCAAAGCTTCTATGGTCTTTTCGATATTCATCATGCCTTGTAACCGTCCTTCAGATTTACGATTCTGTTGAAGGTGTTGGGGTTCTTCGTGTCCTTGACGAAGTAACCGGTGCGGACGAACTGGAAGTGCTCGCCGCTTTCCGCGTCACCGAGCGCAGGCTCAACCTTCGCCTGTACGGTCATAGCGGAGTTGGGATCGATATAATCCGCGTAGGTCTTTCCTTCGGGAATATCGGAAACGTTTTCGAGCGTGAAGAGATTGCTGTACATGACGAGCGTGGTGTCGAGCGCGTATTCCGCGGAAACCCAGTGGATCGTGCCCTTGATCTTTCTGCCGTCGAGAGGATTGCCGTTCTTCGCTTCCATATCTGCGGTGCAGTGGATCGCCTTCACGGAGCCGTCCTCGTTCTTCTCGATGGAAACGCATTTCACGATATAAGCGCCCATCAGACGAACCTCGCCGTTGGGCTTCATGCGGAAGAACTTCGGAGGCGGAACTTCAGCAAAGTCGTCCGCGTCGATATAAAGCTCCTTGGTAAAGGGAACCTTTCTCGTTCCTGCTTCGGGATCGTTGGGGTTATTGGAAACGTCGAAATATTCCGTCTCGCCTTCGGGGTAGTTGTCGATGATCACCTTGACGGGATGAGGAACGCAGATACGGCGGGTAGCCTTCATATTGAGCTCCTCGCGAATGCAGCTTTCGAGCAAACGGATGTCAACAAGGCTGTTGGATTTGGAAACGCCGATTCTGCCGATGAAGTCGAGAACGGAAGCGGCGGTGTAGCCTCTTCTGCGCAAGCCGCAGAGGGTGGGCATACGGGGGTCGTCCCAGCCGTCAACGATGCCGTTTTCGACAAGGGAGCGGAGATATCTCTTGGACATGACGGTGTGCGTCATGTTCAGTCTTGCAAACTCGATCTGACGGGGCTTGCAGGGCTTGTATTCAAGGTCAACGTTGTCGATGACCCAGTCGTAAAGCGGTCTGTGGATCTCGTACTCGAGAGAGCAGAGAGAGTGGGTAATACCCTCGAGAGCGTCCTGGATCGGATGCGCGAAGTCGTACATCGGGAAAATGCACCATTTCGTGCCCTGTCTGTGATGCTCAACGTATTTGATACGGTAAATAACGGGGTCACGCATACAGAAGTTGCCGGAAGCAAGGTCGATCTTTGCGCGGACGGTATATTTACCTTCGGGGAATTCGCCGTTTTTCATGCGTTCGAAGAGATCAAGGCTTTCTTCGATCGGACGGTCGCGCCAGGGGGAAACCGCCGCGTGCGTCAGGTCGCCCGCGAATTCGGGCGCGCGGAACTGCTCGGGGGTCAGCTCGCAAACGTAAGCGAGTCCCTTCTTGATGAGGCCGACGGCAAGCTCGTAGTCCTTTTCGGAATAGTCGCAGCCGTAGTAGAAGCGATCCTCCCAGTCAAAGCCGAGCCAGTGGATATCTTCCTTGATCGCGTCAACGAATTCCGTGTCTTCCTTTGCGGGATTGGTGTCGTCCATACGGAGGTTGCACTTACCGCCGTACTTCTTCGCCGTACCGAAGTCGATGACGAGCGCCTTGCAGTGACCGATGTGCAAATAGCCGTTGGGCTCGGGGGGAAAACGGGTGTGGATCTCGTCAGCGGCGACCTTGCCCGTTTCGATGTCTTCATCGATCAGTTCATATAAGAAATTATTGGTCATTTCGCTCATTTTCTGTATTATCTCCTTAATGGGAATGATTTATTTCAAAATTTCGATCTGCGCTTCAATACGTGCGCGAGTTCTCTCTTCGCCGATGATCTGCATAACGGTGTAGAGGTCGGGCGCGTTCTGCTTGCCGGTAACGGCAACGCGTATGAAAGCGGAGATGTCCGCAACGCTGCCGCGGAATGCGTCGGGCGTTGCCTTGTACGCCTTCATATCGGAAGCGTAGCCAAGCTCTTCCGCGATCGCCTTTACCTTGTCGAACCATTCGTTCATGGCATCGGACGCGTTGTAGGTTGCGAGGAATTTCTCGAGAGCGGCAACGATATCGGACTTTTCAAAGCCGTTCGGATAGCCGTCAACGATCTCGTAGAAGGGATCGTAGAAGAAGCCCATGTAGGGTTTTGCGTCAACCCAGGTGGTGAGGTCTTTTCTCGGCTTTTTGCCGCCTCTGCCGATGGCGAGGATCTTCTTGGTGTAAGCGGGATCTGCGGTAAGCGCTGCCGCGAAATCCTTGTCGAAAGCGTTTGCCCATACGGAAAGCTTTTCGTAAACCTCGTCTGCGGTCATGCGGGAAATGATATTTTTGGAAACGTCGCCAAGCTTGTTGAAGTCGAACAAACAGCCGGAAACGGACATTTTCTTGATATTGAAGGGGAATTCAGTGTAAGGCTTGTCAGCGTTCTTCGCGTGCCATTCCTCGTAGTTGGAGTTGAGAAGCGTCATAACGTATTCGCAAACGGCTTCGGGGGAGTAGCCCATACCCGTGTAGTCGTCCATATTGGCGCCCATGTCACGCTTGGAAAGCTTCTTCTTGTTGCCGTTTTCGTCGAGACGCATGATCTGAGAAATGTGCATATATTTGGGAAGCTTGAATCCAAGATAGGAGAAAAGCTGAATGTGCTTTGCAAGGCTGGGGAGCCATTCCTCGCCGCGAATAACGTGCGTGGTACCCATCAGATGATCGTCAACCGCGTGCGCGAAGTGATAGGTAGGAATACCGTCGGATTTGAGAAGAACGAAGTCCTCATCGTTTTCGGGGATCTCGAGCGCGCCTCTGACGAGGTCGGTGAATTTCGTTTTCTTTTCGGGATCGCCGTTCGCAAGGATACGGAGAACGAAGGGATTGCCTGCGCGGAGATTTTCTTCAACCTCTTCCATGGTGAAGTTTCTTCTCGCGAGCATTTCTGCGCGGCGGCTTTCCGCTTCCGCCTGCCAGTCGGTGTTCTTGATCGCTTCCTTCTTGTTTACCTGCTGAAGCTCGTCAAGCTCTTCTTCGGTGGAGAAGCAGGGGTAAGCCTTTCCTTCGCGAACAAGCTGCTTTGCGTAGGTCTGGTAGATCGGACCTCTCATGCTCTGCTTGTAAGGACCGTAGTCACCCTTGTCGGTGATATCGCCGTTTTCGTCGAGAACCGCGCCCTCGTCAAAATTTATGCCGTAGGTAGCGAGCGTTTTGATAAGTCCCTGTGCCGCGCCCTCAACCTCTCTCTTCGCGTCGGTATCCTCGATACGAAGATAGAAAACGCCCTTCGACTGATGCGCAAGTCTTTCCGCAACGGTGGAGGGGAAGAGACCGCCGAAATGAACGAAGCCTGTGGGGCTGGGAGCAAATCTCGTTACCTTTGCGCCCTCGGGAAGATTTCTCGGAGGATATTTTGCCTCCATGTCAGCGGGAGTCGTCGTGATGTGCGGAAAAAGAAGCTCCGCAAGTTTATTGTAATCCATGTTTATATTCTCACTTTCTGTATCTGTAATTTATATCAAACGTCAGCGGGATCGCCGTGTCCGGGGTAAGCTCTCTTGCCCTTCATGCAGGTCACGAGCTTGCGCAGGGAGTGGAGAATGAGCTGTTCGTTGCCGCCGTAAAGGTCGGTTCTTCCGTAGCCGTCAGCAAAGAAGGTGTCGCCCGTAAATACGGCGTCGCCTGCGAAGTAGCAGACGGAGCCTCTCGTATGTCCGGGAGTTTCCATGACGACGAACTTCAGTCCGCCGAACACGAGTGTGTCCGTGTCCTTGATGAGTCTCGGCTTGGTATTGCAAACGATTCCCTTTCCGCCGAAGAAAACGGAGGAAGCGTTTTTTGCGCCGTCAGAAAGAAGCTCTTCGTCCTTCGCGTGAACGTAAACGGGGACGTTTTTTATTTCAACCAGCGCATCTATCGCGCCGATGTGGTCGAAATGACCGTGTGTCAGCAGGATCGCCTCCAGAGAGTAGCCCTCCTTGTCAAGAAACGCCGCGAACTGCTTGCCGTTTCCGTCGGGATCGATCAGAACTGCCTTGTTCGTATCTTCGTCAACGACGAGATAGGTATTGGTAGCAAAGACGCTTGCTCCCAAGGTGCATATTTTCATATATAACAAAAATTCCTTTCCATCGAATAAAATTCGATCTTTGAATATCCTATTGATTTATTATAACATAAGCATTTTATTTTGTCTACGAATTATTTCTATATTTTTCAGAAAAAACCCATAATTCTGTCTTATTTTTTTCAATTCCGTGCTAAAATAAATTCACTTTACCCGACGCGGTGCCCGAATCGTCGGAAAGACGCAAAAGGAAGGAAATCACGCCATGAAAAAAATAAATATAAGAGGACTTTGCTTCGACAACGTAACGCTCGAAGAAGCCGTTCGCCTTGCAGAGAGCGCGCTTGAGGGAGACGAGACCGTTTCCGTTTTCACACCGAACGCGGAGATCGCCGAGCTTGCCGCAGAGAACGAGGAGTTCCGTCTGCTTTTGAATCGCGCGGAGCTTCTGCTTCCGGACGGAGCGGGGATCCTTCTCGCTTCGGAAATTCTGAAAACACCTCTCAAGGAAAAGGTGGCGGGCGTTGATTTCGGAGAACGGCTCCTTGCGCTCGCCGCCGAAAAAGGATATCCCGTATTTCTGCTCGGGGGAAAGCCCGGCGTAGCGGCGCTTGCCGCCGAAAAACAGACCGTCCGCTTCCCATCTCTCTCCGTCGTCGGCACGCACGACGGCTATTTCGAAAAAGAGGGCGCGGAAAACGAGCTCGTCGTGCAAAAGATCAACGAAAGCGGTGCGAAGCTTCTTCTCGTTGGCTTCGGCGCGCCCGCGCAGGAAAAATGGATCGACGAAAACCAAAGCCGTCTGCCTTTCGTTCGTCTTGCCGCGGGACTCGGCGGCTCGCTCGACGTTTATGCGGGAAAGGTCCGACGCGCGCCGCAGATCATGATCCGCGCAAGACTCGAATGGCTTTACCGATTGGCGAGGGAGCCGAAACGCGCCGCGAGAATGCTGAAGATCCCAAAATATATCGCGGGCGCATGGAGAGAACGCTTCAAACGGTAAGAGATCATCGGAAAACGAACATTCCGAAATACGGAAGAATGCCGTTTTCGTAATCGTATTTCAATCCGCAATCCTCCGCGAGCCTTTTGACGTAAATGCAATACGCCGACATACAGGAATAGCGAAGCTCGGGGAATCTGCAGGACTCACCCGCGGTGATCGCGCAGGGCTTACAGAGCGCGCATCCTGCCGCTCCGATCATGAAGCCCTCGTGTCCCGCCCCGCGCAATGCCGAGATCAGACGAATGGAGGCTTCGTTGTGCTTTCTTTTGCCCGCTTGCAGCTTTTCCTTTTCCGAAAAGCTTTCCACCGCGCACTCACTGCGCAAAACGAGCGCCTTCGGATACGAAAGCACTCTTCTTTCCATATCCGCGGGCGTTCCGCAATCGGGCGGGCAAGAATAATTCGCGCCGTACTGACCGCACAAATTCTCCGCGCAATACGGACGGAAGGCGGCGTCGAACACGATTTTTTCGGTGGAGATCACGGCTGCCTGAAATCCCTCTTTTTCTGCCAAAGCAATCATTTCTTCTGTTGTCATGGTATACTCCTTACGATCTGTTGCACGGCGTTGCCTTTTCGCAGCGCCGTTTCAAATTCTTCTGTTTCTTTCATTATACCACGTTCCGAGTCCTTTTCAACTCTATTTTCATAATACCGTATCAAATTCAATTTCTCTCTTGTATTTCACGGAAGACTGTGCTATAATGAAATCGAAAAATGGGGATTTTGCCCTACCCAACGAAAAAGAGCTTTCAAAAGCAATCGAACCGTCCGCAAGCGGACGATTTTTACTGCAAAATCACAACAGAAAGGGAGCTTTCGCGAAAGCGAAGGCCACGGTCATATTCATGAAAATCGGAGTAACATCCGCAGAGCCCATCGCCGTACTCGGACTCGAAGCAGGCTTCCAAGCCATCAAAAACGCAGGCTTCGATGTCATGGACTTCAGCATGGGTTGCTATTTTCCTTTTAATTACAACGGCGTTGAGCTTGACGAAGAAACGATCGCCCATTTCAACGATGAACAGAAATTTTTCAATTACATCGAGCGTGTGAAGGCGGCGGCAGAAAAATGCGGACTCGGCATCGGTCAATGCCACGCGCCCGCGCCCTCCTACTTCCCGAAAAACACGAAAAACACGGAGATCATGCGCCAAGCCATCCGAAAAAGCATCCGCGGCTGCGCCAAGCTCGGTTGCAAGCACATCGTCGTGCATCCCAGCTTCGACGGAAGCGCGCGTTTTCCTTCTCTGACGAAAAAGGAAGAGTATCAGGAAAACATCGCGTTTTACTCTTCTCTGATCCCGCTTCTCAAGGAAACGGGCGTGATCTGCTGTCTCGAAAATATGTGGATCCAGGACTGGAAATCCAAGAGAGCTTATCTCGGCGTTTGCTCCGACATGAACGAGACCTGCCGTTATATCGACGAGCTGAATGCGATCGCGGGTGAGAAATGCTTCGCCTTCTGCCTCGATATCGGACATCTTCTCATGCTCGGTCTCGATCCCTACAACGCAATGGAAACGCTCGGCCACCGTCTCGAGCTTCTGCACATCCACGACAATGACGGACTCCACGACGACCACACAGCGCCTTATCTCGGCATCTGCAACTGGGAGCGCTTCATCAAGGGTATTCGCAAGATCGGATACCGCGGAAACATCAATTTCGAAACGGACTCGTTCCCCGGCTTCTTCCCGAAGGAGCTTGTGCCGGATGCATTGAAGCTTCTCGGCGCGACCGCAAATTACTTCCGCAAGAGAATCGAAGCGCCCGAAAGCTGACCCGGCTTTATTGATACAAAAACGATTCACCGAACGAAAAGGCAAGCGCGCCGCTCATGCGGAAGGCGATCTTGCAATGCATAGTATTTACAAACCATTAAAAAAGGAGCTTATTTTATGAAGGAAAAAGTAATTCTGATCTCGATCGACGGTATGCGTCCCGACGGTTTCCTCTCCTGCGGAAATCCCTTCGCGGAAGAAATGATGAAGATTTCTTCTTACACTCTGAACGGCTCGACCGTCTTCCCCTCCGTGACGCTTCCCTGCCACACCTCCATGTTCCACAGCGTTCCGCCGGAAAGACACGGCATCACGACCAATCTTTACGTCCCCTTCGCGCGCCCGCTCAACGGACTTTGCGAGCAGCTCAAGCTCTTCCGCAAAACGAGCGCGATGTACTACGGCTGGGAGCCTCTGCGTGACGTTGCCCGTCCCGAATCTCTGAAGTTTGCCGCTTATCTCAACGCATACATGGAGGACCACACGGACGACACGTTGACCGATATGGCGCTCGAAAGAATCCGCAAGAGCAAGCCCGACTTCGTTTTCCTCTACATGGTGGAAACCGATGAAAAGGGCGGCCACGATCACGGTTGGATGTCCCCCGAATATCTCGATTGCATTTCTTGCGCGATTGAAAACGTAAAGCGCGTGTACGAAGAGTTCGGCGACGAATACACCATCGTCATCACCGCAGACCACGGCGGTCACGACCGTTGCCACGGTACGCACGCACCCGAGGATATGACTATCCCGATGTTCTACATCGGCAAGAATTTCGAAGCAGGCAAGGTTCTCGAGGGAATTTCCATCCTCGATATCGCGCCCACCATCGCTGACGTCATGCACGTTATGCCCGCTCCCGAATGGGAAGGCAGATCGCTCGTCAATCGGTGATTTACATTAAAATTGAATAAAAACATTGCAAAAAGAGCTGTCTTTTCCGGACAGCTCTTTTTGCTTAACCATATGCTTTCATCTCTACCATGACATAAAACGTAAACCACACTTCTTTTCCATCGATCAAAGTGACGAATTTATAACGTCCGGTTTCCAACTCCGTCAAATCCAGTCGATAACTCCTGACGTGAGATGAATTTGGCGCAAGATCAAATGATTGCAAGCCCGAAAGCGAAGCATCGGTGGAAGCAAGCAATTTCCATTCGGAGCCTCCGACAGACCGATATAACCACCCCTTTGCGTGATACTCAAGATTCGTTTCTGTTTCATTGACCCATCGTACCGATATCTGCGAGATATTCTTTGTGTGATCCCAATGCCATTCGCGCAGTTCTTCCGCATCGACCTTCAAAGATACGCCTTCACATTCCGAGCCATACTCGTGTACGTTTACCGTTACCGTTTCTGTCTTCTTTGCCTGCGTAAACTGTACACTGCTGAACGCAAAAACACTCAAACAAATCAAAGCCAATACGAAAAAGCAGCACCAAAATGATTTTTCCGCAATGATCGTGCGTAATTTTGGCTTCCTTTTATAGATAATCGCATAAAAAATCCAAACAAAAACAAGAACCAATGCAAGGCCTAAAATAAGTAACAATCTGTTTTCATAGTCATGGGAAACTACCAGTATACTTGCCGCCAACAAGGTACTCACCGTATTCCAAATCACTTCACCTACCGACCTTTTCTTTCTGTCAAATGTTCGGAAAATAAACCGTGTCAATTCAATCAAAGAAAGGTAATACGGAAATGTTATCAAAAAATATGCCGCAAGGCTGAACCAATAGTTTGCAGAAATAAAGCCGAGATCAAGCTTATTCATATAAGCATAAATGAAAACAAAGGGAAAATAGATCACTCCGATCGCCGTAATCAAGCTTTTCAGAAATTTCTGAATTTCCCATTTTTCATGACGGACAAGTACGCTTCCTTTTTCCTCTTTTAAAATTGTTTCACTTGTATCCGAGTTCATTTTCTCAAAAGCCGATTGACATATTTCGCAATCCCGCACATGAGTTTCCACCAATTCGGCAGAAGAACGGCTGCAAATACCGTCCACATATAGCGGAAGCAGATCTTGAACGATTTCACAATCTCTATTCATATGTTTCTCCCATCCTTTCTTGAATTTTCAATTTAGCGCGATGATAAGTTACTCTCGCCCAATTTTCACTTTTTCCGAAAATTCTCCCGATCTGCGCAAAAGAAAGCTCTCCGAATACGCGCAACTGAAATACCTCTTTATACGGTTCATCCAAACCGTGCAAGATCAGATGAATCCGAAACGTTGAATCCGCGTCGGCGACACTTCCCTCCAAATCACGATCTGATGGAATATTTTCCGTTTCGGAAAAATCAGAAAATCTCCGGTTTTCTCGAAGCTCATCCAAATACAAATTTTTCGCTATGGCACAAAGCCAAGTCAATTCATCTGACTCATACCGAAAAGAGGATTTTCTCGAAATTGCCTTGTAAAACGCGTTCTGCGTCAATTCTTCCGCTTTCTCACGATTTCTCGTCAATGTGATCGCATACGAATACACCTGCATGTAATACGTTTTATATAATTTTTCGCAGTCCATTTCTTATCATCACCTCCCCGCTTTCAATGGTTAGACGGATAAAAAGGATTTTCGTTACAGTTTTTTTACAAAAAAATATTTTTCTTTAAGAATGCAAAATTCGCAGATTTCTCTGCGAATTTTGAACCGTTATGCGTAACAAAAAATTATTCTTTGGATTCAGATTGTGCCGCCTTGCCTCCGACAAAACCCGAAATCAGACTCGTAAGGTCAATGCCGGTGGATTCCTTCATGCCTTCCATGATCTGATCCGCGCTGTTCATCACGTCGCGGAGAAGCTTCGTGGAATTGCCATCGCCGTACATGACGATCTTGTCCGTCTGCGCAAGAGGAGCTGCGGCGTTCTTGACGACCTCGGGAAGCGCCTGGAGATACATTTCGAGAACGGATGCTTCACCCATCTTCTTCTGCGCTTCGGCTTTCTTTTCGATAGCTTCCGCTTCCGCGAGACCTTTGGCGCGGATACCTTCCGCTTCCTGCTCCATCGAGTAACGGAGCGCTTCGGCTTCTGCTTTTCTCGCTTCTGCTGCGCGGATCGCTTCGTACTGACGCGCGTCCGCTTCGCGCTGGCGCTTGATCAGTCCTGCTTCCGCTTCTTTTTCGGAACGGTATTTCATTGCGTCCGCTTGCTTCTTGATATCTGCGTCAAGCTGACGTTCCTTGATCGCAATTTCTTTTTCGGCAAGCTCTGCTTCTTTTTCACGGCGCGCGATATCGGCGTTCGTCTTTGCGATCTCGATGATCCTACGCTGATTTTCCTGCTGGATGGAGTATGCGGCGTCCGCTTCCGCCTTCTTCGTATCGGCGCGTACCTTCATGTCTGCCTGCTGAACGGCGAGAGCCGCGTTCTGTTCCGCGATCTTCTTTTCCGCCTCTACCTTGACGGCGTTGGCTTCCTGCTGCGCGTTCGAGGTTGCGATCGCAATATCTCTCTGCGCGTTCGCCTTCGCGATCTGCGCGTTTTTGCGGATCTGCTCGACGTTGTCGATACCCATGTTTTCAATCGTGCCTGCGGCATCCTTGAAATTCTGAATATTGAAGTTTACGACCTCGATACCGAGCTTTTCCATATCGGGAACGACGTTTTCCGTAATCTTTTTGGCAACGCCCTGACGGTCCTGAACCATTTCCTTCAGTCCGACGGAGCCGACGATCTCACGCATATTACCCTCAAGCACCTGCGTTACGAGAGCAACGAGCTCGTTATGTCTTTTGCCGAGAAGCGCTTCCGCCGCAAGCTTGAGAAGCTCGGGATTGGAAGAGATCTTGATATTGGCAACGCCGTCTACAGTGACGTTGATGAATTCATTGGTAGGAACAGCCTCGGACGTTTTTACGTCAACCTGCATAACGCCGAGATTCAAACGGTCCACGCGTTCGAAGAAAGGCATTCTCCAACCGGCTTTACCAATCAGAATACGTTTCTTTCCCAAACCGGAAATGATGTACGCGGTATCCGGCGGCGCTTTGAGATAACCGGCAAGAAAAGTGCCGAACACGATAACAACGCCGACAATGACAAAAAATACAACGGGTGGCATAAAATATTCCTCCTGATAACGTAAATTTATGAGGTAATTATAACACATTTGGGGAAAAATGTCAATAGATAGATAGATAGATAGATAGATAGATAGATTCGTCGGACCTCACACATTCGCCCATGCGGATTCATGCAATTTTTCCACATCGGAAGCGGTAGTCACATGAATTTCTCTTCGTGCGCCTTGAAAAAATCATAATACGCGCGAACGTTTTCCAGCTCCGTCCATGGCTTTTCCCTCACGGGAACGGAATCCAGATCGTAGACCTTCGCCCCCTTCATGGCAAGCAAAAAGGGGGAATGCGTGGAGATCACGAACTGACAGCCGTAGAAACGGGCGGAATCCGTAAGGAAATCAGCAAGCTCGCGTTGTAAGCGCGGAGAGAGGCTGTTTTCCGGTTCATCCAAAAGATAGAGCGCGTTTTCTCCGATCTCTCTTGTAAAATATCGGAACGCGCTTTCGCCGTTGGACATACCGATCGCCTCCTTCGGCAAACGAGCCGCCGTATACGTGGACTTCGTGCGGCGCTTCGCCTCGTTTCTGCGCTTGAGATCGGCGTAATCGGAAAGAGAATCGAATCGGTACTCCATATCTCGCGTTCTCGCGTATTCCTCGAACAACGCGTTTCGCTTGCGGTCGATCTGCTGATTGATCGATCTTCGGTCAATCAAAAGATCGAAAACGTCATCGCTCGCGATGAGCTTGCTCTCCTTTGGCACGGATTGCGAAAGAGAAAAATCGCAATATTTCAGATACGAAACGAAATACGGCGTGTCGTTGAACGGCGCCGTCCGCGGAAGAGAGAGCTTTTCCGCGATCACGTTGAGAAGCGTGGATTTTCCCGACCCGTTTCCGCCGTAAAAAACGGTGATCGGCTCAAACTCCAATTTTTCGAGCCGCTTCTGTGGAAAGACCTTGAACGGATACACGTTCGTATGCGAGTAGCACTGCATTTCCAGCTGATACGGAAAATTCAGAACAAAATCCTCCTCATCCGAGCGGGAAGCGAGCGTGAAGGATTCCAGATACGTTTTCATAAATTTATTCGATCACGGTAACGAGCTCGCTTACGTCTTTTCTCTTTTTCGCGCACAGCTTGTCGCCTTCCTTGGCGTAGCCGAGCGCGATCACAAGACGCGCCGCGCCGTCAAGCGCACAGATCTCCCTGATCTCCTTATCGTCGAACCATCCGAGAATGCAGGTTCCGAGTCCGCAGGCGGTCGCTTCCGCGGTGATATACGCGGCGAGAATGCCGATATCGATGGAACGGTAGTCATTCCCCTTGATTTTCGCGCCGAGCGCCGCCGTCTTGACGTACGGCTTTTCGGAGATGACAAGCATGACCGGCGCGTTGCTTGTGAATTTGTTCATGCCCATGCTCTGCGTTGCCTTTGCAACACTCTTTGCAGCTTCTCCCTTGCACACGGTAATGTGATAGGGCTGACCGTTACAAGCCGAGGGAGAGAGTCTCGCGGATTCGAGAATCTGATCCAATTTTTCCTGCTCGACCGCGCGATCGGGATCGTAAGCGCGGCAGGAGTTTCTGATTTCGGCAATTTCTTTAAAATTCATATGTTCGATTTCCTTTCATGTAGCGTTAAAATCTGCCCCCACCGCCGCCGTGGCTTCTGCCGGAGGAGGATCTGTGCGTGCTTGAACCGCCCGAGCCGGTATCCTTCGGTCTTGCTCTGCGGCTCACCGTTCTGTAGAGGAAAAAGTCGTTTGCTCTCGTCACGCGGAAGCTTCCATCCTTCACGTAATCCGTCGCGCCCGCCTTCGAGCGTACCGATTTCAGCTTGGAGCGCATGATCGCCGTCGCGATAAACGCGATCACAAATCCGATCACAACGGAAATGAAGAGATTTTTCAAAAACGGATACGCTCTCCTCGGCATATTGCCGTTATCGTAGGAATCATCCGTCGGCATATTGCCGTTGTCGTAGGGATCGCCCGTTTTCGCCTCGGAAATAAAGTCGTCGCAAAGCTCTGCGTAGGTCGTGAACGCCGAAGCGTAATTGCCCGCGCTCAGATCGCCAAGAAAACGATCCGAAATATAATCAATACCCGCGTCGGTCAACGCCGTGATGCCGTAGCCCGAAGTGGAGATATACCATTCTCTCGAGTTCATCGCAAGCAGAAGCAGGACGCCGTCCTTGCCATAGCCGTTATAATCGTAATAATCGTCCGCGAAGGCTCTCGCGCTTTTTCCGCCGAGAGAATCCACCGTCACGATGACGATGTCCATGCC
>JAZRLQ010000148.1:0-18787 GCA_045646925.1 Eubacteriales bacterium
TATTGGTCGGCGTTTTGGGACTGACGATTTCAGGCATATTCCTGATCGCTGATTGCATATTCTCTCAGGTTATCACGTTTGAAACAGGTGGCGATTATATTACCTTTTACAGAGGCTCCGTCCATACAAATCTTTACGTAAACGGGGAAGAGCGCGACAGTATTTCCCTCGGTTATCATCTGGAAGCAAAACTTTCCGACGGAACGAAGGTGAATGTCGCACTTGGAAAATATTCTGCTCGCTTTATATTTTCAAACGGTCATCCTTCGATGGACATTTCCGTGATGAATAAAGGATAATAAATACCCCCAACGGAATTTTCGAATAAATCCGTTGGGGGATATTTTATGGAATTAAATGCCCTTGATTTCCAATGATTGATTACAATATTTCAAGTATTCCGTCTGAATCAGAAGCTTTACATTCAAAGACAAACGTACAAATTGATATCCCATGCGGGAACGTACGGGTGCTTACGCAGGTACAGCTTATGATCGGGCATGATCTCGTGGATCATGAGCGGGAGAGAGAAAAGATCTGCGCTTTTATGATAAAGGGAAACGATCATTTCCGTATCGTTCGCTACGATCGTGCGGAGTGAGCCTTGGATCGCCTCATGCTCAGCTCCCTCGACGTCGTATTTGATGAGAAGTTTTTCGTCTGCATAATCGTTTTGGTTGTCAAGCGCGTCGCATTCGGAGGTGCGGATCTTTGCGCCGTTTTTCGTCTTGCCGACAGAGGTGCCGCCGATAGTCGTGTTTCTGCCCGCGCCGTCCGTCAGAATGACGGTTTCCGTTTTGTCCCATGCGCAGAGCGGACAAGCGTGGATCTCGACACCCTCTACCGTATCCGTATAAGCGGTCAGCTTTGCAAAGGTTTTCGCGGAAGGCTCGAAAGCGGTGATCTTGCGTATCGTCGGATAGTAGGCAAGAGATTCTCTGACAGTATCGCCGTTGTAGGCGCCGAGATCGGCGTAAGCGGTGTAACCGCCCGAGAGAATTTCTCTCAAAGCATCGTCCTTTTCCGTATCGGCGTGTCGGAGATAGGAGATATCTCCCGAAAGCTTGTAGGAGATCAGATCGTCGTAGACCTCCTTCGATTTCTCGTCCGCCAAAAGATCTCTCACACGATCGAATTTTTCCCGATTCTCAAGATAGAACGCCGCGTCGAAAAGCTCGCCGCCGCAGACGGGAACGTCGGGAGCGTAAAGCTCGGCTTCCTCCGCCATACCGTAGAATCTCGCCATTACGTCGGGCAGAGAAGAGCCGAAAGCGAGCAAAACGATGAATTTTTCGTATTTTGCCTTGATCTCGGAGAAGGAAAGAACCTTTTTCCCGTGGAAGCTATGTCCGCGCACGAATCCATCGGAGGCGAAGAAGTCGGCAATCTCGACGCCGATCGCGTCAAGAACCTCGATGATCTTGTCCGCGCCGTTTCCCATGCCGTACATTACGATGGGGAGCCCCGCGTTCTTCAATCGGTTCCAGAGATTTTTCTCCTGTGTCAATCTCGTATCAATCATGGAGGATCACACGGAAGTCGGGATGGTTGTAGATGGTGCGCGCGATGATGGAAATACCGACAGACTTGGGATGTACGCGGTCGCCGGAGAGGATATAGCCGGAGCCGGTCTTCAGATATTCGTCGAATACTGCCTGCACGTCGATGTAGCCGACGTTGTATTTTTCAGCGAGAGCCTTGTATTCTGTGTTGATCTCGTCTACCATTTTTCTCATGGGATCCTCGCGGTTATTGTCGAGGAAGTAGGGGGAAATGATCACGGGTACCGCGCCGGTCGCGAGAGTTTTGAGGATCATCTGTTCCATATTTTCACCGGAGCCCTTCGGGTAGATCAGCGTCTGCGAGAATTTGGAGCCGTCGAAGTGGCGCCATGCATCGTTTACACCGATCATCATAAATACGTAATCGGGCTTGTACGCGAGAACGTCTTCATCGAAACGGTCGAGAAGCATTTTCGTCGTGTTGCCGCTGATCGCAGAGTTGAGGTAACGGATATTGTGCGTGGGGAAATCTGCCCAGGTATCAACGAAAATACGGGAAACGTAGCTCGAACCCATCTTGCCGAAGCCGTCTCCGACAGGGCGCGCTCTGTCGCAGTCAGTAATACTGTCACCGGTGAACATAACGGTTTTGATTTGATTATTCATGATAGAAGATCTCCTTATCTCTATATATTCTTTACAAGAATTATTATAACAATTATTTGATTATTGTCAATAAGTTGAAAATTTTTTATTGAAAAAAGATAAAAGCTATGATATAATAAAAGAGACAAGTATTTTGACGGAGGATTTACTCATGAGCGCAACAAAAGAATTCGGTTTCCGATCTTCGGTCGGAGGATATCATAAGGGTGATGTCAACACCTATATCACCAGACTCGCAAAGGATATCTCAAAGCAGAATGAAGAATGGGAAATAGAACGCGGACAGTTCCGCAGGGAAATTCAGCATGAACGCGAGGAAGCGAGAAAAAGCGAGCGACTTCGTGAGGAATTGACTTGTCAGTATCTGGATGCCCTCTCGAAGATCGACACCATGATGGAGCATTTATCCGCCGAACAGCAAAAGAACGAGGAGCTGATGGCGGAAAAGGAAAATAACCTTCAGCGCATGGAAAAGCTTGCGGACTTCGATCTGACGAAGGAAGCGCTCGCAAGAGCAAAGGTCTCGCTCTCTCTTGAGCAGAAGCGAGTCAGCATTCTGCAAAAGGAAAAAGAGAATCTGAGCTCCCGTCTGGCAACGATGGAAGCCTCTCTGAATAATTCGAAGGATACCGTTACCTCCAAAATCAGAGACAACAAGATCCTCTCAGCAGAAAACGATGCCTTGAAGGCGCAGCTTGAAGCGACAGATATGATCATTTCCGCTTCAAAGGAGATTCTTGCGACGGAAAAACAGCGCGCGGAGGCTTGGAACGCCAAAACGGACGCTCTTTACGCGCAGATCGCTTCGCTTGAAAAAGAGCTTGCGAAAGCTAAAGAAAGACAAACAAGCTCCACTGCCGCGATCAACGACGTCAAGAGCAATCTCGGCAACGCAAGAGCGGCTTTGAATCAGACCAAGCAGACACTTGCAGCCGAGCAGAACAAGAACGCGACTCTCGTGAAGGAAAAGAACGCGCTGGAGGCAGAGATCGCCAAATTGAAAAAAACGTTGGATGAGATCGAAGCGCTCCAGAAGGATATACAGACGAATCTCTCCGCAGAGCAGAAAAAGAACGCCGCTCTGACGGAAGAGAAAAATGCATTGACAAAAGCCAATGAGACGACGGCTTCCGAATTGAAGGAAATCAAGGCGATTGCGGCAAAAAACGCCGAAGCGCTGACCGCTGAACGCGCCCAAAACACAGAGCTTGCAAAGGCAAACGAGGCGCTCACCGCAGAGCTGAACGCCATGAAGTCGGCGGAAACGGCATCTGCCGAAGCACTGACGACTGAACGCGACCGAAATGCCGAGCTTGCAAAGGCAAACGAGGCGCTCACCGCAGAGCTGAATGCCATGAAGTCGGCGGAAACGGCGTCTGCCGAGGCGTTGATGACCGAACACGCCCAAAACACAGAGCTTGCAAAGGCAAACGAAGCACTCACCGCAGAGCTGAACGCCATGAAGTCGGCGGAAACGGCGTCTGCCGAGGCGCTGACCGCTGAACGCGATCGAAACGCAGAGCTTGTAAAGGCAAACGAAGCGCTCGCCGCAGAATTGACCGCCGTCAAGGAGGCTCTGGACAAGGAGCAAAAGGACACTACGAAGACCGCGGAATTGGAAGCGGCTCTCGCAGAGAAAGCGGAAAAGCTTCTTGCGCTCGAGGCAGAGATCGAAAAGCTTCGCGCCGACCTCGTTTATCAGAACAAAGCGGAGCGCGTTGCCTACGCGCATACGAACACCTTCTTTATTATGGAAGAGAAGATGGGCAGATTTTACAGAGACGCTATGTACGCCTCCGAGCAAAAAATTGGTATTTGATTACAAGCCGATCCGTGCAGGATCGGCTTTTCTGTACAAATTTTGAATAAAAACCTTGACATTGCCCAATATTCATGGTATACTGATATGCACGAAAACAGATAAAAGTATCGGAAAGGAAGAATGGTTTATGGCAGAAAATAAGGGTAAAAAGATCATCGCAGTGAACAGAAAAGCTCGCCACGATTTCTTCGTGGAGGATACTTACGAGGCGGGCATGGCTCTCTTCGGCACCGAGGTCAAGAGTCTGCGACAGGGAAGCGTCAATCTGAAGGATTCCTACTGTTATATCAAGAACGCCGAGATCTTCTCGACGGGGATCCATATCAGTCCCTATGAAAAGGGTAACATTTTCAACCGCGATCCTCTCCGCGAACGCAAGCTGCTTATGCACAAGAAGGAAATTCTGAAGCTTCACGCGCTCGTCGGTCAGCAGGGATATACGCTCGTTCCCCTCTCGCTCTATTTTTCCGGCAAAAACGTAAAGCTGGAGCTTGGTGTTTGCAAGGGTAAGAAGCTCTACGATAAACGTGAGGACGCCGCAAAGAAGGCGGAGGCGCGCGATATCGAACGCTACGAACGCGAGCGCTCCAAATATTAAGCGTACAAATTTTTCTGTTTCAACTCGCGCTGGGCGCGAATATCACTTGGACGAAAGTCCAAATATTACTGCAATTATATTCCATAATTGCCCATATGGGCCCGTAAAGGTTTCGACGGGGATTTTGCAGTACGGTAAGCGAGCCGAGATGTGGTAACTCGTTAAACAACCTCAATTCTAAATATAAACGCTAATAATAACAGATTGGCTCTCGCTGCCTAATGCAGCGCGTCGCTCCCGTGACCACCGCGACTCGGGACTCGGCGTCACTTAGCGGTAAATGTGCACAGCCCGTTAGCTTTTGAAGCTGTCATAAACAAAAAAGCTACCCGATCACAAAGCCTGTTTGCCGGCGTTGCGTGAGGGGAATCCCAAAAGACAAACTCCGCTCGAAGAAAGCTGTATGAATAGATTTTCGGACAGGGGTTCGACTCCCCTCGGGTCCACCAGAAAAACGACAAAATTCGAAAGGATTTTGTCGTTTTTCAGTTATATTCGCCGTTGACGAGTTTTATGCACTTCGTGCGTGATATGTCCTTTGGACGTGATATGCGCTTCTCGCGTTGAAAGTTACAAGGCGAAAATATCACTGCGAAACGAAGTTGAGCAATATCACTTTTGCAACGCAAAAATATCACACCGAGCATATAGAATTGATAAATAGCAAACTTTGTGATATAATAGAAAATACATAAGAAATACTTGCGAGAATGATTGAGGAGCATTATGATAATTGAACTTGCACATGGAAAGGACAAGCAAGAAATCGCCAAGCTTGATTCCCACATCCAACCCGCGCGTTTGGACGAATGTATTTGGAACAGTCAGGTTTATGTGCTGAAGGACGATTCCATCAAGGACGGCGGGCAAAACCATAGTCTGAAGGATCCTGTTGTAGGAGTTCTGCGATATAGCTTGTTTTGGCAGAGCATACCGTTTTTGGATCTGCTTTATATCGACGAAGCTTATCGCGGAAAAGGCTTTGGGTCCCGAATGATGAGCGAATGGGAGCAGTCCATGAGGATTCTCGGATATAAGCACGTTATGACGAGCACACAAGCTGATGAAACCGCGTGGCGCTTTTATGAGAAGCTCGGTTACTGCAAGGTCGGTGGATTTTTGCCGCCGGAGCAGGACGCGGACGAATGGATTTACTTGAAACAACTTGGTGATTGAAGGGCATTTTGATTTGTGTTGCATGGAATCAAACACTTGAAATAACGATTGGCGTGTGATATAATAAAAACATCAAAGCGTTTTTGAAAGGGAAAGAGGAAAAGATGGATATTCAAATTTACAAAAAGCAATTGCAGGAAACGGTGATCTTTCCTATGACGGATTATATAAACGATTATGAGGATTGCGGTTTTACGCAAAAGGATATCAAAAAATGCGAAAAACTGATGTTGAGATATCTGTTTGCGCTAGAGAAAATGAAGAAGCCCACGGACGAGAAGATCATGAAGCAGGTCAAGGCGTTGGTTCTGGCATTGAATCAGTTGAATGAAAAGACGGATTACTGCTTACTGGAAACTGACGAACGTGAGTCTATCTGCGAGATCATTCAGGAAAGCGCAGTTGCTTGCGGCCTTATTGATTCGTCGGATGACGTCACGGAAGATTGGAGAGAATTTTGAGTCTGCCTGAATAAAGAATAAACAAGGAGTAAGATTATGAAAAAAGAGACCTTTGCAGAGAAATTTGCAAGAAAATCCTTTGAAAGCGCCGCAGTGCAGAAAAGTTGGCAAGTACATACGCAGGCGTTTGGGCCGATTCTGGAGCCTGCCTTCGTCGAAAATTATCAGGCGAGGATCCATTTGGCAAACGCGCTGAACCACATAAGCAAGCGCGATCTGAAGGTGGGAATTCAAAAGCTTCGCTTGATCGAAAAAGATTGCGAGTCGGACGCGGACAAGGCGGCTTGGCTCTTTTGCATGGGGCTTTGCATGGAAATGGCGGGCATGAAGGAGGAGATGGTTTCCTTCTATCAGAATGCGGGAAAATTTGGCCACAGATTTTATTTGCCATATCTGAAGATTGCAAAGGCGGCGCATAACGATGCTGTTTTTGAGGTGGCGGAGGAAAATTACGAAAACGCCATCCGTTGCTTGAACGAAGGCGAGGACGTTGCACAGAAGCAAATGATCCTCGGCTCTGTCTATACGAATTATGCTTCGTGTCTGACGATGATGCATCGTTACGAGGAGGCGGAAAAGGCTTTGCAGCATTCTTGCGAAATTTTGCCTCGTTTGCAGGGAAGAGCCGCTTCGGAAGCGATTCTCGCGGCAGCAAAGGGAGAAACGGAAAGAGCGCGTTCAATCGTTGCGCAGATCAAGGAGCAAGAACCGACGGTCTTTTCCATGACGAGCAAAATGGTAAATGAGATTCTGGAAAAGAAGCACCCGCATTTTTCTCCCGTTGCAATAAAGGACGGCTGGGAAGCAGAATTCTGGGCATGGTTTGCCGAAAACGAAGAGGAATTTCTGAAGAACCTTGACGCAGAGGATTACGCGTCGGTTTTTGCGGCGGTTCAACCGAAATTGAAGCAGATGTTCTCGTTTATGGAGCGTGATCCGGAGCTTGCCTTCGAGAAAGCGGAAAACGGATACCGCATGATATTTGCGGACTTCTTTATGGTTTCGCTTGCGGAGAGTTATCGGAAATTGATCGAAGCTATGCCGTCTTCGATTGCAGAAAAATGGTCTTTGAAAACGGTACATTGAGAACAAGGAGAAGAAAGCGGATTCATTTATGGAATATTATGCAATTATTACGGCTTCCGTCATTTTGTTTGCGTTGACTTTCTTTTTTAATGACAGGTATCAGAAGGAAAGCGGGAGCGATATGGGCGCAACCTTTATCTTTTCCCTCATCAATAGCTTGGCGGGACTTTTATGTCTTTTGGCATTGAATCGATTCCGATTCGAATTTACGCCTTTTACGTTGGTGATGGCAACGTTGACTGCGATCAACGCCATCGCGTATATCTTTTGCTCATTGAAGGCGTTTGCGCATATCAATCTTTCGCTCTATTCGATATTTGCCATGCTTGGCGGTATGCTTTTGCCCTTTGTCGTCGGTATCGTTTTTTACGACGAGGCTTTGACGGTAGGAAAAGCCGTCTCGCTTGCCTTGATCATTGCGGCGCTTGCCTTTACCGTAAAGCGCGGTCAAAAAAAGAACGGCGGCATATATTATATAGGTGTGTTCATTCTGACCGGTATGTCTGGCGTGTTGGCGAAGATCTTTCAATCCGCGCCGTACGAAGCGGCAAGCGCGGCATCGTACAGTATTTGGTCTGCGCTCGTCAGCGTGATCATTTCCGCGGGCGTGTTGATTGCTCTCGGAAAACGTGTGAGAAAGCCGAGCGGAAAGGCGGTGGCGCTCTCCTCGTGCTTCGGCGTTTTGAGCAAGATCGGAAATTATATGCTTTTGATTGCGCTCGCCGTTCTACCTGCGTCGGTGCAGTATCCATTCGTCACGGGCGGCACGATGATCGCGTCCACAGTGATCGCATTGCTATGCCGACAAAAGCCTTCGTGCAGAGAATATATTTCTGTCGGCTTGTCCTTTGTCGGTGTGTTGATCCTTGTATTTTGGTCCTGAAACCCAATCAAAAAGAAAAAGCGTCTTGCGCCGATCATGGCGTAAGACGCTTTTTTGAGCTTTTGATATCAGAGTGTGGAAACGACGAGATCTGCGCCGTCCGTTACGGAGAATGCTCCGAAGCCTGCGGGTACGAATGCGCTTTCGCCCTTGGCGATCGTCATGCTTCCGCCGTTATAAGAGATCTTCGCTTCGCCGCCGAGGCAGAGCAAATGAACGAAGCTTTCTTCTTCTGCGGTCATGGTGAACGCTTTGTTTTCGAAATGGTATACGGTGAAATAACCGCATTTTGCGATAATGCCCTTTTCGTCGTCGGTCTGCGCGCATACTGCGGAGGGGTCTTCGATCTTGCCGATCACCGCAAGCGCGTCTTCAACGTGAAGCTCGCGGAGCTTTCCGTCTGCGCCGACACGGTTGTAGTCGTATACACGGTAAGTGATGTTGGAGTTCTGCTGGATCTCCGCGATGAGAATGCCCTTGCAGATTGCGTGAACCATGCCGGAGGGAATGAAGTAGGTCTCGCCCTTCTTTACGGGAACGTAGTTCATGAGCTCCTCGAGCGTGCCGTTTGCGATGGCAGCCTTGACTTCATCCGCGCTGTATTTTTTCTTCAGACCGTAAATGATTCTTGCATCGGGCGCGGCATCAACGATGTACCACATTTCCGTTTTACCGAGATCGGTCGTGTGCAGAGCAGCGTATTCATCGTCGGGATGTACCTGAATGGAGAGATCAGCCTCTGCGTCGATCAGTTTAATGAGAAGAGGGAAGCGTTCGCCGTCCCAATCCTTGCAAACTGCGGTTTTGTTGGCGTTGAGCCAATCGGAGAGAAGCATACCGTCGCAAGAGCCGCCGATGATGGTGTTGACACCGTCCGTTCTGCTTGTAAGCTCCCAAGATTCAGCGATCTTTTCGCCGGGCTCGCCTTTGCCGTATTCGCGAGCGAGACGTTCGCCGCCCCAGATGATTTTTTTGGTGATTGCACCAAGCTTCAAAATTTCCATATTAAAATCCTTTCTGAAAAAGATATCAAAATTTTATCATTTTCTAAAAATCTACTTGAAAGATTTCTATCTATCTTATATAATTATATCAGTTAACGAATAAAATTTCAATATCAAAAAGGATGTTTTCTATGAATTTCAATACACTTTACCCCAAATTTCCGTTTTCACTTCCTATGATCCTCGACGGCGCGACGGGAACGGCATTGATCAAGGCGGGAATGCCGACGGGTGTTTGCCCCGAACAATGGATCCTTGAGAATCCGGACGTTATCCGATCGGTGCAGTCCCGTTATTTCGAGGCAGGATCCGATGCGGTCCTTGCCCCCACCTTTGGCGCGAACGAGACCGTGCTTTCCCGTTACGGACTCGGAGAAAAGATGGCAGAAATGAATACCGCGTTGGCTTCGCTTTCAAGAAGTGTTGCTGACGGAAAGTACGTTGCAGGCGATCTTTCTCCGACCGGTAAAATGCTTTATCCCATCGGCGACGTTACACTTGATGAGATGGCGGATATTTTCTCCGAGCAAGCACGCGCAATGGAGAGCATCGTCGACTTTTACATGATTGAAACGCAGATGGATCTTGCCTCCGCGAGAGCTGCCGTTCTCGGTGTCAAGGCGGTTTCCGACAAACCCGTTTTCGTAACGCTGACCGTGACGGAAAGCGGAAAGACGATGTACGGCGACACGCCCGAATGCGCGCTTCTTGCGCTTTCGGAGCTCGGCATTTCTGCTTTCGGTTTGAATTGCTCTACGGGACCAAAGGAAATGAAGAATATTCTTGCGCCTCTTTTCCCCCTTTCCGTTTCGCTCGGTATACCGCTGATCGCAAAACCGAATGCGGGAGCGCCTTCTTGCTGCGGAGATCACGACGATCATTTGTCTCCGGAGAAATTTGCAGAGGTTGGCGCAGAAATGCTCGCCGCAGGTATCTCCGTTCTCGGCGGTTGCTGTGGCACGGACGATCACGTGATTCGCGCGCTCGAAAAAATGGCGAAGGGCTTTACGGAATATCCCGAAGCGCCGACGTCCGTTGAAACGGCTTGGATCGCCGCTACTTCCCGAGAGATCGTCGAAATTCCCGCTTCCGATATGCCCGAACCGATCGAAGTCGACGACGATCTCATTGACAACGCAGAAGAAATGTCCGACGAATACGATTTTCTTTATATTGCAGTCCGTAGCGAAGAGGACGCGGAGGCAGTTCTTGAAGCGGTGCCGTTTCTCACGTTGCCCATTGCCGTTTGCGGTGAATCGGAAGGTATTTCTGCTTTGAAGCGCGGCTATTGCGGAAAGATCGTCACTGTGTCAGAAAACGGCTGATCGCTTCATTCTGATCGGTACAAATTAAAAAGACATAAACGCCGTCCGAAATAACGACGGCGTTTTCTTTTTTCTTTGCTCTTTTCTGCAAAAGCAGAGCAATGTCTTCCGTATGAGAACGATCGCAAAGCTCAAAAACAATGATTTCATGCTCGGAAAAACGCTTGGAAAAATAGATCGCCGCCGAATCTACGCAGAAAAGATCGGCAGTATCGCCGTCATCGGGAAATATTCTCGCGAGCACGGCGTCTGTCAGCGGCAAAGCGGCATCCCGACCGCTTTCGTAAACAAATCCGTCTGCAAGCGAAAATTCCGATAAAATTTCGGACAGTATTTGTTCGGCGTTTTCTCTATGCTTTGTTTGTTCGGAAACGCTGCAGGCGGTAAGCAGAAAAGCGCACAGAAGCGCCAGTGAGCAAAATTTTCGCATAAGATCTCCGTTCTGTCGCCTTGCGACAACAAAAATAAAATTCGATTGACTTTTAACGGGGCGTGCTTCCGTTTGGGCTTGGATCTGATCGATGTCGCACCCTCTTCCATTCGTATGAAGGAAAGGGATTTTTTATACCGTTTCCGAAAAAATCATCCGATCGATTTGTTCAAAAAACACGGATTCTTGTTGCCGTCTATTGACAAAAATGTTACAATGTGCTACACTAACAAGTATGCGTTTATACGATATTTCCTTGTTTTCAGAAAGGACAAGTTATATGTCTGTTACTTTGCTGTCTGTTTTTGTTGTTTCTGTATTTATTACAATTTTGTATATAGAAATCCATTCCGGCGCTGAAAGAGGTTTTCATTTATCGTTGATATCTCTGGGCGCCGTTATCTTATCGCTTTTTCTTGCATTTCCTCTTACTTCCTTGGCGTCTTCTGCAATTGCTTCGCAACTGATATCGTATGCGGAGGAAATGGATATCTATCGGCAATATGAGAAGCTTCTTCCGTCGATCCGATCCGTTTTGTTGAATTTACTTGCTATGTTGATCGGAACGATTCTTTTCATTTTCGTTTTTTTGATTCTTTTGAAAATCGTGAGAATGATCGTATTTGCCGTTTACAGAAAGCGCGCGGCGAAACATCTTTCGGCTTCTGATCGGTTGAGCCGAGCGAGAGGCGCTATATGCGGATTTTTGTCTGCGGTGATCCTCACCTTGACTTTGACAGCTCCCATTATGGGTACGTTGGAGCTTGCCGATAAAGGTCTGTATATTTTAAAGCAGACAAGCACAAGCGCATATCAGGCGATCGGCTCCAGCAATGCGGCGATGGTGCATTCTTATACCGAAGATGTTTCCGGCAACGTTTTTTATCAGAACGGCGGTCGGTTGATCTATAACAGCGCGTCCGGCGTTTACGTTTCGGGCAAACGCGTATATCTGCTTACGGAGCTTGAGACGATTTCGGGAATGTCCAAGGATATGCTGGACGTTTATAGGATTTTTTTGAATCCTCAAATGGCTACGGACGATCATACGCAAGCGCTTCGACGTTTGAGCGCCGACGTGCAAGAGCTCGTTCTTTTGGAGGATCTTGTGACGGATATTATCAAGCAATGCTCGCTTGCATGGCAGAAGGACGAGGCTTTTCTCACAATTCGCAGTCCAAAAATGAACGGAGTTTTAAAGCCGATGTTCTTGGAGATCCTCGACGTGTGCGCAAATACCAATTTTACGAACGCGAAACAAAACGCCTCGACGTTGTTGGAGGCTTACGCGGTAATATTGGAAAGCGGAATTTATCAGGAGGATCCGAATGATCATCGCAAGATCATGAATGCTCTTCAAAGTGATGGAACGATCAGAAAATTGGAGAAGGTGCTTTCCGAAAATCCAAGCATGGAGAATGTCAGCTCCTCCTCCATTGCCGTGGCATCGTTTGCCGCTTGTGTCAAGATGGACACCGACAGTGACCGCCAGGCTCGTTTGTGCGAGGATATTGCTTTGATCATCAGTTCCGTCAACGGACGCGGCGGCTCGGAGTCAGAAAAAGTCGAGGCAATGACCTCTCTCTTTCAAGAGGCTATGAAGGCGGAAGGCTTTTTGATCAACAAAACGTTTTCCGAATATATATCCGGACAGCTCTTAAAAGAGCTTCCGGGCAAGAATGTTTCTGAAGATGATGTCAGTCGTTTGTTCGATCGCTATCTTCAGCGTATGAAATAATCGGATAGCGGAGGAAATTTCGATGTTATGGTCTTTTGAAACGTTTGCCACGGTGATGGCGCAAATCACAGTATCGATTTGCAGTGTTATCCTGTACGTATTTTTGGTGGCTGAATTTTTGCCGCGCTGGTTGTTGAAGCCACGCGTTAATTCCGTTCCGGACGGTGATCGTGGAATCGGAAAATTTGTTTTTGATAGTGGCAGAGCGATCTTATACGAGCCGAGCTTGCCCTACAGAAAATATGTAAAACAATATATTCTTTCTGCCGTCGGAAAGGATAGATATATTCAATGTAAGTTCAAGGATTTGGTGCGTTGCGCCGAATATGACGTCGTCGCCTTCGATAGCGGTGACAATGCGATCGGCACGGTTTGCGTGCAGGAGCATATTTTTGAAGCGAACGGAAATATTTCCCGCGCGGCGTTGCTTCCGGAGGAGACGGCTTATGTGAAGATCGTTGTCCGATCGATAAACGGAATTTTTATTGAGAGTGAAAAGGTGTTCATTCTTTCCGCTTCAAGAAAATTTTTCTTTACGCTTTGCGTAACGGCCGGCATGATTTTAGAAATGACATATTTACAACGGGTTCTTTTGTACTTGGCGGAGTTGATTTTTGACTATTCCCGTTTTGCAACCGGATATGAGAACCTTTTCGCTATCGTGTCCGCATTTTGCGTGGGGCTTATTCTTTCCGCCTTGCTTTGCAAGCTTTATAAAACGGAAGAAAAACGCAAATTCAAAAGAAAAAGAAAATAAACGGCGTCACACGGTGTATTCGTCGGGTGAAAGGAGTTTGTCATGGTTTCGGAAAAGCACTATATCGCCAAGGGCGTTTACCGACACTCTCAGATCGATCATTTCATTTCGGTCAAGAATTATATCTTTCTGCGTAACAATGGAAAAAAATATCTGTTACTGCGTTTTTCCAATGAATTGGACTATGCCGTCGACGGCTTGACGTATGCAGTTCTTCAATATGACGCGAATGGCAACGAGATCACGAACAAAAGGATCGATATGGACGGGGTGAAAATACGTCCGCATGAAATGTTTGCGACCGATTCCGCTTTGGAAGTGGATGAAAAATGCGTGGATTTCCGCGTTGTTTTTTTGGAGGTCAGATCGGGAAAGTATCATTATCGTACGGTTGAAAAGATCGTTTCCGTCTATTACGCAGATACAGAGGATCTTTTTGATGATGAGGAAAGCTTATACGAGGCAGAGCCGATCTATGAATATTCCGTAACGAGACGGCGCTTCGGGGATGTGAGACGCGTCAAATCCTTGGCGGCTATCATCGTTTTGATCTTGCTTACTATCAATATACTGCACATGATTTTTGCGTATAGAGCTTATATCAATGAAACAGAAGAAAACGCTTCGCACAGAGAGACCTATGTGGAATCCACGGAGATCTCTGCTATGAATTTTGATGATGGAGAACGGTATGCTGAAATATGAGGATATCATAAAAAGAATGTCGGACAGTGAAAAGATACAGATCCTCTGCGATATCCGAAGTCTGTCCGATAAAAATTATCGGTCGAAGGGGATTCCGGAAATCAGAACGGCATCCGTGACGGAGCTTGGAGAGGGGGAGTTCCCGTCCCCCGAAGCGTTGTCGAACACATGGGATCTTTCGCTTGTCCGAGACGTCGCCGATGCTTTGGTCGAAAAGGCGGCTGAAAAGAATACGGATATGCTTTCGGTTCCCGCTCCGAGAGCAAAGGTCAGTCCATATCGAAAATCGCTTTCGGAGGATCCGTTGCTTGCGTCTCTTATAGCGGAGGAATATCTGAAGTGTGCGGAACGGGTGCAAATATCGTCTTGCGTGGAAGGCTTCGGCTTGTACGAAGATGAGCTGCCCTATATTGACGAGGAACCGAATGATCGTTTTCTTCGTGATTTTCTGCTCAAACCGTACGCGCAAACGTTGTCGAAAACGAAATGCGCGGCTTTGGCGGTAGGTCGGGAGATATGCGGAGAAAAATACGGAAAAATCAATCGCGCGCTTTCGGAAATGGCGCGGCAAGGCTCTGATTTTGGCGGTGCGCTCCCCGTATGCTCTTACGTGTCGAAGGAGGATACCGTATCCTGTCTGATGGAAGGGAAGCTTTTTTTCGAAGGATCGGCATTGGCTTTGGAGTCGGCGCTCTCCCGTTATAAAAAGTTGACGCAAGCGATGAAGCAGGGCGTGGATTCCGCTCAGACGTTAGCGGATGAGATTGCGGCGGGACACGCGCTCTCTCCCGAAATGTTGGATGCTGCAGTAGACAGACTGCTTGGCTTTGTTTTTTCCGTCAAGCGCCGACACGCGCTTTCGCGTAAATCGACGGATAAGGAGCTTGCTCTCCGCGCGGTCAGAGAGTCTCTCGTTTTGTTGAAAAATCGCGGGATACTTCCTTTGAAAAACAAGAAAAAAATTGCATTGATCGGTGACGTTGCTTTCGTCGAAAATAGTGAGGGCGTTTCCTGCGTCAACGAAATGGAAAGCTTGTTGCAGACCTCGGGTTGCACCGTTGTCGGTAAAGCAAGAGGCTATGAATGGAACAGAACGAGAAATGAGGATATGATCGCGCCCGCTCTCGAATTGGCAGAACGATCGGACGTTGTCGTTTTATTCCTCGGCATTGGTGAAATGCGAGCGAGAAGAGCGGGATCTACGAAAAAAATATCTCTTCCTGCAAACCAAGCGGCTCTTTTGGATAGTCTCGGGGCATACAAGGAAAAGGTTGTCGCGGTTTTGCCGTCGGATGAGCTTTGGGACGTAAGCATTCAGAAAAACTGCGCCGCAATCATTACGATGCCTCTCAGAACGGCGTATAGCGCGCAGGTTTTGGCGGAAACGTTGACGGGAAGCTGGAATCCTTGCGGTAAACTCGCGGAAGCGGTATATTTTCATACGGAGAAATTGGAAATGCGCCATCGTACACAAAAAGAACGCGACGGTATGAAAACGGGGATCTTTCTCGGCTATCGCGGCTATGATACAGCGGGAGAGGAGATCGGGTTCCCATTCGGACACGGACTCAGCTATACGCATTTCGTCTACAAAGATCTTGCGGTAAGCGGCGATGCCGTTTCCGTTACCGTAAAGAATAAGGGTAACGTCTTCGGAGAAGAGATCGTTCAGATTTACGCGGCAAAGAAGGATTCTGCCGTTCTCCGTCCGAAAAAGGAATTGGTCGGTTTTGCGCGAATCGCTTTAGCTCCGGGAAAAAAGGGGACGGTTCGCATACCGATACGGCTTCCTGAGGTGTATTCATATGAAAAAGGCGGCTACGTCAAGGAGACGGGCGAATATACTATTTTTGCAGGCGCTTCCGTTTGTGATATCAGACTTGAGCGACAAATCGTCGTTCAGGGAGAGTTGCTTGCGGCTGACGGTGAACGATTGAGTGATTATATTCACACGAAATCAAATATTATAACGGATAATTATAAATTGGAGGCAAAAGTCGGAACTATGAAAAGATCGGCATTCAATATGATCGCAGGCTTTACGACGATATTTATGGCGATCGTTTTAAAGCTTTACTGTACGTCGAATGGCAACGAAACGGAATTCTTTACGTGGTTTGAAGTGATTCTTTGCGCATTGGGATTGTGGCTCTTCGTTGCAGAGGCAATTCGGAGAAGCGCCATGAGAAAGCAGGAGCAAGCGTTTCTGGAGCAGGCGAACGAAAGACTTTTCGAGAAAGCGGAAAATATCGCGCAGTACAATGCCGCTGAAATTTTCGCGCAGGAATTCGATCGTTCCGAAATGGTTCTTTCCGATGAAACGACAGCGCATACGGCAGAGGTTGGCGACACGGAATATTTCGCAAGTATCGATAAGGATCAGAATTTTGCCGTCGCGGCAAGTGAATTTGACGTTTTTGCAAAGGAAAGAGGCGTTCAATTCCGCGGAGATGAAATAAAAAAGCTTTTTGCCTCGATTGCTTCCTCCCGTTTGATCGTTTTTTCGGGTATGAAACACGAGCAATTCAAAAAGCTTATGGGACTACTGTCGGAATATTTTGAGACGTCCGCGTATATTGACAAGGTAGACGATTCCTATATCAGTGGTGAGCGCGTGCTGTTTCGCGCCGGTACCTATGGCAATCAGAGCAGAACGAGTGTCTTTTGGGCCAAGGAAGCCGCTGCGTCTACGGCGGACAAGATCCATTTGGCAGGACTGTCTGAGGTGCGTTGTCAATCCGTTCTTTCTTATTTCTCGGCTTATATGAATTATATTCAGCACCCCTTGAGCAATACTTCCGTGCGTATCGTCAACGATATGAACGTGGAAAGCTTTCACTATATTCCGCAGAATCTCTGGTTTGTGATGAATCTTGCAGAAGGTGAAACGCCGGATATGCTTCCTCCGGAGATTGCATCGTCTGCCGCTTTTGACATGATCGGTTTCGATTACTGCGCGGAATCCGAAGATCACACACAGATCAAACGCTTCAGCTATTATCAGATGGAATATCTGAAGGAAAGAATGAACGAATTTGCTCCCGACGAGTCGCTCTGGAAAAAGATCGACCGCTTGGAAGAGCTTGCGGGGCGCGCTGCTCCTTATCGCATCGACAATAAGCATTGGCTCGGATTGGAAAATTTTGCTTATGCGTATATCGCTTGCGGAGGAAACGAGCAGGATGGTGTCGATGAGGCCGTTGCGGCAAGACTGATTGTTCCGATGTTGGTTGCGCGTGTTGCGGCAACGGAGGATGCGCATGATTTTGAGACGGTGGTAGAGAATGTGTTTGGTGAAGATCACGGCGAAGCTTGCAGAAAAATTGTCAGAGTCTGCGTGAGTCACCAACGTTAACAGAAAGGATTGGTATAAAAATGTTTCATTTTTATCCGTTGGTCAATGAATGTATCGCAGACAAATCCGCCGTATGCTTTTCATTGATCGATATATTTACTTCGTCCGCGGCTTTGATGGGATATCTTGCGTTTCTGCTGGTTTTGATGGCAGTATTGATCCTTGTTCTGATGGCAAGAGATCAAAAAATCGAAAAGACGGAATCCCGTGAATCATTGCCCGTGCAAACGGAAAAAGCCGATGAAAAAGAATCGGAACATGAAGCGCAGACGGAACGGTTCTGTATGCTGAGCGCGATCGACAGAAATAAGGAAAAATACGGTCACGTATCCTACGACAGAAGCGTGACGCTGGAAAGCTTCTGCGAGGATTTCCGTAATTACGCGGCAAGCAAGCTGAAATTGTATTACGATATCGAGGATATCCGCCGCTTTGTTTCGGGACTTGCGGTGTCGAAGCTTGTGATCCTTCAGGGTATGTCGGGTACGGGTAAGACCTCGCTGGCGCACGCGTTCGGCGCGTTTACGGATAATCCGGCGACGGTCATTCCCGTTCAGCCGATGTGGAAGGAAAGAACGGATCTCGTCGGATACTACAATGAATTTACCAAGCGCTTCAACGAAACGTTGCTTCTGGAAAAAATGTACGAGGCGAATTACAGCAGAGATATGTACGTGACGGTGTTGGATGAAATGAACATCGCCCGCGTGGAATACTACTTTGCTGAATTTCTCTCTTTGCTCGAGCTTCCGAACCCCGATGAGCGCTATATCGACGTTGTGTCGGATCAGTGGGAAAACGATCCCGAGCAGCTCAAGGAGGGTAGACTCCGTCTTCCCGAAAATATGTGGTTCGTCGGCACGGCAAACAATGACGACTCCACGTTTGCGATCTCCGATAAGGTGTATGACCGCGCGATGATACTGAATCTCGATAGCAAATGCGAAAGATTTGCGGCGCCCCCGACGGACAAGCGACCGATATCGGCTACGCATTTCCGCGAGCTTTTCGAGCACGCATCGAGAGAATACGGAGTCAGCCGAAGAAATATGAAACGGCTTGAGATATTCGACCAATATCTGATCGAGCATTTTCATATTACCTTCGGTAACCGAATCATGATACAGATCCGCGACTATATCGCCGTATACGTAAGCTGCGGCGGCACGGAGCTTTGCGCTTTGGACGATATTCTCGCAAAGAAGGTCATTCGTAAGCTGGAAACGCAGAATCCCATTTATCTGCGCAACGCTTCCGAGGGTCTTATGCAGTTTATCGA
>JAZRLQ010000149.1:0-6043 GCA_045646925.1 Eubacteriales bacterium
GTGGGGGCGGGTTGTTGTTTTATGACTTTATATCGATATTATTTCTGCTTTGCGCGTTCCTTTTCCCAAATCTCTCTTACACGGTCGTAAACGCTGTCATCAATATCGGGCGTGCCGAGCGAGAACGTGGGCTGAAGCATATCGCCTGCTTTTTCGGGGATCGTGCAGGCAGTATCGTTTCTCCAAAGATCGCGAATGCTCTTGTCGCGGAGATTCGGAATTTCCTTCGGAACGCTTCCGTCAAGAATGGAACGGTACGCAAACATACCGGGAAGAAACATATCGAGCGCTTCGTATACGTCGATGGTATCCGCTTCTGGATTACCGAGCAGTTTTTCTACGAAATTGTACATCGAGTAGAAGTCCGAACGTCCGTGTCCGAAGCCCTGCGCCTTTTCGTCATGCTCTCTCTGCGGATGGTACGTTTCGGGTTTGCGTCTTTCGTAGCCGCCTTCGTTTTCATCGTAATTGATATAGATTCTGCTGACGTTGTCTGCTCTGGCGTCCTCTCGTGCGCTTTCCATTCTTCCTTTGGAGCCATAAACGCTATACCAGATGGAATCTTTATAAAGTCCGCCGTGAAGGCTCTTGATGATACCGCCATTTTCCAACGTAACCATTTCAATGCCGAAGGAGCCGCTCTTGGATCCGACGCGCACAGCTCTCGCATTTTGCGTTCCTTCAAATCCGACGACGGAAACGGGACGCAATCCCGTCATATGAATGATCGGACCGAGAGAATGCGTACAGTAAAAGGTTGAATACATGTTATTGCGCCAATGATCGCGCTCACCGTATGTGATCTGCGGCCAGATCGGTTCGCAGTTATGAACGTATTCGCATTCACCGTATTCAAATTCACCGATCTTTCCTTCGCGGTAAAGCTTTTTCATTTCATAAGGCGCGGGCATGTAGCAATAGTTTTCGCCGTAAGCATAGAGCATTCCCGTCTCTTCCACGGTTTCAACAAGCTCGACGGCCTCTTTCATCGTCTGAACGGGCAGCACTTCTGAAAAAACGTGTTTGCTAAGCTTCATTGCGCGAATAGCGAAGGGCGCGTGCTCGTTTGCATAATTGGCAAGTACAACGGCGTCCATATCGTGACGAATAAAATCATCGAAATTATCGTATAGAGTGATGGACAGTTCTTCTGCGAGCTTGCGATGTTTCTCAAGAGCGATCGGAGATTTGTCACAGATAGCAACGACCTCGGCATGATCCGCACATTTACAATAGTTGATCATACTCGTACCGCGATAAGCGCCGAGAACACCAATTCTGATTTTTTTCATAAGCATTATCCTTTCAGAAAAAATTTTCTGTCTATATTGTACCATAATAGTTATTGTCTGTCAATGCGGTGTTGTTGATTTTTCAAAGTAACACTGTATTCAGAAAAGCGAGTCTGTGCTGATTTATTGACAATTCGGATAAAATATGCTACAATAAAAGATATAAAGACAGATCTGTACCGTTACATAGAGATTTTCTATAACAGAAAACGTCTGCATAGCACCCTCGGCTATATGAGTTCCGTGGCATATCGTCTCGCAAACTCGCAGTAAGTCCATCAAAGCGGCGGCGCGATTTTTCGGATGTTTCTAAGCAGGATAGTTTAATGCATATGGTTGACATTTTGCTATCATATGATTTTTCAACCAATCCATATGCCGAGGGTGTATTCGACACTTATTGGTTTGAGAAGAATTTGCAGGGCGATATCGTTGCGGTGTATAACCAAGCAGGAACTAAGCTGATTGCGTACACCTACGACGCTTGGGGTAATGCTTCCATTACCTATTCCAACGGCGGCGCATTCACAACTGCTACCTATAATCCCTTCCGTTACAGAGGTTACTATTTCGATAGCGAGTCCGGATTCTACTATCTGAATAGCAGATACTATGATCCTGCTATCGGCAGATTTATTACTGCGGATAAGCTTGCAACGGTTAAGGCAACTGCATTCAATGTAACTGATAAGAATCTTTATTCTTATTGTGATAACAATCCTATAATCCGTACTGATAATGGTGGGATGTTTTGGGACACTGTTTTTGATGTTGTGTCTCTATGCATAAGTGTAGCAGAAGTAGTTGCTAATCCTGCAGATCCTTGGGCTTGGGCTGGAATGATAGGCGATGCTGTTGATTTAATCCCGTTTGTATCAGGAGTTGGCGAAGTAACTTAAAAAATGGCGGACAATTTAAAACTGTAAGAGATTGGGTATCAACATTAAATTATCAGCAACAATATACTTTCGGTGTATTTGCATTACAAATAGCCAAGCATATGAAATAAGGGGGGCATATAATAGTGAGTTATACCAATGAAGTTAAGCGCTTCAAAAAGTCTTTCATCATTCACTCTTCAAGATATAATTTGTATTCGGAAGAAACCGTTGTAAAAGGAGCTGTAGCCACACACAACCGAGCAGTGGAATCCTTGGGTAAATTGGAAGACAAGGTTTCAGCGAACCCCTCGTTATATTCAGATTTACTGTTGGAATTGCTGGATGATGACGATCCCAAAATGTCTTTGTCTGCCGGCCTCATGTGTTTAGAGACGAATGTCCATACGGAAAAAGCAATAGAGCGATTGGTTTATATCGCCCAAAATACCCCTGGTATATCGATGATATGTTCTTTCGATATAAGTGGGACAATTGCTAAGTTTAAGAGACGGCAGATGGAGGCAAAGCCTCGCAACGAAATTGATGCGCTTGCAGAAAAGATGAAAACATCCGATTCGGGACAAACATATCCCGACGAAGAGCTACTGAATATCATTTCGGGGCTGTCGGATATCAATAAGTGCGGATATGATGACAGAACACCTCTTTTCTATGCTTGCCAATTCAATCGCTTTGCTTTGGTAAAACAATTGGTTGAGCTTGGTGCTGAGATAGATAAGAGAGATTATACTGAAAAAACAGCACTTCACGCTGCTGCAATTCTCGGGAATATTGATAGTGTAGCGCTTTTGTTAAAATCCGGAGCAAATGTGAACGCGCAAGATAAACGGGGATTCACTGCTTTTGATTTTGCTAAGGCAAATCCCGCCCGATTGCCGCAAGAGGAATTGGATAAACTGCTTGGTCTTTTAATTTCTTACGGTGCTCAAAGCAAGAAAGAGTTTTCAAGTAATAATCAGTAAATATGAAATTTGAACGAGATTATTGCATATCAACGGATATGAATGGTGAGACGTTTAAAATTTGTCAAGATAAAAGGATGGAGGACGAAATGCTTCTCCATCCTTTTTTGTCCCGATACCATTCAATGTGAAATATAGGCATAAAATCTTCTTGCTATTTTTCGATGTTTGAATTATAATATAAGATATAAAGACAACATATGAAAGGATCACGATATGGAAATTTTGAAAAAAGAAACCTCGTGCAAGCCTGTGCGCGCCGTTTTATTTGATTTTGATGGGACGATTTCCACGTTGCGTTGTGGCTGGGAAGCGGTAATGAAACCGCTTATGCTGGAGATGATCTCGGGAGGAAAGCCTTATGGCGAGGAGCTCGAGCGGGAAGTTGAAACGTATATCAGCGATTCTACGGGGATTCAGACGATTCATCAGATGAAGTGGTTGGCAACCACCGTTCATGAGCGAGGAAACAATCCGTCTGCGCCTGACGATCCGTGGTGGTATAAGGCGGAATACAATCGAAGATTGATGGAAACTGTGGGTGACAGAGTCGAACGATTGCGTAGGGGAGAAGCTTCGGCTTCGAAATATTTGATTGCGGGAAGCGAGGAATTTTTGAAGACGCTGTGTGATCGAGGTGTTCGTTTGTATGTTGCCAGCGGTACGGATCATCCCGACGTATGTGCGGAAGCAGAGGCTCTCGGCGTTCGAAAATATTTTACGCTTATCGCAGGCGCTCCCATAGGCCAAGAAAATTGCAGCAAGGAAAAGGTAATGGCAGAGCTTCTCGGCTCCGAAAGCTTGCACGGCGACGAGGTTGCGGTTATCGGGGACGGCAAGGTGGAGATTCACCTTGGTTGTGAGGCGGGCGCTCGAACGATCGGACTTGCTACAAATGAACGCGAAGGCGGTGTGGATGCCGTCAAAAGAGATCGATTGATCAAAGCGGGCGCAGATATTATCGCAGGAGATTTTACAGAAAAGGAAGCGCTTCTGGCATTCCTTGGTTTATAAGCAGAAGATAAAGGAGAAATAGTATGAATCGAAGAAGCATGACTTTGGATTATTCCGGCGTAAAGACCTATGACGCGTGTGAACGTGTGAATCTGGTGCGCATTGATAATCTGAAACGCCCCGGTGAATACGAGATTCCCGTGTGGGGAAATGAAGATTTCGATGAATTGATCGAGCGTATAAAAAAAGCGAAGCGTAACGGCTCTCAGATCATTTTTTCGATGGGAGCGCACGTGATCAAATGTGGTCTTTCGCCCTATCTGATCGCTCTGATGAAGGCGGGATATATTACTCATCTTTCCGGAAACGGCGCGTGCAGTATTCATGATTTTGAGCTTGCGTATCTCGGCGGAACCTCCGAACACGTTCCGACCGCTATCGAAGACGGTTCCTTCGGTATGTGGGAGCAGACGGGGCGTTGGATGAACGAGGCTATTCAGCAGGGCGCAAGAGATGGGATTGGTTACGGCGAAGCGCTTGGCCGTTATATTGATGAAAATCCTGAGAAATTCCCTTACCGCGAAGATAGCGTGCTTTGGAATGCTTATGTGTTGGATATTCCCGCAACCTATCACATTGCACTGGGAACGGATATTATTCATCAACATCCCACCGTGGATTTTGCCGCCATCGGTAAAACGACAGGAATCGATTTCAGTAAGATCTGTTGGTCCATCGCTCATATGGATAAAGGCGTTTATATGAACTTTGGTTCGGGTGTGATCGGACCGGAGGTTTTTCTGAAAGCGCTTTCCATTGCGCGCAATCTCGGATACCCCACCTTCGATATTACGACGGGTAATTTCGACTTGATTGATCTTGGAGATTATCGCAGCAAGATCGGTTATGAAAATCCGCAATATTATTACCGTCCGCGTAAAAATATCGTCAATCGTCCCGTCAGCTGCGGTGGCAAGGGTTGGCATTTTTGCGGCGATCATCAGGAAACGATTCCGAATTTGTATGAAAAATTGATGAAGGAATAAGACGATGTATACGACAAACAAAAAGGTTTTGATTCGTGAAGAATTAAAGACTCTGCTTCAAAATATAGATCATGCCCGTGTGGGACTCATCGGTGATCTGTGTTTGGATATGTATTGGTTGGCAGATATGAAGCTCAGCGAGCTTTCCAGAGAGACACCGCATTATCCGTTGCCGGTTGTGGAGGAAAGAACCTCCCCTGGAGGAGCGGGCAACGTTGCCAATAATATCATGGCGTTAAGTCCGAAAAAATTGCTCGTCGCAGGGCTGATCGGCGAAGATTGGCGCGGGGAGCTTTTGCTCCGAACCATGACTTCGGTGGGGATCGATTGCAGCCACGTGATTCGTGATTCATCCCGCGTGACGAATACGTATATCAAACCTTTGCGCCGAGGTATTTCGGACGTTGTTTACGAGGATCCGCGTCTTGATTTTGAAAGTCGCTGTCCGATCAGTATTGCAACGGAGGAAAAGATCCTTGGGGCTTTGGAAGTATTGGCGGAACAGACGGATGTGATCTGTGTCAGTGACCAGATGAAATACGGTTGTATTACCCCCGCATTAAGAAAAAGACTTTCCGATCTTGGCGGAGAGGGGAAGATCGTGATCGTGGATAGCCGCGATCACGCTGACGAGTATAGGAACGTAACCGTGAAGCCAAATGAGATCGAAGCATCCCGTGCATTCGGGGATGGTTCTGTGATGGATCTTGAAGCTCTTTCTGCGCTTGCGGCAGATATTTCTGCACGAAATGGAAAAACGGCGTTGATAACGCTTGGTGAAAACGGTTGTTTTGTTGCAAATGAAGCGCAGGTGATCCGTTGTCCCGCGTGTCCCGTAGAACCGCCCATCGATTTTTGCGGTGCGGGCGATACCTTTCTTGCGGGTT
>JAZRLQ010000150.1:0-13275 GCA_045646925.1 Eubacteriales bacterium
GTGAGCATAACGCCCTTCGGGAAGCCCGTCGTGCCGCCCGTGTAGGTGATGGCAACGGTCGCGTCTCCGTCGTAGGGAGCTTCGATCGCCATGCCGTTTTTCGCGCCTGCAATGAAGGTGTCCCAGCTGATAACGCCGCCCTTGCCGTAAGGAACCTGGCTCTTTGTAGCAATTTTCAAAGCCGCCTTTTTAATAATAGGAAGAGAGGTGCCTGCAGACTGAACGATGGTGTAGTCCTGCTTGATGTCAGAGGCGATCGCGGCTACCTTGGGATATGCCATTTCGATAACGAGAAGAACCTTCGAGCCGGAGCCCTTGATCATTCTTGCGATACCCTTTTTGTCAAGACGGGGGTCGATCGCGTTGAGCGTCGCGCCGATCTTATTGAGCGCGTAGAGTGCAATGATGGATTCGGGAGTAGATGCGGAAAGCATGGAGACCGTGTCGCCCTGCTTTACGCCGATCGCCGCAAATGCGTCAGCACATTCGTCGATTCTCTGAATGAGCTTCTTTACGTTGATCTTCGTGCCATAGTAGTAGATTGCCGTTTCCTGCAATCTGTCCTGGTTATATTCCTTGAGAAGAGAGTAGATCTTCATACGAGGAATATCGGTGTTACGAACTTCGGGGGCATAGTACTTCATCCAAACTTTTTCTTGGCTTACCGTTTTCTTTTCTTGCATTGTGACATCTCCTTTGTATAATTAATGTTTAGTTATAACTTAGATGGCGCCGCAAACTTGTAAAAACCTTTCAAAAATCCCGAGGGGACTTCTCCCCAAAAAGCCTTTCGGAAAGCTAAACAAAATCCGCTTTTTCGACAGAATAAGCGATATAGGTCCTTCGACCGAACATACCCTTATAACATAAAATCATTATATCACACAAATGTCGTTTTGTCAAGAAAAATCACCAAATTTCTATATTCCAATTTTATCATTATGACATAAGATTGTTCCATATTTAGTCAAACATTCCTTTTTCCTATTCAAACTGTAGAAAATACAAGCTCGTTTTGTGCCAATCATACAAACGAATAGTTTCATTATTCCGACCGTTTTTGCGCAATCGCGCGTTTTCGCGGGAAATAGCACACAATGGGGAGCCCCTCTGTCCCCGATCTTTTTTCGGCGCACCATGCAAAAAGGTCGGCAAAAATGCCGACCTTTTTCGTTATGCGTTCTTTTCGTAATCGTAAATGCGCTCGATCTTCGGAGCGGATCTGCTGTTCGGATCGTAGGTCACGGAGAGGTATTCCTTGACCATGCATTTTGCAAGCTCCGATCCGACGACCTGCGAACCGAGCGTGATGATGTTGGCGTGATTGGAAAGCTCTGCGCGCTGCGCCTGATATACGTCGTGGATACAAGCCGCGTACGCGCCCTTCACCTTGTTTGCGGCGATGGAAACGCCGATACCCGTACCGCAGATCAGAATACCGCGATCATATTCCTTTGCGGCAACCGCTTCCGCCACAGCAAACGCCACGTTCGCGTAGATCACGTCCTCACTGCCGAAATCGTACACCTCGTGTCCGAGCGTTGCCACGTAAGCCATCAGTTCCTTTTTGAGTTCTGCCGCGTTGGGATCGCAGCCAAATGCAATTTTCATAGAAAGATCTCCTTTTCGGTTTTATTACCTATATTATAATATATAAAACGCAAAAAGTAAATATTTTCGCGAAAAAAACATAGTTTCCCGCGAAACGATATATATTTTAGCATAAAATCTTATATAGAAAGGAAGATTATTATGAAAAAGCTCTCGCTCACCGCGTTCCTTCTCCTTTGTCTGATCCTTTGCGCCTGCTCACCGAAGCCCAATATGGAGGCACTGCTCTCCTATCAGCAGGCGGGAACGGAAATGAAGCTCCGCATTACCGACACGGAGATTTTCCTCGCCGATCTGAAGATCACGGAGGAGAACGTCACCCTCACCTTCACGGATGAAAAAAGAGAGGGGATCTCCTACCGCATGGATCGAAGCGGCGCACTCTTCATGTTTTACGAGGACGTGGAGATCCCGATCGATCCGTCCGACGATGTAAAATGCAAGGCTTGGCTCGCGCTCTTTTCGATCTCGTCGGGAGAAAGCATCTGGAAGATCCGACGTGAAACCGTCGGCGGCATCGCCGTTTTCGTATGCCGCGACGAAAGGATCACGATCTATATCGACGAAGCCTCCGGCTTTCCGCTGAGGATAGAAAGCGACGGCGTGCAGATCGATATTCTTTCCGCCGGAAAGAGTTGAATCGTGTTCAACCCAACAAGATGACCGTGATCGCAGTTTTCGTGGAATTTCCTTGCTTTTCATATTGAGTTTCGTTCAATAAAGCGTTCGACTTTCATGAAATTCGCCGTGCGCGCAAAAAGGCTCCCGACCGGACGGGAGCCTTTGTATTTGAGTCATTATTTTTATCGGATTCCGTATTTTTCAATGACGTAATCCATGTCCTTGTCGCCTCTGCCGGAGAGGTTGATGAGAACGGAGCCCTTGCCCATCGTCTTCGCGAGCTTCATGCCATAAGCAACTGCGTGCGCGCTTTCGATCGCGGGAATGATACCCTCCAATCTGGAGAGAGCGAAGAACGCGTCGATGGTTTCTTCATCGTTGATCACGTCGTATTTGACTCTGCCGAGATCGTGGAGGAATGCGTGTTCGGGACCGGAGGAAGGATAGTCCAGACCGCTGGCTACGGAGTATACGGGCGCGGGATCGCCGTTTTCGTCCTTCAGCATAATGCTGTTGAAGCCGTGCATGATACCCTCTTCGCCGTATTTCAAACTTGCCGCATGGTCACCGAGCTTGGGGCCCTTGCCGAGAGGCTCGATGCCGTAGATATCGACGGGATCATTCAAAAATCCGGAGAACATACCCATCGCGTTGGAGCCGCCGCCCACGCAAGCGACGACCGCATCGGGAAGCTCGCCCGTCATGGAAAGGAACTGCTCTCTCGCTTCAATGCCGATCACGCTCTGAAAATCGCGGACCATCATCGGGAACGGGTGCGGACCGAGAACGGAGCCAATGCAGTAGATCGCGTCCTTGTATTCCTTTGCGTAAGCCGCAAAAGCCGCGTCAACCGCTTCCTTGAGCGTCTGCAAGCCTTCGGTAACCTCGATGACGTTCGCGCCGAGGATCTTCATGCGGGCAACGTTGGGCGCCTGCTTCTTGATATCGACGGAGCCCATGTAGATGTCGCATTCGAGACCGAAGTAAGCCGCCGCGGTCGCAAGCGCAACGCCGTGCTGACCTGCGCCCGTTTCAGCGATGACCTTCTTTTTGCCCATATATTTCGCGAGAAGCGCTTCGCCCATGCAGTGATTGAGCTTGTGCGCGCCGGAGTGGGTCAAATCCTCACGCTTGACGTAAAGCTGAACGCCCGTGCCAATGCTGTTGGAAAGTCTCTCAAGATGGGAGATCGGCGTGGGTCTGCCCTGAAAATCTCTGCGGATCGTGCGAAGCTCGGAAATGAACTTCGCGGATTTGCAAATGGTGTAATAAGCCGCCGTGATCTCGTTCATGGCGTCCTTCAGCTCGTCCGCGATGAACGCGCCGCCGTATTTTCCGAAATATCCGTTCTTGTCGGGATAATTCTTTAAGTAAGTGTCGAAATTAATGCCGTTATATTGCATGATCAAGTTCTCCTTTGTATCTGTAAAATCATATCGTATTCAATATCCGTTCCGTCAAGCGAAAAAACAAAACGCCCTTGACAGAAACATACACTCTGCCAAGGACGAATAAATGCGTAAAGCTTATCCGCGGTGCCACCTTGATTCACGTCGATGGACGTGCGCTTGTATGGATACGAACATATCCCCGACAACTGACGTATGCCGACACGTCGCAGAATACTGGGAGAAGAAAGCTTCTCTTTTGACTGCGCCCTCCGCGGTCCATTTGCAAGACGGTTTCCGATCCGGCTCTCAGCTGCCCGGACTCTCTGTGCGGTCTTATCATGCGTTATCTCCGCTTCAACGGTTTTTTGATGGTAACAGTATATCACAGTGCACCATATTTGTCAATAAGTTTCCCGATTTTTTTATGATAAATGACCAATATCTTTCACATCAGGATTCCATTTGTCTGCCGAGAAAGCTCGCCGCGGTCTGCACGAGCTTGATCTCCGTTTCCGTCGCGGGAAGCTCGTACTTCCCCTCCGTGCTGCCGATGGAGGCAACGCATCCGACGACGTCACCCTCCGTGAAGATCGGCATAGCGCAGGAAACGTAGTAATTTCTGTTTTCGTCGGTCAGAAAGATTCTGCGTTCGGGCGTTACGGGCGCGTTGTAAAGCGATCTACCCTCGATGATCCTTTCGACCTCCTCCGAATGCTTGCGCTCCGCGAATTCCTTTTTGGATATTCCTGCGCAGGCGATAATACAATCCTTATCGCACACCGCGACGGGAAGTCCGCAGGTGCGGAAAAGCGTCTCCGCATATTCCGAGGCGAATTCCGTCAGCTCTCCGATCGGAGAATACTTTTTGAAGATCACCTCGCCCTCTCTGTCCGTATAGATCTCGAGTGGGTCGCCCTCTCGGATGCGCATGGTCCTTCTGATTTCCTTGGGAATGACAACGCGCCCCAAATCATCGATTCTTCTTACGATTCCGGTTGCTTTCATATATAAAAATCTCCTTTTGTATTTCTGCAGGAGGCGTCGTTTCATGCTTGCGGACAGCCCCTGTCCTTACGATTTTCTTTTTCATCGCCTTGTTAGTATTTGTCGCAAAATGAAAATTATACTGCAGAAATCGGCTTTTTCGATTTATTGCCAAAACAAAACTTTCGCGACACGCAAAAAACCATCATATCGACGATTCGATATTTTTTTCGAAATATTGACAATTTTGTATTTATATAGTATAATAATTTGCAGATAAAACAAAAATTTCAGGAGGTTTTAAATGGAATACTTATTACTTATCGTCGGATTCATTTTACTGATCAAAGGCGCAGACATTTTCGTTGACGGCGCTTCCTCCATCGCGAGAAAGCTGAAGGTGCCCTCTTTGATCATCGGACTTACCATCGTTTCCATTGGTACGAGTCTTCCGGAGGCGGCAGTCAGCCTTTCCGCAAGTCTCAGCGGCACCAATGAAATTTCCCTCGGCAACGTCATCGGCTCGAATATCTTCAATATTCTCGTCGTCGTCGGTGTCTCTTCCGCAATTCTCCCCATCATCACGGACATGGACATTCTGAAAAGAGATATGCCCCTCAACCTTGCGGCAACGGTAGCTCTCTTCATCATGTTGTTCGACGGACAGCTCGGCCGCGGCGAAGCCATCATTCTTCTCGTCTTCCTCGCAACTTATATGTTCATGCTCATCAGAACCGCTCTGAAGAGCCGCTCTGAAAATGCTGAACTGGAAAACGATGAAAACGAAACGAAGATCCTCTCCTGGCCCAAGAGCATTATTTTCGTTGTTCTCGGCGCTGCTGCCATCATTGGCGGCGGACAGCTCGTTGTTAACAGCGCGAAAACGATCGCAGCCGCGCTCGGCATGAGCGAAACGCTCATCGGTCTCACCGTCGTTGCTTTCGGTACTTCTCTCCCCGAGCTCGTTACCTCCATCGTCGCCGCAAAGAAGGGCGACTCCGGTATCGCTATGGGTAACGTCGTCGGCTCCTGCCTCTTCAACATTCTCTTCATCCTCGGTCTTACCGGCACGATCACGCCCATGGCTTCCAGCCTCGCGATGTCCATCGATACCGGTATCCTCATCGGCGTATCCGCATTGATGATAATCTTTGCGTACACCAAGAAAAAAACGAGCAGATGGGAAGGCATCGTCTTCACCTCCATGTACATCGTTTACACCGCGTATATCATCATGAGAGCGTACAACATCTCCATTTTCTGATCGATACAAATCCATATTGAAAAAAGAGCTTTACGGAATTCCGTAAAGCTCTCTTTTATTTTATCGAAAAAGCATTGCTCTTCTTTCGATCTCGTTTTCGGTAACGCCGACGAGCGCCTCGCGAAACACCTCGACGACAAGTCCGTCGAGCTTGCCCTCCTCGACCATCTCCTCGAGGATCGTGAGCGCGCGTTCGCGCGGGATCGGCTTTTTGTAAGGTCTGTCGGCGCAGGTCATCGCATCGAATATATCCGCCGCGGTCAGAATTCTCGTATCCAGAGAGATCTCGTCTCCGCGAAGGCGGTTCGGATAACCGCTTCCGTCAAGAAATTCGTGATGCTCCGCGGCGTATTTGGGCGCGTTTGCGTACTTTTCGGAAAAGTGAACCTGTCGGAGAATCGTTTTCGTCATTTGCGCGTGGTTCTCCATGATCTCACGCTCATTGCGCGTCAGCGTTCCCTTGCGGATACGGAGACAATCCACTTCCTCTGGGGTCAGATAGCCGATACGTCTGCCGTCTGCGCCGACGTAGAAAAGGCTCTCCACCCAATCGACCTGCGAAAGTAATTCGTCGGACAAAAATTCCGCCACGTCGATCTTTTCGACCGCGCGCTTCACACGTTCAAGCTCCTCGCACTTTTCGAGGTATTGCTCTTCGGAAACGTAGCCCTTCAGCATATCTCTTTCATAAAGAAGCGCGATATGCTCCAATCGCTCGAATACGCGCACGATCCCTTCGTCAAGCCTCGTTCCCTTATTCATGACGGAAAGCGGAACGACCATCTTTCCGATATCGTGCAATCCCGCGGCAAGCTCAAGCTGCTCCATGCGCGCTTCATCGAATCGGGTGTCGCCCCTTCCCTCGTCCGCGCGTTTGTTGAACTGCTCTGCGACCATACACGCGTAAACGATCACCTTTCTCGTGTGCGTTCCGTTATAAGGCGTTCTTTCGTCGACCGCCGTCGCAAACGCCTGAACGAACGATCGCATTTCCAGCTTGATCTCGTCGATGTAGAGCATATTGGTCAGAGAGACCGCCGCCATCGAGCCGAGCGCGCGCAGAACGAACGCATCGTCGTCACTGAAGCTGACGATCTTTCCCTTTCCGTTCATTTTGTTGATCAACTGAATGACACCGATCACGCGGTCCTCCGCGTCCTCCATCGGAATGACGAGCATAGAACGGGTTCGGTATCCCGTGATACCGTCGTATTTTTTCGGTCCGGAAAAGTCGAACTCCCGACTCTTATAAACGTCGGAAATCTTCACAAGCTGTCTGTGTATCGCGGCGTACGCGCACACGTTCTCTTCCTTCATCTCGACGGGAGGAAGGTCGATACGTTCCCCGTTCTCGCCTCTGCTCACGGATTGCGAGAGCGTTTTCATAATTTTAAATTCAAGATGTTCATCTTTGCAAAGATAAAGGGTTCCCGCGTCACAACCGGAGATATCCATCGCCTTCTTCAGCATTTTCTCAAGAAGGTGGTTTTTATTTTTTTCGGTCGTGATCTCGATCCCGATCTTCAAAACATCACGAAGTGCGGACATTTTCAACATGCAAGCTCTCCTCAATCAAACGGATAGATTCCGTGTTCTTTCAAATATTCCATCGACAACCGTTGGCTGTCATGATCTCTGATCTCCACCAAAACGCTCGGCGCTCTTCCGATCCCGCGGATCTCACGGTCGAAAAGCGAAAAATCCAATTTCCCCGTGCCGATCGCGGCGTGAAGATCTTCTCTTTTATCGTTGTCGTTGATATGCACGTGCGCGATATAGGGCGCGAGTCTTCTGATCCATTCCGCCGAACCGTCACCGAACACGTTCGTATGCGCAACGTCCAGACAAACGCCGAAATTTTTCACGTCGCGGAGCCGTTCCGCAAGCGCGAAAAGCATCTCGGGATCGGAGTCGAACATATTTTCCATATAGATATCGAGCTCTCCGTATTCCTCTGCGATCGCGCGCCAATACGAAGCGTTTCTTTCGATCCAGCCGTCGACGTAGAACGCGCTTCTAAAATTCGGAATGAAATTCGTGTGGAACACAACGCCGCGAATGCCGAGCGCCGCCGCAATATCCATGCTCTTACGCACGCGCTTGTCCGAAACGGCGCGGATCAAAGGATCTGCGCTATGCACGGTCACGTCGAGAAACGCCCCGTGAAGCATATCGTCACCGCGATCCCGATCGAGCGAGCGGTAGAAAGAGATCCGTCTCTCCACCTCGCCCTCGTCGTCGAGGATCTCCGGATAGGAAAAATCGTTATACTCGAATCCCGCTCCGTAAAGCTCGGACAGAGCGATCGACCTTTCGATATCCGCGGCATCCGGAATAATATATATTTTTTTCAAATCCCTTCATCTGCCTTTCTTATGCTTTCAAGCTGATATACAAATACGTCCTTCGTTTTTCCCTTGAGCGGGATCACGCCGATCTCACTGGCGTTGATCCTTCCCTCGAGCGCTTTGTAGACCGCCTCGCTGATCAGTATCTGACTGCGCGCCGCGTTGCTTTCCAATCGGGCGGCGGTATTGACGGTATCACCGATGGCGGTATAATCCATTCTATGCTCACAACCGATATTTCCGACGACCGCAGCGCCGCAATTGACGCCGATACCGAAGCTGACGCTCTTTCCGAAGCGCGCCATCAGCTTCTCCTCCAGCGCGGCGCTTCCCGCGGCAATATCCAAAGCGGCGGACACCGCGCGGAAAACGTAATCATCGAGATCGAACGGCGCGTTGAACACCGCCATGGTGGCATCGCCGATGAATTTGTCGAGCGTACCCTTATTCTTGAAGATCGCGTTTGTCGTCAGACTCAGATATTCATTGAGGATCTCGACGACCTCCTCTGGCTTCAAGCCCTCGGACATAGGCGTGAATCCGCGGATATCGACGAAAAGAACGGCAATATCACGGCGTTCTCCGCCCAGACGGAGCTGATAATCCCCGCTCAACGCAATTTCTTCAACGACCTCGGGCGCGACGTATTTGCGGAACGCGTCGAGGATCTTTCTTTTTTTCGCGTACTCGTGTCTGTATCCGAAAACGAGCTTCGCGGAATACAGAAGCAATATCGCAAGAAGTGTCTCTATGATTCTGATATCCAATCCGAACTCGTAAAGCACCTTTGCCATGAAGAGATTGAACAGAACGAATCCGATCGTCGCGCACGTCGCGGGTACGATCTTCATCTTTTCGATCGTGAAGGCGAACGCAAGCGCAAAAAGCGCCGCCGCCACGGCGTACACCGTGGCATCTACGGGAACGCCCGTTCTTCCATCCATCAAAGCATCGATGATATTTGCGTGGATCTCCACACCGTACATCTGCTCGCCGCGCTCGATCGGAACGAGATAGGCGTCCTGCATACCGGGCGCGAAAGCGCCGATCAGAACGATCGCGTCCTCAAAGGCTCTCGGATCGATCCCCTCTCCCTCGAGAACGTCGCAAAGCGAAACGACCTCGTACGTCTTCGGTATTCCCGTATATTCAAAGGAATAGAAGCCTTGCTCCGTCGTTTTCGGCAAGACCGCCTCTTCCCCACGCGCCGCCATGTATTTCTCATAGATCATGATCGGAAAGGAACGGATCGTTTCTTCTCCGTACGCGACCTCCGTTTTGGCGTAACGAATATAACTGTCCGTGTCGAGATACGTGTTCGCAAAGCCATAGTCCGAAACGCCTCTGAGCGCCTCGTACGGATATTCCACCATGGTGATCGTATTTTTGTCTTCGAACAAGCCGTTCTGTACGGTAATTTTCCTATTGTAAACGATATTCACAGCGCTTACCACGTTCCCCGCTTTCGCGCAAGCCTCGGCAAAGCGCGCGTCCGCCTCCTCTTCCTTTTCGGAGACAAACATAATATCGAAGCCGATCACACTGGGCGCGTACGCAGGATTCTCGCATAGCTTTTCCACGAGAGCGGCGGAAATGTCCCTCGACCAGACGGAAACGTCTCCGTATTTTTGGATCGTTTTCTCGTCGATCGCAATGATCTTGATCTTCGTATCCGGAACGGATTTATACTGAAACAAGCGGTCCGAAACAATGCAGTCAATGCTATACAAGCCATGCCAATACGCAACCGCAAACACCGAGGCGAAGATCAGCGCGTATACGATAATTCTTCTGAATAGCCCTTTTTTCATCTGTTCCTCCGTCTGCCGTATATAGCGCCATTATTTCGAGTGATTTGTCACCCAGTTGACCGTCACGTCCGAGTAAACGGGCGTGTCGAAATCGTATTCCCAATGTCCGTACATCGCGGGCGCATACATCGGCTTCGGCGCCTTCTCGCCCTCTCTGACGAAGCGCACGTACCAGACGAAGCCGTTGATCATATAGGTGACCTTGTATTGCTTTGCGGAAGGATCTGCGTTTTCTCTTCCGCTTATCATATCGTCAATGTCCTCAGCGGTAATACCGCTCATTTCGTTGCCCTGCTCCATGCCGAATTTGATGAAGGAGAGCGCGGAATCGTCAAGCGCGTTGTAATCGACGTCGCTCACCTCGCCCACGGAGGTCTCTCCGTTTGCCGTCGTCACGGCAATGCATTTTCCCTCGGAAAGAGTAACGGCGTCACCGACAGGCTTTCCCTTTTCGCCAACGACCGAGATCTCCACCTGACCGTCGTAGATCTGATAAAGAGCCGCTCCGCTCTGCTCGGGATCGTATCCGACGGAGAAGGAGGTTCCTCTGATCGCCATGGTGGAATTTCCCGTGTCGACGGTGAAATCCGAGGAGCCGGAAAGAGGAGAGGTCACGTGGACCATGACCTCTCCGTATTCGATCACGATCTTCGTTTTGCTCTTCTCCGCCGTTCCCGTCGCTTCAAGTCGGAAGCAGGAATTCGGCTTCGCCATCAGATATTTGTCCTCGTCGAGCTTGAGGTACAGATAGCCGTCCGCGAGCGTTTTCACAACGTCGCGATTTTCGAGCATCATATTTTCATAGGGCGTCATCGGTTCGCCGTCATCGCGGCAGATCTCAACGGAGCCCTCCGTTTCATAGACCTTGACGATTCTGTATTTCCCGTTATTGCCGACGGCAAGCCCGATGATGAGCGCAGGCACGATCGCAACCACGAGAGCGAGCGCAACGATCGCGATCACCGTCTTTTTTGATTGAAAAAGAGTTTTCATCCAAATCTTCCTCCAAATGTGTTTTATCATACAAAGCGCTTGATCCGAGCGCGGCGTTTGATATATCCGCGCGCCCGATCAAGCCTTCCAAACTTGACTTTATCATACCATAAAATCACGGACAAATCAAGTGATTTTCCCGTTTTTACCGAAAAACGCCGCGCGATCCGAGGGCAAAGCCAATATTTATTTCACAAAAATCGCTCGCAAATATTGAAAAACCGTTTCGGATATGATATAATGATCATAATATCAGTCGTATGCGCGCGAAACCGCAAACGGCGTTCAGAACGAAAATTTATTTTTGAAAGGAACTATTCATATGACTCTGGTTATTATGGCAGCAGGTATGGGCAGCCGTTTCGGCGGCATGAAGCAGCTCACCCCCCTCACCGATGAAGGCGAATTCATCATGGACTTCACCATCTACGACGCAAAGCTCGCAGGCTTTGACAAATTCGTTATCATCATCAAACCCGAAAACGAAGAGCTTTTCGAAGAAAAGATCGGCAGAAGACTCCGCGCAAACGGCATTGACATCCGTTACGCTTATCAGAAGCAGGAGCTTCCCGAAGGCTTTGAAGTTCCCGCAGGTCGAGTAAAGCCCTTCGGCACCGGTCACGCAATCATGTCCGCAGGCAAGATTGAAGACAATTTCGGCGTTGTCAACGCGGATGACTGCTACGGAAGAGACGCTTTCATGAAGCTTGCAAGCTTCCTTCGCGACGCCAAGGACGGCGACAAAGCGCACTACTGCATGGTTGGCTATCAGGTGAAAAATACGCTCAGCAACAACGGTACCGTTTCCCGCGGCGTATGTCTTGCCGATGAAAACGATTATCTCCTCAAGGTTGACGAGCACAAGAAGATCGAACGCGTAGCGGACGGCACCATCATCAATACCTTTGACGACGGCTCCGTGGGCACACTTACAGAGGACACCACCGTTTCCATGAACTGCTTCGGCTTCACGCCTTCCTTCTGCAACAATCTTTACGATATGTTCGTGGACTTCCTGAACGCAAACAAGGCAGACCTCAATAAATGCGAATTCTTCCTTCCCACCTGCGTTCAGAATCTGATCGACAGCGGCGATGCTGACGTGAAGATCATCGGTTCCGATGCAGTTTGGCAGGGCGTTACCAACAAAGAAGACAGTGAGATCTTCAGAAACTTCATGAGAAGCGAAAAAGCAAACGGCGTTTACCCGAAATATCTCTGGGAAGTTCGCTGATTTTCCCTTTATAAACGATCTACCGCCGAGCATACGTTCGGCGGTATTTTCAAATACGGGGCTCGTGTGATTCGTTTTGACCGTTCCTCAAAAATGAAAGCGTTTTCATTCTCTCGCGTTACCCGTATTTTAATCTGCCGTTCAGCAAATCCACGCCAACCTAAACAAAAGGAGAGCCTTCATGCAACTCAGAAGAGCCACAGAAAAAGATATTCCCCGCCTCATTGATCTTTTATATCAGGTACACCGCGTTCACTCCAAGGAACGCCCCGATATTTTCCGCGCGGGAAACAAAAAATATACGGAAGAAGAGCTCCTGCAAATTTTAGCCAATGAAAATACGCCGATCTACGCCGCGGCAGACGAATCCGACACGCTTTGCGGATATGCCTTCTGCATTTATGAAGAAATCAAGGATCAGATCTCTCTCTCGGACAGAAAATCACTTTACATTGACGATCTCTGCGTAGACGAATCCATGCGCGGAAAGCGCATCGGCACACAGCTTTATGAGCACGTTTTGGCAGAAGCAAGAAAAAACGGATGCTATCACGTTACGCTGAACGTCTGGTGTCTGAACGAAGCCGCCATGCGTTTTTATGAAAAATGCGGACTTTCCCCCTTGAAGATCACAATGGAACAAATACTTTGAAAAGGAGTGCTTACCATGGCAAATTATCCGATCTACAGAGAAACGGACCTGCATCAAACAGAATTCCGTAATTACGACGAAGCCCTTATGCCAGCCACTCTGCTCTATCATCCGAGCGGAATTTATAACGATCACAGAAGAAAATGGCAAGGAATTCCCGGTATCGAACGTACGAAAAACGGAAGGATCTACGTCGGCTTTTACAGCGGAATGGAAACGGAGGAGCCGGGAAATTACGTTCTGCTCGTTTACAGCGATGACGACGGTAATTCATTCACAAAGCCTTATCTTGCCATTCTGCCTCCCACCGCAAACGTTCGGTGCTTCGACGAATGTCTTTGGATCGACCCCATGGGTGTTCTGCAT
>JAZRLQ010000151.1:0-3960 GCA_045646925.1 Eubacteriales bacterium
CGGCTACGTCGGATACGACGAGGGCGGACAGCTCACGGAGGCGGAACGCCGTAAGCCTTACGCCGTCGTTCTGTTCGGCGTGGTGGAAAAAGCGCACCCCGTCGTCTTCAACGTTCTTTTGCAGGTTCTCGACGACGGCCGTATCACCGACAGTCAGGGCAGAACCGTCGATTTCAAAAACACGATCATCATCATGACATCCAATCTCGGCTCCGACGTCATCCTCGATGGAATTGAGGCAAGCGGAGAGATCTCCATTCAGGCAAGAGACACCGTCACGAGCCTTCTGCGCCGTTCCTTCCGTCCCGAATTTCTCAACCGCATCGACGAGACCGTCTTCTATAAGCCTCTGACCAAGGACAATATTTACGGCATCGTGGATCTTCTGATCGCAGATCTCTCCCATCGTCTGCAAAGCCGCCGCATAGGCATCCGTATCACAGACGAGGCGAAGGATCTCATCATCGAAAGCGCCTATGATCCCGTATACGGCGCCCGTCCGCTGAAGCGATTCCTCCAGTCCCGTGTCGAAACGCTGATCGCAAGAAAAATGATCGCCGAGGATATCGCGCCTGAAAGCACCGTGACCGTGGATGCGGAAAACGGCGCGCTGATCGCAACCGTCGTCTGATCGCATATAATTTTCCGCAAGAGCGGGAGAATGGACAATCGTCCGTTTCTCCCGCTCTTTTTCTTTTGCGGATTCCGGTATGTGAGCGCCTACAAATTTTTGATTGAATAGGTTTCAAAAATTGAAACGGATAAACGGCGAATTTTTTCAAAAATCACAGAAAAAATCAATGTTTTTTTCAAATTGGTGTTGAAAAAACGAAAGAAAGATGCTATACTGTTTTTAATTGAGTAAAAAAACGGAGAATCAAATCATATGCTAACATTCTCACCCATCACAGAAAGTAACGCATCTCTTCTCTCTCAATATTACAGCCTCTGCGACTACAAGCTCAGCGACTATTCCCTCGGAATCAAGCTGATGTGGAACGATATGCTCGCGTCGGAATACACCGTTTACGCGGGATGTCTCATCGTTCGCAACAAGGTCCGCGGAAAATACGCGTTCGACTATCCTCTGCCCATCGAGGAGGATGCCGATCTCGACGCCGCATTCTCCGCCATGGCAGAGTTTTGTTCCGAAAGCTTCATTCCGTTTGAATTTTCCGGAATCCCGAAAAAATACGCGGGCGAAATCCTGCTACGCTTTCCGAACACCGAAACGAGAAGATACCGCAATCTCTGCGACTATCTCTATCTCGCTTCTGATTTTTGCGATTTCAAAGGCAAAAAATACTCCGGACAAAGAAATCACGTCCGCAAATTTTACTCCAAATATCCCGAAGCCATCTTCCGCGCCTTCGACGAATCGGACGCAGACAAGCTCAAGCGCTTTCGTGAAAAGGTGGAAGCAAGCTTCGACAAGCATTCTTACGGCGCGAAAAACGAGATGGAGCGCGCTTGGCGTATGTTGAAATTCGTCGGCTCTCCCATGTTCCGCTGCGCAGGCTTCGAGCTTGACGGTGAGATCATCTCCTTCTGCCTCTCCGAAAAATGCGGCGATACGCTGATCGATCATATCGAAAAAGCGCTCCCCGATTACGAGGGCATTTATCCCGCAATGGTACAGAGCTTCGCGCAGACGTTCGCCTGGGACGTCACCTATATCAACCGCGAGGATGATGCGGGCGACAGTGGTCTTCGCACCTCGAAAACGCAGTATCACCCCGTCGCGATCGAAGAAAAATATCACTTCCGTATCAAAAACGAGCTTTACTATATCGAAAAGATCCCGCAGATCAAAACGGATCGGCTCGTTCTGAACGCCATCGAGGAAACCGATATCCCCCGTTACAACCGACTTTGTCTGGACGATGAGCGGAATCGCTTCTGGGGATACGATTACAGACAGGATTGCGCCGAGCCCGACGAGGAATACTTCTACGCTGATCAGAAAAAGGATTTCGGCAGCAGCACGGCAATGAATTTCGCGGTCCGTGTCGACGAGGAAATGATCGGAGAGATCATTCTCTATCACTTCAGCTTCCGCGGAAGCGCGGAGATCGGCATTCGTCTTTTGCCGGAATACGAGGGCAAGGGATATGCGTCCGAAGCCTTCCGCGCCGTTTGCAACTACGCGCTTTATCAGATCGGTATGTATGAGGTCCGCGCAAAATGCATGAAGGAAAACAAGCCTTCCTTCAGACTGCTCTCCTCCATCATGAAAAAATCGGGCGAGGACGACATCTATTTCCACTTTAAAAAAACCGTTTAAAATTATTACAGATCCTATAGATTAAATTTTGTTGAAAGGAAGACATCGCTTTGGAAACTTTTGAAAAAGAGATCACCCGACGCCGCACGTTTGCGATCATTTCGCACCCTGACGCCGGTAAAACAACGTTAACCGAAAAATTGCTTCTGTACGGAGGCGCGATCAATCAGGCAGGCGCCGTAAAAGGAAAAGCCGCAGACAGACACGCCGTTTCCGACTGGATGGAGCTTGAAAAGCAGAGAGGTATCTCCATCACCTCCTCCGTTATGCAGTTCCAGTATAACGGCTATTGCATAAACATTCTTGACACCCCCGGACACCAGGACTTCTCCGAGGATACCTACCGTACGCTGATGGCGGCGGACAGCGCCGTCATGGTCATCGACGCGGCGAAGGGTATCGAGCCGCAGACCCGTAAGCTCTTCAAGGTCTGCGCGATGAGAGGTATTCCGGTCTTCACCTTCATCAACAAGCTCGACCGTGAAGCGAGAGACCCCTTCGACCTCATCGACGAGGTTGAAAAGGAATTCGGCATCGGTACTTATCCGATGAACTGGCCCATCGGATGCGGCAAGGATTTCAAGGGCGTTTACGACCGTGAAAAGCAGTGCATCATCGCGTTCAACGCGAAAAACAGAGGTCAGACCAAACTCGATTCCATCAAATGCGATATCAACGATATCGACACCATGGATAAGATCATCGGCGAGCAGAGCCGCGAAGAGCTTTGCGAGCAGATCGAGCTTCTCGACGGCGCAAGCTTCGACATGGACCTCGAGCAAGTCAGAGCAGGTAAGCTCTCCCCCGTATTCTTCGGTTCCGCGCTGACGAACTTCGGTGTTGAACCCTTTCTTGAATACTTCCTCGAAATGACGACCTCCCCTCTTCCCAGAAGATCCGAGGAAGGCATTGTCGATCCATTCTGCGGTCAGTTCTCCGCGTTCGTCTTCAAGATCCAGGCGAACATGAACAAGGCGCACCGCGACCGTCTCGCATTCATGCGCATCTGCTCCGGCAAATTTGAACGCGGCACGGAATACCGTCACGTTCAGGCAGGCAAAAACCTCAAGCTCTCTCAGCCCCAGCAGCTGATGGCGCACGAAAGAGAGATCGTCGAGGAAGCATACGCGGGCGACATCATCGGTGTATTCGATCCGGGTATCTTCTCCATCGGTGACACCGTATGCGCTCCCAAAATGAAGATCCGTTACGAAGGCATTCCGACCTTCGCTCCCGAACATTTCGCAACCGTCGAACAGCTCGACAGCATGAAGCGTAAGCAGTTCGTCAAGGGTATGAACCAGATCGCGCAGGAAGGTGCGATCCAGATCTTCTTCGAGCCCGGAAGCGGTATGGAACGCGTCGTCGTCGGCGTTGTCGGCGTACTTCAGTTCGAGGTTCTCGAATACCGTCTGAAAAACGAATACGGCGTTGACGTTCGCAGATCCAATCTTTCCTACGAGCACATCCGCTGGATCGAAAACGAAAACCTCAACCCCGCAACTCTGAACATCACCTCCGACACCAAGTGGGTACAGGACTTCCGCGGAAAGAACCATGGGCAGGAGTTCCCGCCTATCTGTATCTCCGCTATGCGGCGGGCATTGTTCCCACAGCTCCCGGTGTGTTTGAGACCAATCCCATGGCTCCGGAGCTGACGGGCATTTATGAAATAT
>JAZRLQ010000152.1:0-10327 GCA_045646925.1 Eubacteriales bacterium
TACGACGCTTTGGGAATGCTGGAACGGCGGCGGTTCTCATAACCACCATATGTTCTCCGATATCTCCTCCTTCCTCTACAAGTATGTTGGCGGTATCTCTCCCGATGAACAGGAACCCGGCTTTGCTCACACGATCCTCCGTCCTGCGATCGATAGCGGAATGGAAAGCGCAACCGCATCTCATGAATCTATGTACGGTGAGGTTTGCTGTGATTGGACAAATCGCGAAGGCGCAGTTTCCATTCATATCAAGGTGCCCTTCGGTTGCCGTGCAACGCTTTATCTGCCCAAGACATATAAGGAAGCTTTGAAAGAGAATGAAATTCCCGTTGCGGAAATCGGAAAGGTTTCCGAAACGGATAAGGAATTTGCCGTAGAACTCGTTTCCGGTGAATATACTTTGACGGCATAAGCTGAATTTTGATTTTCCCTCTTCGTATCCCGTGCGGACAAGGGAAAATGTATAAGAAAACGGCGGGGGAATCCCGCCGTTTTCTTCCGTGGCGAAAATAATGCTTTCCCATGGAGAAATAAATCACAGATCGGGAAAGGAAAACGGTCTTATGGCTAAAATTATTCATACGGCGGACATTCATTTGGATGCGCCGTTTTCGCTTCTGGATGTCCAGAAGGCACAAATGAGAAAGAACGAGCTGAGGGATACGTTCACTTCGATCGTTCAGTTGGCTGAATCCGAAAAAGCGGATATCATGGTTATTGCGGGAGATCTTTTTGATAGTGGATTTGTTACGAAGGAAACGACGGAGTTGATGGTCTCTCTCTTTTCTTCCGTTCCGTCGTGCAGATTTGTGATCGCTCCGGGTAATCACGATTATATCTGGGGGCGCAGTCCTTATCGTAAGGAAAATTTTCCGAAAAACGTTTATATATTTGATAAAGAACAAATTTCCTGTTTTTCCTTTCCGGAAATTGGTGTAGACGTATACGGCTATGCGTTTACTTCGGATGGATATACGGAAAATCCGCTTGAAAGAAAAATACAGCTTCAAAAATCCAGAGTCAACGTGCTTGTTGCTCACGGCGACGTTGGAGGAAAATCGAAATATTGTCCGATTTCTACCGCGGATATCACGAAGAGCGGATTTGATTACATTGCGCTCGGACATATTCATCTTGGCGGAAAGGTTCAATCGGCGGGTGGCACTTATTATGCGTATAGTGGTTGCCCTGAAGGAAGATCCTTTGATGAGTTTGGAACGAAGGGTGTGATCATTGCGGATCTGGCGAAGAATTCGACTCAGCTTTCGGCTAATTTCAGAAATCATCGCACTTGTAAACGCCGCTATGAGAAAATAACTGTGGATATTACCGGAGTTGCGACGCAGGAGGCTCTTTTTGATTGCGTGAAGTCTGCTGTTGAAAAAGAGAATTTTGGCGCGGACGTTCTGCTCAAGGTTCGTTTGACCGGCAGAATTTCGCCCGAAACTACGTTGCACCCGCAAAAGCTGGATGCGGCGTCCTTCGGACTTTTTTACCTTGAAGTCGAGGATGCTTCCGCGCCTCTTTTGAATTACGATGAATTGAAAAACGATATTTCTGTGAGAGGTGCTTTTTTCAGAGAATTGCTTCCTCTTTTGCAGAGTGATAATGAAGATGAGCGTCGGATCGCGGCGGATGCCTTGCGATATGGGCTTGCGGCTTTGGATGGCAACGACGTCGTGGATTTTTGACGCTTTGATTCAGAAAAGGAAGGTTGTTTTATGAACAAGATTGAAATTTTACAACAGCGCTTTCCGGGTGACGTGGATGCCTTTTTGACAACGGATGGCGTGACTCGCTTTTATTTGACGAATTTCAAAAGCTCTAATGGTTTTCTTTTCGTTACGAGAAAAAACGCATATTTTTTCACGGACTTCCGTTATATTGAAGCTGCGGAAAAGGAATGCGTGGGATGCGAAGTTTCCGTAGAGTCTTATAAGGGTGCTGTTTCGGAGATTATTGAAAAAGATAACATTAGAACGATTGCTTTCGAAGACGAGCTTGTGACGGTTTCTGCTTTGGAAGGCTTGAAGAAAGCTTTCCCGTCTTGCGCGTTTGTTTCCGTTGGTACATTGATCAGTGATATGATGTCCATCAAGACACCCGACGAAATGGCGAAGATCAGAAAAGCGCAGGAAATTACGGACAAGGCTTTTGCGGCAGTGCTTCCCCTTCTCCGCCCTGACATGAAGGAAACGGACGTTGCGGCAGAATTGGAATATCAGATGAAGAAATTCGGCGCTTCCGACAAGAGCTTCGATACCATTGCCGTTTCAGGCACGAATTCTGCTCGTCCTCATGGTGTTCCCCGTCCTATTCAGTTGGAAAAAGGCTTTCTTACGATGGACTTCGGTTGCATTTACGAGGGCTATTGCTCTGACATGACCAGAACGGTTGTGATCGGAAAAGCTGACGCGGATATGAAGAAGGTTTACGATACGGTTTTGAATGCTCAGCTGGCAGCCATCGAGGCGGTTCGCGAGGACATGACCGGTGAAGCGCTCGACCGTATTGCGAGAGATATTATTTACAGCGCTGGTTATGAGGGATGCTTCGGCCATGGTCTTGGACACGGCGTTGGTCTTTTGATCCACGAGCCTCTCCGCATTTCTGCTTTGGGTAAGAAACCTTTGGAAAAAGGTCACGTCTTTACGATTGAACCCGGCGTTTATCTCAAGGGTAAATACGGCGTTCGTATTGAGGATATGATCCAGATGACGGAAAATGGACCGTTGGATATCACCAAGAGTCCGAAAAATCTCATAGAAATCATATAAAAAACGAAATTTATTGAAAAATATCTCAGAAATACTTGATATTTCAAAAGAATTAAGCTATAATATATATTGATTAACAATACTCAAATGTATTGAGTTGACATTATTTTTTTGGAGGTAATTATTATGGTAATCGCAGGCGATTTTAAAAACGGTGTAACATTTGAAATGGACGGTAACGTAATGCAGGTTATCGAATTCCAGCACGTAAAACCCGGTAAGGGCGCAGCTTTCGTTCGTACGAAGCTTCGTAACGTTATTTCCGGCGCTGTTACTGAAACCACTTTCAACCCCACGGACAAGTTCCCCCCCGCAATCGTTGAAAGACGTGATATGCAGTACAGCTACACGGACGGTGAACTCTACTACTTCATGGATATGGAAACTTACGACCAGATCCCCGTTTCTCAGGATCTTCTTCCCGACAGCTTCAAGTTCGTTAAGGAAGAAATGATGTGCCGTCTCGTATCCTACAAGGGTAACGTATTCAGCGTAGAACCCCCCATGTTCGTTGAACTCGAAGTTGTTTCTACCGAACCCGGCTTCAAGGGCAACACTGCTACCGGTACTACCAAGCCCGCAACTCTTGAAACAGGCGCTGTTATCAAGGTTCCGCTCTTCATCGACAACGGCACCAGACTCCGTATCGATACCAGAACCGGTGAATATATCGAAAGAGCTTAATTGCAAAGCCGATAAATTGGAAAACAGATCCAATTTAAAATAAAATTTGATATTGAATGGAAAGGATGAATTCAAATGAATATTTCTGAAAAAGTTGCATATATCAAAGGTCTCGCAGAAGGTCTTTCTGTTGATGACAAGGTTGTAAATGCGATCCTCGACGTTCTTGGCGATATCGCAAAGGAAGTTGCAAGTCTCAAGGAAGACGCTGAATATCTCGATTCCTACATTGAAGAAATCGACGAAGATCTCGGCGCTCTCGAAGAAGAATATTATGGTTGCGATGGCGACTGTGATTGCTGCGATGAAGATTGTGACTGTGATTGCGATTGTGATGACGATTTCATTGAAGTTGAATGCCCTGCTTGCGGCGACACTGTTTGCCTCGACGAAGACACTGATTTCAACGAAGTTGAATGCCCTGCTTGCGGCGTAAAATTCTCTTGCGTTTGCGATTGCTGCGACGAAGATGATGACGACGACTGCGATTGCGGTTGCTGCCACCACGACTAATCAAAATTGATAAAAAGCCGTTTTCGAACGGCTTTTTATTTTTTGTCATTATAAAACAAAAGCAGAGAGGAATTGAATTCCGCTCTGCTTTTAATGTTGAACAATATTCAAATTGTGTCAAGGAAGGATTCTCCGCAAAGCATGATCAAAAGCTTTTCTAAATCTTCGTTATCGGAGTATCCGATGGTGATCGTACTCTTTTTTCCTTTTTCGTTGATCTTGATGGTTCTGCCGAGTTTTTTCTGTACGAGCAGTTCGAGTGAACGCGTGTGGTCGATATCGTGCGCGATCTGCTCTTCTTCAGGCTTGTTTGCGGCGTCTTCCATTGCTTTGACGAGCTTTTCTGTTTCTCTGACGGAAAGGTCACGGGTTGTGATCTGAAGAGCGGCTTTTTCAATCATATCGGGGCTTGTCATGCCGAGGAGGACTTTTGCGTGGCCGGTTGAAATTTCATTATTTTCAATCATTTTGCGCACGTTTTCGGGCAGATTCAGAAGTCTGAGGCTGTTTGTGACGGCGGAACGGCTTTTTCCGATTCTTTTTGCCGCTTCCTCTTGTGTCAAGCCGTGCTCTTCGATCAGTGCGGCAAATCCCAAGGCTTCTTCGATGGGGTTGAGATCGCTTCTTTGGATATTTTCAACCAAAGCAAGTTCTGCGGCTTTTTTATCGTCCGCTGTGATGATCAGAACGGGAACTTCGGAGAGTCCTGCCATTCTTGCGGCGCGCCAACGGCGCTCACCGGTGATGATCTGGTACATTCCGTCGACGGAGCGGACGGTGATAGGTTGGATCATTCCGTATTGATTGATGGATTCTGCGAGAGTTTCCAACTCTGTGGGGTCGAAAACTTTTCTGGGCTGATTTGCATTGGGCTCTACTTCGTTTATACGAACCATGGTGATGCCCTGGTTGCTTTCCGATGTTTCGGGAGTGTATATATCGACGAGAATTGCGTCTAATCCTCGTCCAAGGGCTTTTTTCTTTTGCATTTTGAACTCCATTCTGCCAATTGTGAGGCTTTTATATACGATCTATAATCTCTTTTGCGATTTTTCCGTAATTGATTGCGCCTTTGTTTTTCTTGTCATAGTAGTGGATGGGCGCGCCGTAGCTGGGGGCTTCGCTGAGGCGAACGCTTCTGGGGATCGTTACGGAGAAAAGTTTGTCTTCATAATGTTTTTTCAATTCCTCCATGACTTGAATGGAAAGATTGAGTCTGCCGTTGTACATGGTAATGAGGATCCCTGTCAATGAGAGGGAAGGGTTGTATAGCTTTTTGATCTGCTTGATGGTCATCAACATTTGAGAAAGACCTTCCAGTGCAAAATATTCGCATTGCATGGGGATGATCACGCCGTCTGCTGCCGTCAGAGCGTTGACGGTCAACATTCCGAGAGAGGGCGGACAGTCGATGATAATATAATGGTATCTGTCTTTGATTTCTGTGATTGCGTCACGGAGACGGTTCTGCCGATTTTCAAAATCTGCGAGTTCCAATTCTGCTGCCGCGAGATCGACTCCTGCGGGAATGACGTCAAGGTTTTTGTATTCTGTTTTAATCACAATGTCATTTGCACGGCATCTTCCAATCAGAACGTCGTAAATTGTATGCTTTGTCTGTGCTTTTCTGACTCCTACGCCACTGGATGAACTTCCTTGGGGGTCGAAATCGATCAAAAGGACTTTCTTGTTTTTTACGCCGAGAGCGGCTGCGATATTGATGGCGGAGGTTGTTTTTCCTACACCGCCTTTTTGATTTGCAAAAGCAATGATTTTTGCCAAGATTACACCTGCTTTCTTTGTTTTTTTATATCTACAAGTGAGTATTTTCGGTTTTATTTCATTATAGCATGATGTGAGGGGGAAGTCAAGTTCCATGCGAAATAATTTGTTGTTTTGCAATGTTCCACGTGGAACATTGCAAAAATAAGAAAAAGAGATGTTCCACGTGGAACATCGCTTTTGTTTTTATAAGGGGTTTTTCATAATTTGTGCATTGCGTCGAGGATAGATCTTGTCGGTTGATTTTGTTTTCTTGAACACAAGATTGTGTCTTTCTCCGGAAATGACTTCGTTTTCTTCTTCCTCTAACAAAATGATCTTTTCATCAAGCGTTAGAGAACAAGAAAGTTTTTTGATAGCATTTTCGGCGTTTTGCAATTCTGTGCCTGCATTTTTTCCTTTCAAAGAAAGAAACATTCCGTCTTTTTTTGTGAAGGGAATGCACCATTCCATCAGTACACGTAATTCAGCAACAGCTCTTGCGCAGACAATGTCAAATGTTTCTCTGTGTTTGGGATTTGCGCCGAGTTCTTCGGCTCGTCCGGTCAGAATATGTACGTTTTTCAGTTGCAGGTGTTCTGCCGCAGAAGCAATGTAAGCGGTTTTCTTCGCCGTTGCATCCAATGCAGTGATTTCAATGTCGGGACGTACGATTGCGAACGGGAGACAAGGCATACCGCCGCCACTTCCGACGTCCAAAACCTTCAACGTGCCTTTTTGCGATTTTGGCAGATGTTTTGCGGCAAGAAGGCAGTCGGTGATGTGCTTTGAGATGACAGAATTCTCATCACGGAGAGCGGTGAGATTCATTTTTTTGTTGGTTTCCAACATGAAGTTGGTTAAACTGTAGAATTTTTCAAGATTTTCATCGGTGGCGTATTCAGAAATATTGTTTAAATCAAATGATTTCTTGCACGCCTCGAAAAATTCGGGCTTTGTCATGCGTCGTTATCCTCGTTCTTTCTTCTGTTTTTTAAATCTAAATAAATGAGAAGCACGGAAATGTCTGCAGGACTTACGCCGCTGATTCTGGAGGCTGCTCCGATGGAATAAGGCTTGTGAAGATTCAACTTTTGCACAGCTTCTGTGGAAAGTCCGGTAATCAGATTATAATCGATATCTTGAGGCAAGAGTCGTTTTTCCAGTTTTGTGAATCTTTGCGCATCTGCAAGCTGCTTTTTGATATAACCTTCATATTTGATTTCGGTTTGTACGGTGAAGGTAACTGCGGAGGGGAGCTCAGGACGATCGGGATCGAGAGGAGCGAGTGAATCATAGGTGATCTCGGGTCTGCGAAGCAGATCGGACATACGGATGCCGGTTTTGATCGGTACTTCGCCTTGAGAAGCCAGAAAATCGTTGACTTTTTCCGAAGGGGGAAGGATGATTCGGAACAATCTTTCTTTTTCTGCGGCAATCATTTCTTCCTTTTTCAGATATCTTTCATATGCTTCATCGGAAAGAAGTCCTGCGTCGTGTCCGATTTTGGAAAGACGAGCATCGGCGTTGTCCTGACGGAGTAACAAACGGTATTCGGAACGTGACGTCATCATGCGGTAAGGCTCGTTGGTTCCTTTTGTAACGAGGTCGTCGATCAACGTGCCGATATAAGAGCTGTCTCTGGTGAGCATAACGGGTGCTTTTCCTTTGACGTAAAGCGTTGCGTTCATGCCCGCGATCAAGCCTTGAGCGGCGGCTTCTTCATAGCCGGAGGTTCCGTTGAACTGTCCTGCGCCATAAAGACCGGGGATTTTTTTGAAACCGAGGGAGGCATCCAACTGTGTGGAATCGATGCAATCGTATTCGATAGCATAGGCGGAGCGCATAGTCACTGCGTTTTCGAAACCAACGATGGAACGAAGCATTTGGAGTTGTACGTCTGCCGGCATGGATGAGCTGAAGCCTTGGAGATACATTTCATTTGTGCCGAGTCCCGTGGGCTCAACGAAGAGCTGATGGCGGGTTTTGTCAGGAAAACGAACGACCTTGTCTTCGATACTGGGACAATAACGAGGGCCTACGCCATGGATTTCTCCGGAATACAAAGGAGAACGATCGATGTTGCTGCGGATGATTGCGTGCGTGTTTTCGTTCGTGTATGCGATGTAGCAAGGGAGTTTGGGGCGCGCTTCGAGATCTTCCTGCTTGGTGTCGGCGGAGTATGGCGTCAGTTTTTTCTCACCCTCCTGACGTTCCAATTTGGAATAATCAATTGTGCGACTGTCGATTCTGGGAGGAGTGCCCGTTTTGAAACGCATGATTCGGATGCCGAGCTTTTCGAGATTTGCCGTCAAGGATTTTGCGGCGTGCAATCCGTCCGGACCGGAGGAAGCGGTATAATCGCCGATGATGACACGGGAATCAAGATACGTGCCGGTGCAAATAACGGAGGCTTTTACGTGAAAAACGGCGCCAAGCTCTGTGACGACGGATTGTACTGCGCCATCGTCGTTCAGACGAATGTCTGTGATCTCTGCTTGGATCAATGACAAGTTGGGTGTATGTTCGATTGTTTTTTTCATGAGATCGCGGTAAAGCATACGATCTGCTTGAATGCGTTTGGAATGGACAGCGGGACCTTTGCTTGCATTGAGCATACGGTCCTGCAGCATAACTTTGTCTGCGGCGCGTCCCATTTCTCCGCCGAGAGCGTCGATTTCGAAAACAAGCTGACCTTTGCCTGTACCGCCGATGGACGGGTTACACGGCATATTGGCAACTGCATCGTTGGATATGGTGAAAAGAATGGTTTTTGCGCCCATTCTTGCGGCGGCAAGCGCAGCTTCACAACCTGCGTGTCCTGCGCCGATTACGGCAATATCTGCCGAATCCACATAAAATTCCATATGGTGATTTCCTTTCCTTGAGGATCGGAAGGGCCGATCTTCAAGATTTTCTGTATTATTTGTGATAATTTCCGCCGGAGAGGATATTCAACGCGCGATAGATCTGTTCTGCCAGAATCACTCGCATCATGCGGTGGGTGAAGGTCATTTTTGAAACGGAAAGGCGGAAGTTTGAGGATTTTTTTACTCGTTCGTCCATGCCGAAAGCGCCGCCGATAATAAATGTGATTTCCGAATCACCGGATACGGTGACGTTTTCGATTTTCCTTGCGAGTTCTTCGGAAGAGATCTGGCTTCCTTCGACACACAATGCGATTTTATAACCTTTTTTTGGGAGGGCTTCTAATAAGCGGTCGCCTTCTTTTCGTATAACGAGGGCAATTTCGGCATCAGAAGGGTTGTCCGGCGGTTTTTCTTCTTTTAATTCTATATTCTTGATCTTGCAAAGTCCGGAGAGTCTTTTCTCGTATTCTGCGACGGCTTGCGCGAAAAATTTGTCTTTGATGTTCCCTACGTAGAGAATATTAATCTGTAACATGATGGATCTCCGAGGTTTGATTGCTTCCGACGAGAACGGGTTCGTCTTGCGAGGCGACGGAGAGGCAAATGTCTTTGAACTCCGAAATGGCGGTACGAACGGTGGTTTCAGCGATCGGCGCAAAATTGTTTTCTTTAGAAAGATGGGCGAGGACGAAGTGTTTGGTTCCATTTTCTGCGAGAAGCTTTGCGAGCTTGGCGCAATCTTCGTTGGAAAGATGACCTTTGTCGGAACGGATTCGCAATTTCAAATGGTACGGATACGGACCGGAAAATAACATATTCACATCATGATTGGCTTCTATAACGACCGCGTCTGCGCCTATAAGAGAAGAGGTCAAGTCCTCTGTGATGTGCCCAATGTCCGTGGCGAGTCCGAATTTTTCGGTTTTGCCGTTTTCTTCATATTCTACAGTGTAGCCCACGGATGCGGCGCTGTCGTGCGGCGTTGGAAAGGAGCGCACGGTTGTGTTGCCAAACTTGATGGAAAAGACGGAAGGGTGAAGATAAAGATCGTTCAAAAGAGAGGATTGGGGATTTCTTATCAAAGCTCTTGCGGAAGAATTGATCATGTGGGTGGGGATGTGGTGTTTTTTTGAAATAACCTCCAATCCCTTGGTGTGATCTGAGTGTTCGTGCGTAATAAAAATCGCTTGAATATTTGAAAGTGATGACTGAACGATATTCAAACCCTTTTCAACGGCGCGGGCGCTAACGCCCGCGTCGAAAAGGAGTTCTGCATCAGGGGTTTTTACATATACGCAATTGCCGGACGAACCGGAATACAAGGTGTATGCGGTGATATTAACCATGATATACTGCGCAAGCACCCAAAGGACGAACGGAAAGCTCAGTGACGGCGCCTTTGCCGAAAACGGATTCCATGTTTTCACGGAATGCGTTCATGCGAGCATGAGGCACGAAGGCTTGCATGGTGCCGGCGAATCCGCCGCCATGGACACGGTATGCGCCTTCTTCGCCAAGGATCTCGCTTGCGATTGCACACGCGAGGGTGATGCCCTGTTCCGCGGGAGCTTTCGGTGTATAATAGTTCTGGAGAAGATTTGCGCTGGAGTTTCCGGATTCCTTGATGATGGAGAGGAATTCCTTCGTGTTTCCTTCTGCGAGTGCCTCAAGCATACGTTCCACGCGTTTGTTTTCGCGAATGAAGTGGAGAGCGCGAAGGAT
>JAZRLQ010000153.1:0-3256 GCA_045646925.1 Eubacteriales bacterium
TCCGACTTTGTTATCAGCTTCGGTGTCAAGGGCGGCAGAGAAGCGGCTGAACGCTTCATGGCGAAGCTGACCATCGCGGCGATCGAAACGCACGTTGCCGACGCGCGCAGCTGCTGTCTGCACCCCGCAAGCGCAACGCACCGCCAGATGACAGACGCAGAGCTCGTTGCGGCAGGCGTATCCCCCGACCTCGTCCGTCTCTCCTGCGGTCTGGAAAGCAGTGACGATCTCATCGCCGATATCGCAAACGCGCTGGAATCCATTTGATTTTAATATATCTCAAAAATAAGCCTCGACTTTTTGACCGCTTCGCATGACGGAAGCGTTGAAATGAGGCGAACAACATCCCGCGGGCGTTGCCCGCCAGAAAGGAAACTCTAACCTTGCCGATTCGCATACCAAATGAGCTTCCTGCAACCAAAACGCTGACGCAGGAGCATATATTCGTTATGACGGAGACCCGCGCGAGAACGCAGGATATCCGTCCCCTGCAGATCCTTCTGCTGAACCTCATGCCGACGAAGATCGATACGGAAACTCAGCTTTCCCGTCTGCTCGGCAATACGCCGCTTCAAGTGGAGCTGACTCTGCTTCACACAAAAACCCACCAGTCCAAAAACACATCCAAGGAGCATTTGCTTGCTTTCTATAAGGTGTTCGACGAGATCAAGCATAGAAACTTCGACGGCATGGTGATCACGGGCGCGCCCGTTGAGAACCTTCGTTTCGAGGAAGTGGAATATTGGGATGAGCTTTGCGAGATCATGGAGTGGAGCAAGACCCACGTTTACAGTACGTTCCACATCTGTTGGGGCGCGCAAGCGGGCTTGTACTATCATTACGGGATCAATAAGCAACAGCTTCCCGCGAAGATGTTCGGAATTTTCGAGCACACCGTCAGAGAGAAGACATCCATGCTGTTTCGCGGCTTTGACGACGTATTTCTCGTTCCGCATTCCCGTCATACGACGGTTGCGGAGGAGGATATCCTTCGTGAGCCTGCGCTGAAGATCCTTGCCGTTGCCGAGAAAGCGGGCGTTTACGCCGTAAAATCGAGAAATAACCGACAGATCTTCATTACGGGACATTCCGAATACGATCAGAACACGCTTGCGAAAGAATATTTCCGCGACGTGAATCTCGGAAAAGAGATCGCCGTCCCCGAAAATTACTTCCCGAACGACGATCCCTCGAAGCCTCCTCGCGTGACGTGGCGCGCACACGCAAACCTTCTTTATTCCAACTGGCTGAACTACTTCGTTTACCAGACGACGCCGTACGATATCACGGACATCTCTAAATAATGTGATTGAAAAACCGCAGAGAACTTGTTTCTCTGCGGTTTTTGTGGTATAATGGGAGCATCAATAACTTGTGGAGGCAGTCATGATTACATTTAGACAAACGGGAGAGATCTTTTCGGATATTTTTGCGGCAAGGGAAGCGGTTCTGTCCTTTGCAAAGAAGGCAGATCCGAAAAATCGCGAAAAGGCAGCGCTTGTTTTCGGCTCGGGAGATTACGTTTTGGAAAAGCCGTTGATCTTCGACGCACGGGAAGAGCCTGCGCTTGCCAATATTGCGATTTCGCTGACTTGCGAGGAAGGCGTTGCGGGCTTTACGTCCGAGCGGGTTCTGAAGCACGAAGATTTCTGTCGAGAAGAGAACACATACGTTTATCGATTTGAACGGGAGCCGAACGGTGAGTTCCCGCGTATCCGTGATCTTTACGTAAGCGGAAGAAGAATTCCGATGTGTCGTAGCGGATCGTTCGTACATGCCTTCACGTTTGAGCCGAATAAAGAACGTCTGTGCGAAGAAAATCTTGATGGTATCTATGTGCCGGAAGAAATGCTTTCGCTTCTCTCCGGCGCGGATTTTGGCTCGATGGAGCTTGTGCTTTATATTGAGTGGGAGTTTTTCGTCTTGCACGTCGTTTCCGTCGATCCGTCCCGCGTGAAATACGATGAAAACGGAAAGAAGCATATTCTTCTGAAGATCAGACAAGACGAGCTTTACGAATACGTCAAGGGTGTGAACGGTTGCCTTCAACCGAAAAACAGAGAGATCTTCTTCCGCAACCATCCCATTTTTCTGACGGAGGACAGCTTCTGCTACGATCATCAGACGGGCGTTCTCCGTTACCGTCCGAAAAACGATCTGAAGGGTGAGATCTCCGTTGCGCGATTGACGAAGCTTTTTGAATTTGACGGCATGGATGGGGTTACGCTTGAAAATCTGTCATTTCGCGGTATTTCCGATCAGTACGTCTGTGATCATGGCTATCTTTCCCATCAAGCGAATATCGATAAGCGTAAACAAGAGAAATTGGACGATGCTGCCGTTTTCACGCGGAACGTCTGCGGCTTTACGGCGAAGAACTGCAAATTTTACAATATGAACACGAACGGGATCCTTATGCTCGGTAAGGGCGCAAGGATTCGAGTTACCCACTGTCATTTCGACGACGTCGGTATGAGCGCGATCTCGATCGGCGATCCCATCTGCGTATGGAAGGATAAAAAGGCTTGCAGCTATGATATACGGATCGAGAATAACTTCTTGTATCGCATAGGCTTTGATTTCCCGAGCGCGCCTGCGATTCAGGTTTTCCGTGTGGACGGGCTTTCCATTTGCCATAATACGATCGAATACTGCGCGTATTCGGGCATTTCGGGCGGTTGGGAATGGGGCTTGCAGCCCTATGCGCTCGGAGAAATGATCAATATCCGCGATGCAGAGATTGCATACAATCGTATTCTGCACCATATGCAGATATTGAATGACGGTGGCGCGATCTACATGGTTGGATCCAATTCCATGAAGGAATACACGCGTTATTTTAATTTCATGCACGATAATTTTGCATATCGCGACGCGCCGAGAAGAACGGTCAGAGGCTATTATCTCGACGGCTCCTCGACGAACTGGCGCGTTTACGATAACGTGACCTCGGGAACGCACCGCCCCATGTTCGCGCAATTTATCGTTCCTACGGAGTATACCTGGAACGTCCGCATGGACAACACCTACACGACGGACAAGGTCAATCCCGAAACCCACGCGCCCGAGCGCAATACGATCCTCGGGGACGTATTCTATGCACCCACGTTGGACGAGCTTTTCGAAAAATATCCGAAGTCAAAAGAGATTTTTGAAAAATCGGGTTGTTTCCCAAGTAAGGGAATTCTTTCATAAGAAAAAATCCTGCTGACCGCCAGGCAGCGGGGTTTTTATATGGAGGCTTATCTCTCCAGAA
>JAZRLQ010000154.1:0-20478 GCA_045646925.1 Eubacteriales bacterium
GCTAACCTTTCTGATGTTTGCTTTCCAGGTTCTGCTTGTTTTACGGTTGGAGTGAGAAACATTGTTTCCGAAAGTAACACCTTTACCGCAGCACATACATTTTGCCATATTCTGCACCTCCCTCGAAAAATTAGAACTATTTGTACATAGGCGTTAAATTTCCTATGAGTTCATCTTAATATAGCGTTGATTATTATATCACACCTATTTTAAAAAATCAATAGTTTTTTTATTTTTTCTTGAAAAAAAGCAATATTTTTCAAGTATTTTACGATTTATTAGGCAAATACGCCTCCAAACGATTGATTTTGAAGCCTTTTGCCGAAAAATTCGCTTCATATTCCGTCACAATATTGTCTTTTGCCCATTCGCTTGCGTGAAGATCGAAGGTAACATTTTCCAAAACGTATCCGGATTCCTCGAATTCAATAAGAGAGAAATCAAAAAGATCTCTGTTGTCGGTTTTGAATTCAATCTTTCCATTTTCGGAAAGAAGGTTTTTGAAGCGCTCAAGCATAGAACGATAGGTCAGACGGCGCTTCGCGTGACGAGCCTTCGGCCACGGATCGCTGAAGTTCAGATAAATTCGCTCAAAGCCATGAGGCGCAAAGATCTGTTCGAGATGGACCGCGTCACAGCAAAGAAAACGGACGTTGTCCATTTCACTGTTTCTGATCTTTTCCGCGGCAACGATCATAACGTCGCCGATCTTTTCTACGGCAATAAAACCGACCTCGGGATTTCTTTCCGCAATACCGGAAATAAAAGCACCCTTGCCGCAACCGATCTCTATGCGATAGCTCTTCTTTTCGGGGAACAGCTCTTCAAGAGAGATGGGCGTAATATTTTCTTTATCGAACGGCAGAATCAAATCTCCGCACGCTTCCATGCGCGCTTCGCCGTTTTTTCTTTTTCTGGATCTCATATTTTTTCATTCCTTTAAACAGTTATTGTTTCTATTGATTATACCACGATTCCATCGGATTTGCAATCCCGTTTTCTCATTTTTTTGAGCGGATCGTCATTTTAATCAAAATATCTTTCTGCCAAAACGTTATTCCCTCCTCCGCGAATAAGAATTTTAAAAAGGGGACACAATAATAGCGGTCTTGCGATCACTTCCCATACGAAAGGATGGATTTTTAATTATGCTTGACAGACTTTCTCTCATTTTGACGATCATCGGCGCTTTGAACTGGGGCAGCATAGGTCTGTTCCGATTTGACCTTGTAGCCTGGATCTTCGGCGGTCAGGAGGCGATCCTCAGCCGAATCGTTTACACGGTCGTCGCATTGGCGGGGATCTGGTGCATTTCTCTGCTCTTCCGCGAAAGAGACGCGGAAGATACCGTCGGCGAGATCCGATAAGCCCCATATCCCCACTGATATAAAAACGCTTCCGATCTGCTTTTCTGCATATCGGAAGCGCTTTTCTTTATTATGCCTTTTTATAAACCTTCTGATTCCATTTGACAACCGTGAAGGAAACGAACGCGATCACGAGGAATCTCACGGCATTCACCGCGTATTCCACGATCAAAGCAAAAATATCCGCCCACGCATACGAACCAATGGAAAAGAAAAGGATCGTCGCCAACAAAACTGCCGCCACGCAGAAGATCATCGCAGCAAAATTCTGCGGATTTTTAAACGAGAACATTTTCGTGGGCAGCTCATCGCTCGTTCTGTTGATCAAGCGAGCAAACAATTTGGTCAGCATAACGGCTATCAAGAACAATACTCCGTTCAAAAACAACGTCTGCGCAAACATCCAATCATCGTAAAAATAATCCAGCATGGCAATATCGTACATAACGTCAACCAGAAGCATATGACGGATCAAGTAACGGGACATGGGGAAAACGATCGTTACCGCCAATGCCGCCAACGTCAAAAGCACCGCTTTGTATTTTCTGCCGAAAAAGATATACGCCGCAAAAATACCGAACATCGCGAAAACGGAAATCTCAATCAAATAGTAGGATATCAGATCAAAGACCACCATACAGAAATCGGGAATCCAAAGCCATTCGAGATACATCATATTGAAAATACAGTCGATCACTGTAAATACTACCGACGCGCCCCAAGGAATCAGACAAAAATACAATAGCAAATTCGGGATTACCCTCTTCATATCAGAAATCGTTCGTTTCATAAAAATCTCCATTTTGATGACAATAATATAAAGGAATCGCCGTCAAGGACGATCCGCTTCCTATTGTATCATCTTTTCACCCCAAATGAAAGGGGTATTTTGTAAAAAATATATTATTTTTTTGAAAATTCTTGACCTGATATTCCGAAAATGATATACTGAAATAAAGTATTCTTTGTTTTAGAAAGGAATTTTCATCATGGATCTTCAGGCAATTCTCAAAAGTCTCGAAAACTGCCCTTGCGGCAGATATCACTCCTTCGACCTCAAGGTATACGAGGCTGACAGAGGTCTTGTACACAAGGTCGGCGAAATTCTTGAAAAAAGCAATTTCCCCAAAAAAATCTATATCGTAACCGATGAAAACGCGATCCGCGTTTCCGACGGTATTCTGGAATCTCTCTCCGGCTTCGATTATAAACTCAAGGTTTATCCCGATATGCGCTACGCATACCTCGCAACGTCGAAGGAAATCATGGAGGATGCCAGGGAATTCGACGGTATTCTCTCCATCGGTACGGGCTCTGTTAACGACGTTTGCCGTTACGCCGCTGCCCAGACGAACAAAGCGTTCGCCATCTTTGCGACCGCTCCTTCTATGGACGGCTTCGCTTCCGATACCGCACCTCTCATCGAAAATAACTTCAAAATTTCCTATAACTGCCGTCAGCCCTCCGTCGTTATCGCGGATACCGATATTCTCGCGTCTTCCCCCGCTGAATTGAAGGCCGCAGGCTTCGGTGACATTCTCGGCAAATACGTCGGCATCGTTGACTGGAAGGTCGCGAACTACACCATCGGTGAATACTACTGCGAAAATATCGTTGCTATGGTAAAAAAAGCCGTTGCTGACGTCGTCGCCATGACGGACAAGATCACCGCTTGTGATCCCGACGCCGCAAAAGCCGTTATGGACTCTCTCATCCTCACGGGTTGCGCAATGCAGCTTGCAAAATCCAGCCGTCCCGCATCCGGTTCCGAACATGTCGTTTCTCATTTCTGGGAGATCCACAAGCTCGAAAACGGCGTATGGCCCGATTTCCACGGCAAAAAGGTTGGTATCGCAACGCTTCTCGTTGTTCGTATCTACAAGAGCCTTCTCGCATACAAGACCATTGAGCCTCACAAGGAAGCGCTCGACCTCGAAGATGTATTCAAGCACTATAGCCCCAAGAATCACAACGAGATCATCGGCTACAACGTGCCCAATCCCACCGACGAGATCGATCCCGCCGTTCTCAAGGCTCGTTGGAGCGACATTATGAAATCCGTCGAGGAAGACCTCCCCGGCGCAGACGAGCTTTATGACATCATGGTAAAAGCAGGTTGCGTAACCGAGCTTGCCGATGCCCATCTCTCTCCCGAATTCGCATTGGAAGCGCTCCGCTACAGCCCCTTCATGCGCCGCCGCATTACTCTTCTCCGCATTCTCCCCATGCTCGGCATCGAGGAAGATATGCTCAAGCTTTGATCCGAAGCTTATATTTGTAACAACACATAACAAAGCAACAGGCACAGCGGATCAAACGGCTGTGCCTGTTCTTTATAAAAAAGGAGATATTTCAGATGTTTGGAAAGCACATCTTGGATCTGGCGCCGAGTCAGACGAATAACAGAAACAGCGAAGGCTCTTTTATAACCCTGAAAAACGGCAATGTCCTTTTCGTTTACACACGCTACAGAGGCGCGGGACACAACGATGAATGTACGGCAGATCTTTACGGCATGGTATCCGTAGACGGCGGAGAAAGCTTCGGAGAGCCCTTTCTCGTCGTTTCCTGCGAGGAAGTCGGCGCGGACAATATCATGTCGGTCTCTCTTCTGAGAATGGCAAACGGAGATATCGGTTTGTTTTATCTGCAGAAGCATAACGCGAAAGTCCACTGCCTTCCCTATCTGGCGCGTTCCTCCGACGAGGGCAAGACCTGGCACGGTCACGCAAAATGTGTCAAAAACGACGGCTACTACGTATTGAACAACGACAGAGTCATTCGTCTTGCGAGCGGAAGATTGCTGATGGCTTTGGCGAAGCACCCGTCCGGCAAAAATCCAAACGGCAAAATGTTCTTTGGCGAAGGAACGATTTATATTCTGGCCTCCGACGATGACGGTCGCACGTGGAATACCTTGGCAGAGGAAATCAAGCTCCCCTGCTCAATGTGGAATGATCCCGGCGCAGGAAAAGTACACGCCGCCTCCAGCGCCATGGAACCCGGTCTTGTTCAATTGGAAAACGATCTGATCTGGTGCTTCATCCGCACGACGACAGGAAGACAGTACGAAATGTTCTCCGAGGACGACGGACAGACGTGGACCGTTCCGAGCCCCTCCCGCTTCACGAGCCCCTCCTCGCCCCTTTGCGTGAAAAAGCTGACCGATAACCGTCTCCTTGCGGTATGGAATCCGATTCCCAAATACAACGGAATCCAAAGCGTCGTAGACGGCGTGTGGACCGACGGCAGAAAGCAATTGAATCTCGCGCTTTTGGACAAAGAAGCCAAGGATTTCCAATTCTCCAAAATCGTCGAATACGACGAAGGAAGCGGATTTTGCTACACCGCCATCCACGAAACCGACGCGGGCGATATCCTGCTCGCTTATTGCGCAGGCGGAAAAGGCGACAAAAATTGCCTCAGCCGACTGAGAGTGCGCAAGATCTGCAAGGACACGCTTGTAGCGGCAGAATCCTGATTGATAAAAACAAAACACTCCGTGAAATTTCACAGAGTGTTTTTATTTTTAATCGTTTTTCTCTTCCTCAGGCAATTCCTCTTTATAGGAGCATTCTTTATTCATGCAATAAAGAAGATTTTTTCCCTTTTTCACAAGAAGCAAGCCGCCGCAGGTGGGACACTTCTTATTCGTTGGCGTATCCCAAACGGAGAAGTCGCATTTCGGATATTCGGAGCAGCTGAAAAAGACGCTATGATTTTTGCCGAAGCCCTTGACGATGGGTGCGCCGCATTTCGGACAAGCAACCCCGATCTCCTCGCGGATGGGCTTGGTATATTTACATTTCGGGAAGTTGCTGCACGCGTAGAACTTGCCATAACGGCTCTTGCGGATAACGATATCGCCGCCGCAAAGCTCACACTTGATGTCCGTTTTTTCGGGTTCTTCCTTTTCCTTCTTCGGCGCGCCCGAGGCATCGAGAGGTTTTGTGTTTTTGCATTCGGGATAGCCGGGACAAGCCGCAAATTTGCCGAATCGACCCGTCTTGATGATCATGCGCTTACCGCATTTATCGCAGATGATGTCGGATTCCTCAACGGGAAGCTCGACCTTGTTTTCACCGATCTTTTCCTGTGCGCGAGCAAGCGTTTTTTCAAATCCACCGTAGAAATTGCCGAGAACCTGCTCCAGCGTATTTGCGCCGTGCGCGATCTCGTCAAGCTCACTTTCCATATTCGCAGTGAATTTATAGTCAACGATCTCGGGAAAATTCTTCTTCATCAGATCGACCGTCGCCGTACCGAGCGTCGTCGCGCGCAAAATTTTCTTGTCACGCTCGATATAACCTCTGTCGATGATCGTGGAGATCGTCGTCGCATAGGTACTCGGACGTCCGATGCCCTTTTCCTTCAGGAATTTGATGAGTCCCGCTTCATCGAAATGCGCGGGCGGTTCCGTGAAGTTCTGCGTAGCGACAACGTCTTCCGCATTGAAAACGTCGTTTTCGGAAATGCCCTTGAGCTTGGAGCTCTTATCGGCGGTTTCCTCGTCGTCCGTGTATGCAACCTTGTAGCCCTTGAACATCAGAACGCTTTCGCTGAGCTTATAGATATATCCTGCGGATTCCAATTCCACGTCGATGGCGTCATATTCTGCATTCTTCATCTGGCTTGCAACAAAACGGTCCCAGATCAATTTATAGAGCTTATACTGATCGGAAGAAAGAAACGGCTTGATGTCCTCGGGAGCAAATTCCATGCTTGCGGGACGGATCGCTTCGTGCGCATCCTGAGAGGTCTCCTTCGTCTTATGCACTCTGCGCTTGCTCGGATAGAATTCCGCGCCGTATTTTTCACGGATATAAGCCTCTGCCGCGTTTGCCGCTTCGTCGAAGATACGGAGAGAGTCTGTTCTCATATAGGTGATGATACCGTGAACGCCGCCGTTTGCTGCTCCGAGATTGATACCCTCGTAAAGCTCCTGCGCGACCTTCATCGTACGTTTCGAATGGAAGCCGAAGCGCTTGGAGGCAACCTGCTGCAAGCTGGAGGTTTCGAACGGAGGTTCGGGGCTTCTGGTCTTTTTGGAGCGTTTGACCATATTCACCGTAAAAGGACTCGGCTTGCAAGCGTTCACGATCGCTTCCGCTTCCTCGCCCGTCTTCAGCTCGATCTTTCCATTTTTATCACCGTAAAATTTCGCCTTGACCTTGTGATTCTTTCCGGCGTTCAGGATCGCTTCGATCGTCCAGAATTCCTTCGGAACGAATTTTTCGATCTCCGCCTCGCGCTCTACGATGATTCTCGTCGCAACCGACTGTACACGTCCGGCGGAAAGTCCGCTTTTGACAGTTTTCCAAAGATAAGGACTCAGCTTATAGCCAACGATTCTGTCCAAAATACGTCTCGCCTGCTGAGAGTTGACGAGATTCATGTCAATCGCTCTCGGATTTTCGATTTCCGCGCGCACCGTTTTTTTCGTAATTTCATTGAACGCCACGCGGCAAGCCTTCTCGGGCTCAATACCCATAACCGTTGCCAAATGCCAGGAAATGGCTTCTCCCTCACGGTCAGGGTCCGTTGCGAAATAGACTTTATCTGCGTTTTTCGCGTCCTTTTTCATTTCGGCAATCAACGCGCTCTTGCCCTGAATATTGATATATTTTGCTTTAAAATCATGCTCCGTGTCTACGCCGAGCGTGCTTTTCGGCAGATCTCTGACATGACCCTTGCAAGCGATAACCTTGTATCCGCTTCCGAGATAAGAATTGACCGTAGCCGCTTTTGCAGGCGACTCCAGAATCACGAGACTTACATTTTTCTTATTTTCTTGCATATCTCCGGAAAACTCCTTCCATCATTTTACTGTGCAAATGATATTATATACCAATTGAATCGAAATTGTCAAGACTCTTGTATTTTTCTTTTTTGTTATCGATAAATTGCTCTGCGGAGCATTGCGATCAGAGCAAACGATATTTTCCTCCGGGAACGGCAGTGATAAAGCCCTCCAGCTCAAGAACCGTCAGATGACTCAATACCGCTCCGATTTCATGGGATTCGCCCGTTTTCGCAGTCAATACCGCCGCGATCTCGTCAACGGACATATCGTCCTTGATAACGGAAAGGATCTCTCTTTCCGCGGGGTCTTCGCAAAGCGATGCGTCTTTCTTCGGTTCTTCGGCAATGGGAGCGGCGGCTTCCTGCTCGGGAAGCTCCGCGATCTTTTTCTTTTTAAAGGGAGACGGCTTTTTCTTTTTTTCAGCGGTCGGCACTTCCGATGCAAGTGACGCAAGCTCTGAGTCAGTCGTCTTTCGTCTTTGCTTTCTCATAGCAATATTTTCTATAAAGATTCTGTCCGGATAAAGTAGCTCGTATTCCTCCAGAACGTCCTCTGCGCAAACGACGAGCTTCGCTCCGTTGCGAATAAGCGCGTTCGTTCCTTTGGCATGAGGCGCTTCCGGCGCGCCCGGGAATGCAAAAATATCTCTTCCCTGCTTTTCCGCATAGCCCGCGGTGATCAGCGATCCGCTTCTGAGATCCGCCTCCACAACGACCGTTCCTTGCGAAAGACCGGAAATGATACGATTGCGCACAGGGAAATTTTTGCCGAGAGGATCCGTTCCGGGAACGTATTCCGTCATTACCGTGCCGGTTTTTGCGATCTTCTCCATCAGCTCTGCATTTTTCGGAGGATATACTCTGTCAATACCGCAACCCAATACTGCGATCGTATGTCCGCCTGCGGCGATAACACCCTTTTGAACGGCGGTATCAATACCGCTTGCCATACCCGATACGACGATCGCGCCCGCCGCGGCAAGATCCTTGCCGAGCTGATACGCGTTCTGCAGTCCGCTCTGGCTACAGGATCTCGTTCCAACACACGCAACGAGAACGTTATGATCAATATCGGGAAGCTTACCTTTGTAGTACAACACAAGCGGTTTTGCGTAAATACTGCGGAGTCTTTCGGGATAATTGGCGCTTTCCAATGTCAGAATACCAACGTTGACGCGTTCACAGTATTCCACAACCTTCTGCGAAAACACAAGAGAGCGATCCATCAACGCCTCTGCAATCGATTCGTTGATTCCGTCGATCGCCATCAATTCTTCTTTCGTCGCTTCGTAAACGTCCTTCGGAGATTCAAAATGCTTCAATAAATAGCTTCCAAGCTCGCTTCCCGCGCCGCAACGCATAGCGAGCCAAACCCAATAAACAAGATGATTCATATCCACGACCTCTGTTACAGCCTGTTTCTTGCGGCTTCCCACATAACAACGCTTGAAGCCACTGCCGCGTTCAAGGATTCCGGTCCCTCGCACATAGGGATGATCACCGTACCGTCGCAAGCTTCGATCGCCTCGGCAGAAACACCGTGGCCTTCGTTTCCGATAACGAAACCGATCTTGCCCGAAAAATCCACTTTGCGAATATCGAGAGAGCGCTTATCCAATGCCGTCGCAAAAATACGGAAGCCATCCTTCTGCAAACGGGCGATTTCGCTTACGATATCCTCAGAGCGCTTGATCTCCGTACGGAAAAGCGATCCCATGCAAGCGCGGACCGTCTTCGGATTATAAAGATCCGCTCCGTTTTTTCCCATATACACCGTATCCACGCCGAACGCCTCCGCGGAACGCAGGACCGCACCGAAATTTCCGGGGTCCGCAACACCGTCGAGCAAGATCACAAAGGACGCATCCTCCGAAGGCTGAACGGAAAAATACTCGGCAACACAGAAAATACCCTGCGGCGCGTGTTCAAAAGAAAGTTTTTCGTAAACCGCATCGGAAACGACGCTCAACACACCGCTCGGCAATGCCAAAAGAGCTTCTCCGTATTTTCCGTATGCGTCCTCCGTTACAAACACGCGGGAGAAGCGCACACCCGCCGAAAAAGCCTCCATGAATAATTTGATTCCCTCAAACGCAAAGGTCTGCGTTCTCTCGCGGTATTTTTTATCAGAAAGCTTCGCCGCGGCTACGACGGCAGGATTATTTTTACTTGTGATGATCTCCATGGCAAGCTCCTTTTCTTTTTATAATTATATCCGATTTTGTTTTTTAGCTCAAAATAATGCAAAAACCAAAGCATTCGCTTTGGTTTTTGTTAAAATTATCAATTAAAGTGCTGCTTTAGCGGTTTCGCAGAGAGAAGCGAAAGCTCCCTTGTCGTTTACTGCGAGTTCAGCGAGCATCTTACGGTTGAGATCGATGCCAGCCTTCTTGAGACCGCACATAAATCTGGAGTAGTTGATACCGTTAACCTTTGCCTGAGCAGAGATTCTGGTGATCCAGAGAGAACGGAAATCTCTCTTCTTCATCTTACGGCCTGCGAATGCGTAGTTACCACTCTTCATTACGGCCTGTTTAGCCATCTTGAAGTGCTTGCTCTTTGCGCCCCAATAACCTTTTGCGAGCTTGAGGACTTTATTTCTTCTTTTGCGCGTCATCATAGCGCCTTTTACTCTTGCCATTTTACGTTTCCTCCTGTTAAGTAGTCGTTAATTATTTGTTGGGAATGAGAGTCTTGATAGTGGACTCAATGGATTTGCTGAGGTAAGCATTGCAACGAAGCTGTCTCTTACGCTTCGGTGTCTTGATACCGAGTTTGTGACGACGGTTAGAGGAGTTCATTTTTACCTTACCGGTTTTTGTGATAGAAAATCTTTTTGCTGTAGCCTTATGAGACTTAATTTTTGCCATGATGTTATCTTCCTTTCAAAATATTTCTGTCCCAAACAGTATTACTGTTTTACGGGAGCTAAGAACAATGTAAGATTGCGTCCTTCGAGAACGGGCTTCTTATCGATCTGGGCATACTCGGATGCCGCTTCCGCGAATTTCATTACGATATCCATACCGAGTTCGGTGTGGCGCATTTCGCGGCCCTTGAATCTTACGCAAACTTTAACCTTATTACCGTCCTTCAAGAAACGGAATGCATGGTTGAGCTTGGTCTGAAAGTCATGTTCGCCGATGTTGCAAGAAAGCTGAATTTCTTTGACTTCGACAACCTGCTGTTTTTTCTTCGCTTCTTTTTCTCTTTTTTCCTGTTCAAAGCGAAACTTTCCGTAGTCCATAATACGGCACACCGGGGGCTCTGCCTTCGGCGCGATCATAACAAGGTCAAGACCCTTGTCAATGGAAAGGTTCTGTGCTTCATCAATCGGAACGATTCCGAGCTGCTCGCCGTCTTCTCCGACAAGTCTTACCTGCGCTACGGTAATCTCCTCATTGATCAAATGTTCCTGTTTGTTGATATGCGGCACCTCCACAAATAAAATAAGCGGAAAATCGAAACGATTCTCCGCATAAATATCCCAAACCGAGAGGTATAATTACCCCACAAGATACCTATTGACCCGTGCGCCCATGCACATCAAGGTGAGAACGGAGATCGTCCTTCTTTGTTTTACCGAGTAATTATACCATATATTTTCTCATCTGTCAAGATGATTTTTACATTTTTTATTGATTTTTTGATCTTTTTATGAAAATGCTACCGAAAGCTCAATATCCTTTTCAATCGGATAAGTATTGCCGCCGAGAACGAGAGTACCTCCCGGGGTATCGGAGCGAACGGTCACGCCTTCGCGCGTCATTTTTACCCAAACCGTTCCGTTTGCCGCGGGAACCGTTCCCTCAAACTCACCGAAGCACATCAGATTCGGACGGACCTCATAGGTTGCATAAGCAGGCGAGGTCGGACGAACACCAAGCGCGTATTTACCGAGCAGATAGATCGGAGAAGCGCCCCATGCGTGACACAAGCTCTTGCCGAACGCCTTGCCGTACATCGCGTAATTTTCCACGCGGCTCTTTTCGGGGAAATATTCCTCCCAGAAGGTCGTCGCGCCATGATTCAACATACCGCCCCAATAGCTGTGAAGCATATCCGTCATGTAAGAGAATTCGCCAATGCTGCACATTGCGTCCAATTCAAAGAATTCAAAATAAGGCGTGGTGATCGCAGGGATCTCCGGATTCTTAATGACGTGATCAATGATTTTCTGCTTGCGTTCCGCGCTCGTCAGATCGTAGAGAAGCGCAAAAATATTGGCGTGACGGGTAACGTTGCGATTGCCCGTCGCATAATCGTCGACGAAAGCGTTCTTTTCTTCGTCCCAATACAGACGGTTGATCTTTTCGAAAAGATCTTCCTTCAATCCCGCGAATCGTTCCGCCGTCTTTTCATCGTCGAGCAGAGCGGCGCATTTTGCCATACAATCGTACGCGCGGCAAAGAAGCATTTGCTCCGCGCACAAGGGGCCGGAATCCTTGTCGAAGAACGTTGTCCAGTCAACGAACACCCAGTCGCCTCTACGCTTCGCATACAAGCCGCCCTCGTCCAGACGACCTATAACGAAATCCATGGTGCTGAGCATATTGAAATAAGAATCTCTGATAAACGGCTTGTCTCCCGTATGGAAATAATATTCCCACATTGCCGCGATCCAATAGAAAGTATAGTCCGAGATCGTATTGATGTGCAAAGTCATCGGATTGGCTCCACGCAGAATTCTCTGCGTACGGCGGACGATATCCTTATCGTTCATCAGATAATAGTTGACGAAATAGCTCTGATAAGCGTCTCCGCTCCATACCCAGCGGTCGCGCTTCAATCCGTCGAAAAAGCCTTCTCTCGCATTCAGACGGAGCGTATAATCCGCAACGTCCCAGATCTTGTTGATCATCGGATCGTCGGAACGGAAGGAACCCTTGTTTTCCATCGGCAGATATTCGTAATCGGCGGAAAAGCTATAATCACATCCAAGCGCAGGAACGAAAATATAACGGAAAGCCACTGTGGTCGAAACAAATCCTCCGTTTTCCTCGCGAAGATCCACGTAAACGATCGCTTCCTCCGGGTCGAGCGCTTCCTCTCGGGATTCACCGCAGATAACGGTCGCGGTCGTTCCCGCGGCAAGATTTTCAAAAATCAATTTACCGAAGGTTTCCTTGCCGAAATCGTACAACGTGCCGCCGTTGATCTCTTCCGCGGACACGGGATAAACTCGTTCATAAGAAAATTTGAAGATCTCGGGATCGTCGGAAAGCTCGGTATACATATCGTTCGTTCCGACGTTCATGTCTCTCTCGCCGTACGAGTTGAATTTCCAGGATTCGTCGGAAGCAAAGGTGTCACCGACACAATAGAAAGCGGGAAAACCACCGGGCTTGTATCCGCTAAGCTTGATAAAATGCTTTCCGGGGGTCAGCGTCACGGTCGTGCCGATCGAATAACGGACGGAATCAACCAGAAAGCTCGCCTGCTTTGCGTTCGAATAGACCGTCAGCGTTTCGGGTTGAGCGATCTCCGCTCTCTTATAAAGCATAACGTTGGCGGACGGGCAATCCACACGCCACATCGGCGGATAATAAACGCTCTGATATGTTCTTCTGTTATGAAGAAGCATACTATGATAGAGTTCAAAATCTCCCAGCTTCCAGATCCATTTGGACTGTTTCATAAAAACCTCCTGCCCTTTCAGAGCAACAATGATAGAAATTTATTCAAAGAAAAAACGGAAGGGGCCCCTTCCGTTTTATTTACTGACGTAAACAACGCGCAAAATTATTTGCCGAGAAGCATGTTCTGCTTGAGATCCCAAAGCTTCTGAGAAAGGTCTACATAATATACGTGGGGATTTTCAAAACGGCGAACCTCTTCCCAAAGCTGACCGATCTGTCCCTGGCAATATGTACGGATGTCCTCCGTGGAGGGAGATTCGTAAACGCATTCGCCGTTTTTGAAGATCGGAACGAGAAGCTCTCTTAAATAATAATTGGTGAGAGTTTTGCGCTTCCAGATATGCTGAGGATGGAAGATCTCGATCGGTTCGGTACCGTCAAAGACTTCATCGTGTACGCAAAGAAGGTCTGCAACCGCTTCGTTGCTGTCTTTGTCGTAAATACGGTAAATTTTCTTGAAATGAGGATTGGTGATCTTTTCGGGATTTTCGCTGATCTTGATCTTGGGAATGATCTCTCCGTCTCTTTCGACCGCAACCAATTTGTAAACACCGCCGAAAACGGGGTTGCTCTTTGCGGTGATCAGACGTTCACCGACGCCGAAGCCGTCAATCTCTGCGCCCTGTGCAAGAATATCGCGAATGATATGCTCGTCAAGAGAGTTAGAAACGACGATCTTGCATTCGGGCAGACCCTGACGGATCAGCTCTGCGCGGATCTTCTTCGTCAGATACGCAATGTCGCCGGAGTCCAGACGAACCGCAAAGTTATGGATGCCCTGCGGAATGAGGATCTCCTTGAACGCGCGAATGGCGTTGGGAAGACCGCTCTTCATAACGTTATAGGTGTCGATCAGAAGCGTTGCGTTATGGGGATAAATACGGCAGTACGTTTCGAACGCTTCGTATTCGGTATCAAACATCTGTACCCATGCGTGCGCCATCGTGCCGGAGGCGTTAACGCCGAAATCTCGGTCAGCCACAGTGTTGGAGGTGGAGTGACAGCCTCCAATATAAGCCGCTCTCGCGCCGTAGATCGAGGATTCCGCGCCCTGCGCTCTGCGCGCACCGAATTCGGAAACGGTTCTGCCGTCTGCCGCGCGGACGATACGGCTCGCTTTGGTCGCGATCAGAGACTGATGGTTAAGAGCGAGAAGCAAGAAGGTTTCGATCAACTGCGCCTGCATAGAGGGTGCGCGGACGACCATCATCGGTTCGCGCGGGAATACGGGAGTTCCTTCGGGAACCGCGTAAATATCTCCCGTAAAACGGAAATTACGAAGATAGTCAAGGAACTCTTCTTTGAAAAGATTTTTCTTGCGAAGATATTCAATGTCGTCCTCAGTGAATTTCAGATTTTTGATATAATCAATAACGGATTCCAAGCCCGCCGCAATTGCATAGCCGCCGCCGTCGGGAATGTCACGGAAAAAAACGTCAAAATAAGCGATCTCGTCCTTTTTTCCGGAAACAAAATAGCCGTTCGCCATCGTCAACTCGTAAAAGTCAAGAAGCATGGTGTAATTCGCGTGGTTAAACATGATAAACTCCATTCTGCCGCGGTGCGGCGGTTTTTTCTTACGCATCGAACACCGCTCTGTTCAACACGAAAATTATGATCCGTTTTTATTATAACGGATTTCTTTGAAATATGCAAGTATTTTCGACACAATATTTCGACATATTCATATGTATATACATATAGAGCATAACATAAAAAGAACGGATTGTCAAGTAAAATCTTCTTTTGATTCGTTTTTTCGGATATCAGTCGTATTCCAACAGAATACGCAACTCCTTCAAACGCTCAACGATGCTTTGGAAAGAATCCTCATCTCTGACCGCAATGGTATGAATATGCAATCCCTCCGTCAACAACAAAAGAGGCTTTGCGTCCGTTTCATTGATCTGCTTGATAAAGCGATCAACGTCGTAACGGGAGGACAGATTCAACTCCGCGACGATCTTTCCGTATACGGAATGCTGAACGATGACGTTGATCACCTTTCCGCCGTTGTCAACGATCGCGTACAATTCATCCTGCACTTCGTTTTTTCCGTGATTGACCACCACTCTTCTGAGCGTTGCCGTATGATCGGATTTTTCCAGAACGTATCCTTTATGTTCTGCGCGGATCGAATAGCCGCTTGCGCGCAAAAGCGCAATATCCGCGACGATGATCTGTCGCGTCACGGAAAACTCGCCTGCAATATGGGTGGCGCTGATCGGCTTATCGCTTGTTTGCAACATGGATATGATTTTTTCTCTTCTTTGTTCGCTGTTCATAGGCTGATTCCTTCAAATATAATATATAATTTTATTATATCACAAAAAAAATAAAATTCAAGCCGATTCAGTACTTGACAATGCGATTTTTTTGTGTTAGACTATATAAAGTGTATATACATATATCTACACACAAATGATAACAAGGAAAGGTTTATTTCATGAAACGTTTTGTCAAAAGATATCTGATCGACGCCATGGGCGCCATGGCGCTCGGACTTTTCGCTTCGCTGCTCATCGGTACAATCTTCGGCGCGATCGGAATGATTCCGCATCTTGAAATTTTCGCAACCATCGGCGGATTTGCCAAATCTATGGCAGGCGCCGCAATGGGTGTCGCTATCGCTTACTCTCTGAAGGCATCCCCTTTGGTCATGTTTTCTGCCGCCGCAGTCGGCTATGCCGCAAATGCGCAAGGCGGCGCCGGCGGCCCCTTCGCCGTCTTCCTCATCGCAATCATCGCGGTCGAAATCGGTATGCTCGTTTCCAAGAAAACGAAGGTGGATATCATCGTCACGCCCTTCGTCACCATTATCGTCGGTGGTCTGCTCTCCGTCTGGATCGCGCCCTACATCGGTATCGGTGTCGGTTATTTCAGTAAATTCATCGGATGGGCAGCTCTGCAAGCGCCGTTCATTACGGGAATTATCGTTTCCGTCGTCGTCGGCATGGTTCTGACACTCCCGCTCTCCAGCGCAGCGATCTGTCAGGGACTCGTGATGACGGGAAGCGTCGCCGCGGCAGGAAGCTCTGAAGGTCTTGCTATCGCGGGCGCTGCCGCCGTCGCCGGTTGCTGCGCGCAGATGGTCGGCTTCGCCGTCATCAGCTTCAAAGAAAACAAATGGGGCGGTCTTCTCTCTCAAGGAATCGGCACCAGTATGCTTCAAGTCCCCAACATCGTCAAAAATCCATGTATCTGGATCGCGCCCACGCTTGCTTCCGCGATCACCGGACCTCTTGCAGTCTGCGTTTTCGATCTGAAAATGTACGGCGTTGCCATCAACTCCGGTATGGGCACCTGCGGTCTGCTCGGACCGCTCGGAATGATCCTCGGCTGGTACGATAAATCCAACGGCTACACCGGCGAAGTCACTCCTCTCCACTGGATCGGTCTGATCCTCGTTTGCTTCGTTCTCCCCGCCCTGCTTTCGATCTGCTTCCATGCGATCCTCAAAAAACTCAATCTCGTCAAGGACGGAGATATGAAGCTCGATCTTTAATATAAAAAATTCGTATTCAAGGACTTTCATCGGCAAACTTCGACTTATAAAACAAAAGTGTTGTTCACGAGCCGCGCATATAGAAGCGCACGTTCAAAAACAACACTTTTTTATTTCATTAAAATATCTTTTCAAAAAGGCTCGTCAATCGTCAAACACCACCGAGATCTTTCTCACAAGAATGGATTTGACTTGAACGCCATCGGGATTGGGGTAATGGAAGTCGCTATATACGAGAACCGCAGAATCGTCTCCCGTTGCGAGAAGTCCCGTATAGAAGCAGGATTGCTGTCTTTTGCCCCACGGCTTTTTGTTCTCGTTCGGATCGGCGGACACGGTAAGAGGAAGAACGATCGGAGTCTCCCAATCTATACCCGAAGGATCCGAGGTCGCTCTAACCTTCAGAATCGGTCGGCCGTACGAAGCAATCGTCACACCGCTTTTCAGTGTAAGGATCTGCGGCAAAACACCGTTTTCATCGAAGATCTGCGGTGTCGACCACGTCTTGCAATCGTCGGTCGAGCGAGCAATATACGAAGGGTTGTTACTTCCTGTACGAAGCAGTATGGAGATCGATCCATCGAAAAGTCTCGCCATCATCGGCTCACAGAAGCCCTCCGCAGCGGGATTATTGCAAAACACCTCGTCGTTTGTCGGTATCTGGGAAAGATAATTCCACGTTCTTCCGCAATCGCAGGATTCGAAAATATATACGCAATATTTATCCATATACTTGAGCATTGCGTCCTCGGGCGATGCGGCGTCGGAATTGAATCCATGGGTATAAAGCGAGAAATACATCTTTTCTCCGCTTATCAGCAAACCGCATCTTTGCGAAAGAGCGAACATCATCGTCGCGGGATAAACCATTCCGGTGGAGGTTACGCCGATCGGCATGTTCGGCCAATTGATCTTGCAGGCAAACACGGTCTTTTTAAAAGTCACGGGATCCGCTTCAATGCCGTAAACCGCAGTATCCTGCGTTTCTTCAATATCCTTTGCAAAAAAACGTCTGCCGGCGTCGGACATATACGCGGGGGTATATTTATCAAAATAATCCACCGGATACGCGCCCTTTCTCACAAATCCCGCAAAGCATTTTCCGTTCGCCATTTTGGGATATGCGATCTCATCCTCCGCTTCAGGCGCATGCCACGTATCACCGCCGTCTGCGGACACCGCGGAATGAAAGTCGCCCTTATATTCGATCGTATCACTGCAATATTCCCATGAAGCAAGCAGTTTTCCGTTCACAGTATGATAAAGAGTGGGAAACTGAACGTGTCCCCAAGCGTTGTCACCTACTTTTCCGTAGGTCACCGGAATAGGCTGACCGATCTCAAGATGAAATTTTCTGTTCATAACGAACCTCCTTTGGAAGATACCTTCACGATTCTGAAAAACGAAATACCGGATATCAACTGAAATACCGCCGACACCACGAGCAAATAGATAACGGGAATGACCGTCGCAAGCGTGGTCGCGAGAAGCATACCCGCATTCTGCAGAACCATGCGCCACGCGTGATACGGACCTGCAATTTCAACGGGAACGACCTTAATCAGCATGGAGGGAACACCATAATCGATCAACGTTCTGCCCACCATGATCACGATATATAAAAGAAGGAAAAGCGAACTGCTTTTGATCAGAAGCAAAGGAAGCAAAACAACGAGCAAGCTACCCCCCATCACGACAAAACGGCTCTGGACCTTCTTCGAGATCAAGGCAAAAAATGCGCACGCGGCAAGCGACGCGAGGGATTGCGCGTATACCATAGACGCCGTCAGCGTTTCGTCATAGCCGAGATCAAGCGCGATCGCCGCAAGAACACCGATGATACCCGTTGCAAATCCTCTCATCAGATTCGCATGGATCAAACGAGTGAAGATCGGGATCCGCATGAGGCGTACCCGACGGGGCTTGTCCTTTTTCTCGGGAGCTATCAGAGTTTCATCCTCCGTACGCAAGCTCTTTTCGCAATAGATCGCAATGAAAGCGATGAGCATCATCGCGGCAGAGATCACAAACGCAACCTTCATAATGTCCGCAAACGCAAATCTTTCGGTAAGAAACGTGATAACGAAGCCCAAAAGCAGTGAAAATATCGAAGAAATGATTCCGCACAGAGAGAGCATAGTACCGTATTCGTCCGCTCTGTATATGTAATACGGTGTTTTATACTCGCAAACGGTAAAGAGACCGTAAGCGATCTGTTGCAGAACGCCGACCGCGCAGAGCAAAACGTAAGCCATCGGTGTCGCATGGTTGGCGATCGCGATGGGAATATAGCACAGAAAGAAAAGTCCGATCGGTATCGTCGTGAACGCCGAGCGCTTGATCGGCGAACCGTTGCTTGCCCAATTGGAAGCAAGTATGATCGTCAGCACGTTTGCCGCTTGTAACAGAGTGGAATGCAGATAGATCAGCTCGCTGTCAAAGCCGAGCGTCGCGAGAAACGTCTGCATAAGCGTTCCCGAAGCGCACATCAACGCAACCGTGCGAGTCGTATAGGCAATAATCGCCTTGATCTTGTTTCTCCTTACGTTCCGGAGAAACGTTTTCTCTTTTCGTATTTCATAATCAGTCATTTTGAAAAATCTCCTTTTTATCGATCACAACGCACGATCATACGTACGTATACCGTATCAATCGCCATGCCTCGCTCATGTTTTTGCAATAACCCGCGGAAAGCATACCGTATAGTGCGGCTCCGAAAGCCGCCTCCTCTGTATGACAAGGAATTTTGAGTGAATATCCAAACGTATTTCTCGCCGTCTCTACCAAAAATTTATTTTTCCGAAGACCGTTTCCAGCGCCGACAATGCCACAAATTTCCTTGCCCATAAGCAGATACATATCGTAAAGCTCTCTCACCATTCCATCCACAACACCTCTCGTCAATGCCGCAGGCGTAAAGTTTTCAACCGAAATATTACGGATACTGCCTCGAACCGACTTGTCTGCGCGCGTTCCTGCAAAACGGGTATCGACGGTCAAAGCCGAAGCATTTTGTTGCAATAGCCGTTCCATCCAAGCATAGACCGCCGCGTCATCAATCTCCTTGACGTCGGACAAGATGGATTTATAAAAATCCTTTAGTACGGCGTACGCTCTGCCTCCGCAGAGAGCCGCGCCCACGGCAAGACATTTTCCTTCAAAAAAGGGACGGAGCTCCACCCGATCATCCATCGCGGCTTCGTCACATATCACTGAAACCTGACTGCCAGTACCTACGTTGATGAGAAGCTCATCCTCGGAGGACAAGCTCGATAAAACACTCGCTTGATTGTCGCCGATGGCAATGCTTACGGGGATATTTCGATAACGTCCGGCGATCCGATACCCGTCGATCACATCGATATCGTTATCATAGGCGCAACATTTTTCCTGCATATCAAACAGGCCGAAGCTTGCCGCGTTGGAAATATGAGTCGAAGGTCTCTCAAGTCCGCAAAGGCACATAACGAAATAATCCTGAACGGTGCAAAAACAACGCGCGGCTTTCGGCACCAATCCGTTTTTTCTGTTATAGAAATCGGTAACGCAACCATAACCACTGTTACTTCCCAGAAAATCGGCGTAGGTGGCATCTCCGAAGGGCTGACTCCCTCTGCCGTCCTGCCAGGTATAGAGAGGACTTACACATCTGCCTTTTTCATCCGTGTAAACGATTCCGTGCATCTGACCCGTAACACCGATCACCGCAACCTGATCCGAAATCAATAAATCCAGAATCTCTTTCGCAAGACTTATAATTTTTGAGACGGACTGTATTTTTTCCCAGTCAGCCGCGCCGACCAGAAAAGCCTCGCTGTCCTTTGTGATCGAGCGCTTCAGTTCTCCCGTTTCCATATCGACCGACACGCCGCATATGCTGGTCGTTCCGATATCAATTCCGATCGCTTGCATAGCATTCTCCTATCAATCAACGCGGATCAACTGCGAACGAATTCCGGCAATCTGCTCCGCTATCATTCTCATATCTTTGCAATATGCAACCTTATTATACAGGATAAAGTCCAAGTTGTAAAGTCCGAAATCGCTTTATTTCAAGGAAAAGGCTTTTTGCTCCACCATTCCGAACATCTTTTGACAAAACCGAGATTCCCGCGATCACAGGAAGTCGGAGGCCAAGCGGGCTTAGGAAGACAAAATTTGTATT
>JAZRLQ010000155.1:0-6238 GCA_045646925.1 Eubacteriales bacterium
GGCAGGCCCCGCCTTTGAGGGCGCGCACATCGCTTGCGGCATGGCGGGCGTTTCGGGCGCGATCGGCGAGGTCTTCGTCCGCGACGGAGAAATTCGTTATAAAACCGTTTCGGACGCGCCTGCGGTCGGCATCTGCGGCTCGGGCATCGTGGACGCGGTCGCCGTTATGCTGGATACGGGTCTGCTCGACGAAACGGGGCTCATCACGGAAAAGGACGAGGCGGGTGCGTTCGCCTCTTACATCGACGAGGATGAGGACGGCGATCCCGTTTTCATGCTCGATCATGAAAAGAATATTTATATCTGCGCGAAGGATATCCGAGAGATCCAGCTTGCGAAGGCGGCGGTCTGCGCGGGCGCGCAAACGCTTTTGCACGAGTCGGGAATTGACACAGACAGCGTTTCCCGCATCGTGATCGCGGGCGGCTTCGGTTCTCATCTGAAGGCGAGAAGTATGCGCCGAATCGGACTGCTTCCTCCCATCGCGATCGAAAAATACGAGTTCGCCGGCAACGCCGCGGGCGCGGGCGCGGTGGCGATCCTGCTTGGCAGTGAGCCGCGTTCGTCAGCAAGGACGATCTGCATGAAATCGGAATATACGGAGCTTTCCAAAAGCGCGTATTTTATGGAGAAATATATTGAAGAAATGACGTTTTCCGAGGAAGACGGAGAGGAGGATTGATATGGGCGCTGTTGTCTGGACACCCGCGCAAAAGGATGCGATCGATTCGCGCGGCTATTCCATCGCCGTGTCCGCGGCGGCGGGCTCGGGTAAAACGGCGGTTCTGACCCGAAGGATCATTGAACGCGTGTGCGCCGAGGACGGCGATATTTCACGCGTGCTCGTCGTTACGTTCACGAAAGCGGCGGCGGCGGAGCTGGTCTCCCGTATCGCGGACGCGCTCTCGGCGAAGCTGGCGGAGAACCCCGATAACGCGCATATCCGCAAGCAGAGCCTGCTCGTTTCCTCCGCGCATATCAGTACCATACACAGCTTCTGTCTGGATCTGATCCGCACGAATTTCCAGAAGCTGAATATTCCGCCCGACTTCTCTGCGGGGGACGAGACGGAGGTCCGTCTGCTGATGAGCGAGATCGCGGAGGAATTGATCGACGATTATTTCGAGGGTGAGCTTCAGGAGGGCGAGGAGGCGATCGCGGATTTCGGCAGGTTCGCGGATCTCTTCGGCGACGTTGCGCGGACAGATCAGCTTTCGAAAACCTTGATCTCGCTCTATCTTTCCGTTTCCTCCACGGTCGATTCTCTCGATCGGATCGAATATTTCCGCGCGATCGCGGAAAAAGCGGCGAAGGATGGCTTCGACGGAACGCCGTGGGAGAAGTGCATCAGAGAATATCTCACGCAATTTCTCTCGCATTATTCCCGTATTTACGCGGATGCCGTGCGCCGAGCAAGTGAGGACAAGAAATTCGCAAAGCCGCTTGCGGTGATCGCGTTCGAGTGGGACGAGATCGAGAAGCTCCGCACGTCTGCGGAAAGCGGAATTCCGTATCGCGAGATCGCGCCGATGATCGCGGCGTTGCAGGGCTCGTTCGCCAGATTGACGGGTGTTTCCGGCGATCCCATGCTCGCGCGGTTCTCGAAATTCCGAACGGATTTCAAGGACGGACTGAAAAAGATCGCAAAAGAATACTATTCGTATTCGGAAGAGGCGTTGACGGCGTGCTTTACGGAAACGGAGGATGCGTTACGAAAGCTCGGTTGCTTTATGCGGAGCTTTGAGAAGAGATTTGCCGAAGAAAAGCGAAGAAGAAAAATGATCACCTTCGGAGATATGGAGCATTACGCGCTGCGCTTGCTCCGCGATCAGAAAACGGGTGAGCCGACGGAGCTTGCGATCGCCTTGCGCGAGGCTTACGACGAGATCTATATCGACGAATATCAGGATACCAACGAGCTGCAGGACACGATCTTCCGACTGATCTCGAAGGAAAATAACCGATTCAACGTCGGGGATATCAAGCAGAGCATTTACGCCTTCCGCGGCGCGAAGCCGGATATTTTCTCCGCGCTTCTCGACAGTCGTCCGAAATACCGCGCGGGTATGGAGGAGAAGGCGGCGAAGATCTTTCTTTCGGAAAACTTCCGTTCCTCGACGGAAATTCTCGAATTCTGTAACGGCGTTTTCGAAAAGCTGATGAACGCAAAGGAGCTTCGCTACGGCGAGGACGAGCGTTTGCACCCCGGCAGAGATATTCACGCGCCCGTTCCCGAATTGTATCTGATTCCGAAGGCTTCCGCGAAAACGGAGGACGAGGATGACGAGGACATGATCGGAGAAGCGGATTTCGTGGCGGAAAAGATAGAAGACCTTCTGAAAAACGGCAGAAAAAACGACGGCTCGCCCGTCAAATGCTCGGATATCGTCATTCTGCTCCGCAGTACGTCCTCCGCGGCGAAGCTTTACGAGGACGCGCTAAGCGTAAGAGGTATCCCCTGCAAAAACAGCGGGGACAAGGAATTTTTCGAAAGCCCTGAGGTGCTTCTGATCGTCTCTCTGCTCGGCGCAATCGACAATCCCGCGAGAGATATCTATCTCGCATCCGCGTTGAAAAGTCCGATCTACGGTGTGACGCTTGACGAGCTGATCTTTATCCGACGGTTTCTGAAGGACGGCTCCTTGTTCGACGCGCTCCGCGCGTTTACGGAGCAGACCGATTTTGCCAAAGGCAAAAAGTTCCTCGACGATTACGAGCGTTACACCATGCTTGCCGCGGAAACGCCATGCGACGCGCTCATCTGGGAGATCTATAACGATACGGGGATCTTTTCCGCGATCGCGTCGGATGAATCGCTCTCGATGTACGAGATCGAGCAGGCGAACGCCAATCTGATGACACTGTATAATTACGCGCGCGGATTCGAGAGAGGCGGCTTCAAGGGCCTTTCGGGCTTTATCACTTTTATCAATGACGTTCTCGCGCGCCGTGCGCAGATGGATATTTCCGGCTTTGCCTCGCCGGGAGACGTCGTCAATATCATGACCATTCATAAATCGAAGGGCTTGGAATTCCCGATCTGCTTCCTTTGCAATCTCGGAAAGAAGATGAATTTCAAGGAATCGACGGAAAAAACGATCTTCCACGACGATTTCGGCATTGCGCTGAAATTGACCGCGGAGCAGGGGCTTGTCCGCCTGGATACGCCGATCCGCCGCGCCGCTCTTCTGGATAAGAGACGCGCGATGGTCGAGGAAGAGCTTCGCGTTCTGTACGTTGCGTTGACCAGACCGAAGGAAAGGCTCTTCATGACGGCATCTGTTTCCGAAAAGGACATCGAAAAGGGCGTTTACGAGCTATGGCGAGAGGACGGAACGTACGCGTGGAAGAGCAAGTATTTTTCGGAATACGCCCTGCGTGAATCGTCCGTTTATCTGGATCTGCTTCTGACTGCGCTTGCCGATAAGCAGGACTCCTTCCTCATGGATACCGTGTATGCGGAGGAAAAATCCGAGAATACGGAATCGGAGACGGAGACATTGCCCGAGACCGAGGAAAACGCGGAGGATATGACGTACGACGAGGCGAGACGTCTCGTTTCCGAACGGCTTGATTACGTTTACCCCTATCGCAGACTCAGCGAGATCCCCTCGAAGCTTGCCGTTTCCGAGCTGTATCCAACGGTTCTTGACGAATCGGATGCGGCGAAGGCGCTTTCCGAGGAGATCGACGTGACGATGGCCGCACCGAACTTTTTGCTTCGTGAGCAGGACGAGACGGTCACTGCCGCGCAAAAGGGAACGGCAATGCATACCTTTATGCAGTTCTGCGATTTTGAACGCGTTTTGCAAAACGGCGTGGAGGCGGAAATCGAATATTTGGCGCAAAACCGTTTTATCTTTGAATCGGATCGGGAAAAAATGGATATTCATAAATTGAAGGCGTTTTTTGAAAGCGATCTTTCGAAACGGATCTTTTCGGCGCCGCAGGTCTTCCGCGAGAAGCGATTTATGATCAAATTGCCGGCGGATCTCTTCACGGGTGAGGAGAATGGCGTTCTCGCAAGCGAGGAGATTCTGGTGCAGGGTGTTATCGACTGCGCGTTTCTTGACGAAAACGGAGAGCTGATCCTCGTGGATTACAAAACGGATTTCTTTTCCGCGGGAACAAAGCGATCCTTTATCGAAAAAACGCTTCGCGAACGCCACGCAAAACAGCTTGGCTATTATAAGCTTGCTTGTGAGAAGCTTTTCGGCAAGCAACCTCTGCATACCTATATTTATTCGTTCGCTCTGAACGGTACGGTTGAGATTTAAATTATATATAAGAAAGGAAATTCCCATGAAAAACAAATTTAACTTCAAGGCAGTATATCTGCTTTCCCTCGTTCCCCTGCTTTCGATCGCGCTTTACCTCATTTCGATGGTGTTCTGCTCGGAAGCGATCCTGTATTTCGCTGAATACGGATTCACAACTCCCGTTTATATTGCGCTTGGCATTTTGCTCGGTATGACAGCTCTTTGGGCGTACTGCGGTCTCCGTTTCTCCCGTTCCGGCGTGAAGATCGGTATTTCCGTTCTTATTGCAAACGCGATCCCGATTCTGACGACGGCGGTCTTCTTCGTTCTTTATATCGTCTATAAGTCGAATGGCTCCGAGGATCTGTTTGCGATTGCCCAGCTGATCGGCTGTCTCGGTACGGGCGCGTTCGGTATCGTCAGCGAGATCGTCTATATGATCTTCTCCGTATCCGTTCTTCTTCAGGTGTTTATCGGCTTTGCCGTTTGTATTCTCGTTTTCATGCTTGGCTACGCGATCGGCGGACCCGTTGACAGAAAGGTCAAGGACAAGGAAAAAATCGCTGCTGAGCTGGAAAAGGATCGTCAGCGCAAGGCGCAGAGAAAGTCGAAAACGAGCAAAAAATAATTTTGCAAAATCTTTCGCGCGTTGTGGCAATTTGAACCCTCCGTCATAGAATGATAACAGAGAGGAAGGCAAAGGCTTTTCTTTCTGAATTCAGTTTTGATGAAATCGCCGTATACGGCGAAGGGAGGATATTATGAATTGTCTCTGCAATATTTTCGATAACAACAACGTGATCTGGCTTCTCATCATCGTGTTCCTTTTGATCTCCTGCTGCGGCAACGGTTGCGGCACAGGCTTCAATGGCGGTTGCGGCTGCAACGATTACCACTCGGGCGGCTGCGGTTGCTGATCGCGCAAAAATGACGGAGCATCACTCCGTTATCGCATGATAAAACCCCTTTCCACAGGCGTTGCCTTTGGAAAGGGGTTTTTGACTTAAAGCAGGAAGGAGGGAATGTCTCTTTTTTGAGAAACGTATTCTCTCGTTTCGGTTCCGACGATCGATTTGACGATACGCTGAATGGAATCCTTGTTTTCCTTATAGTAATTGGCATCATCGCGAAGCATGGCTCCGCAAAGTCCTCTTGCGAGAAAAACGGCAATGTTTTTTGCTTCGCCCTTTTTCGTTTTTTCCAGAATCTTCGTGAGATTTGCTTCGGCAAGAGAGGTGATTTTTTCGCAGACTGCGGTACGAATGGAAAAATGTACGTTGTTTGCGAAGGTTTTTCTGTATGAGTTTGCTTTTTTCTCCAGATAATCAATGAATTTTTCGACGGTTGCCGTGCTTTGCTCGGCGAGATCGTTCATTTCTTTTTCCGTTTTTGCGTAATAAGCAAGAAGCGCCTGTTCAAACAGTTCTTCTTTCGTTTTGAAATAGTAGTAGATAAGACCTACTTCGCAACCGACTTTTTGAGAAATGCTGCGTACGGAGGTGCTTTCGTATCCGTTTTCAAGAAAAGTATCGAGTGCGGCAGAGAGGATGGCTTCTTTTTTTCCACCCTCGGAAATGTTTTTTGGAGTCATAAACTTCACTTCCTTCTGTGTATAAATTGATTGATACGTCGATTATACCACGGATTTCGGATAAAGTCAATATGTTTTGAATTTTGTTCAAGCCGAATTTTCTGTTTTTTGCAAATAATCCTTCGAGTTTGAATGGGGAAAATTCAAAAACTTTTCACGGAATTTCAAAAATTTTTTTAAGAAAATCGGGCAAAAAAGGGAGAAAATCAAAAAAGACGAAAAGAAAATGAGAAAGAAAATGGCAGAAAAGTGTTTGTTTTGCATATATACGAAACAAAATATATATGCAAGTGAAATCAAATGAAAAAGGGTGAAAAAAGTTTGAAAAAATATGAAAAACTTTTAAAAAAGGTATTGACAAACGAAAACATATATGATATACTACATG
>JAZRLQ010000156.1:0-4772 GCA_045646925.1 Eubacteriales bacterium
TCAGTCACAGTATGGAGGATATGGCGGTCTATTGCGACAAGATCCTCGTTATGAGTGACTCCAAGCCGTTTATGTACGGCGCTCCCTGCGAGGTGTTCGGCAGAGCCGCAGAGCTTGAATCCGTCGGACTCACCGTTCCGCAGGTTACGAAAATGATGCTTATGCTTGCCGAAAAGGGCTTCGACGTCCGCACGGACGTATATACCGTCGCGCAGGCAAAGGCGGAGATCGAGCGCTTGATCAGTCAATCGTAAAAACGCTTTTTCGGGTAATTTTTATTCACTGAAAGGAATAGTCTTATGTTAAAAGATATTACACTCGGACAATATTTTCCGGGGAACTCGCTTCTGCATAAGCTCGACCCCAGAATGAAGCTTTTGCTTGCGATCTGCTATATCGTACTGATCTTTCTTGCGAAAAGCGCGCCCGCATACGCACTTCTCGTCGTGTCCACGGTGCTGATCATTGCCGTTTCGGGTGTTTCCTTCGGCGTCGTGTTGAGAAGTCTGAAGCCGCTTTTCCTCGTTCTGATCTTTACGACGTTGATCAACGTTTTCTGGGGTAACGGCACGACCGTTCTTGCGGCGCTTGGACCCTTCACCATTACAAAGGAGGGCGTGATCCGCGCGATCACGATGGCTCTTCGCATCGTGCTTCTGATGGCATCGACCTCCGTGATCCTTATGTATACGACCTCTCCGATCTCGCTGACCGACGGCATTGAGCGCCTGCTCTCTCCGTTGGCAAAGATCGGTGTTCCCGTTCATACGTTCGCCATGATGATGACGATGGCACTTCGTTTTATTCCGACTCTTCTGGAAGAAACGCAGAAGATCATCAACGCCCAGAAGGCGCGAGGCGCCGATTTCGATTCGGGCAATCTCATCGACAAGGCGAAGGCGCTGATCCCCGTTCTGATCCCGCTTCTGATCTCGCAGTTCAGACGCGCGGAGGAGCTGGCGACGGCGATGGAATGCCGCTGCTATAGAGGCGGCGGAGGAAGGACCCGTATGACCGTGCTTCGCTTTGCGGCGCGTGATTTTCTCGCGGCGGCGGCGACGGTGGCTTTGCTTGCGGGTATCATCCTTTTGAATTTTTATTTTCCCAAGCTTCTCTGATTGGGAATGGACTTGAACTGAAAGGAGAGCATTCGTTGAAAAACGGATGCATATCAGCTATGAAGCATTTGCTTACGCTGTCTTATCTCGGGACGGCGTATTCAGGATTTCAGGTGCAGCCGAACGCGAAGACCGTTCAGGCGGCACTGCAATTTGCGGCGACGAAGATCTTCGACACGCCCTGCGGTGTCAGTGGTTGCAGCCGCACGGATAGCGGCGTACACGCAAACGAATATCTCGCCGTCGTGGAGGAGCACGGCACCTCCGGCATTCCGGAGACCGCCGTTGCGCGCGCGATGAATACGTATCTTCCGAAGGACGTTTCCGTCAGCGCGAGCGTTCGCGTGCCGGACGATTTCAAGATTCGCCGCGAGGTCGCGGGAAAGGAATATACGTATCTGATCTGGAATCATCCGTACCGCAACCCCTTCCTTGCCGACCGCGCGCTCTACTACGCGCGCCCTCTCGACCTCGACGCCATGCGTCGCGCGATCCCCGTTCTGCTCGGTAAGCACGATTTCCGCGCTTTTATGTCCAGCGGAAGCGACATCGAGGACACGGTCCGCACGATCACGGATCTGCGCGTTGAAAAGGACGGCGACGCGGTGAGAGTCTTCGTCAGCGCGGACGGATTCCTCTACAATATGGTTCGTATCATCGTCGGCACGCTTCTCGAAATGTCCGAAGGGAAGATCTCTCTCTCCCGTCTGGAAAAGGCGGTCAGTGAAGGCGACCGCGCGCTCGCGGGAAGAACCGCTCCCGCCGAGGGACTCTATCTCAACCGCGTCTTTCTGACGAACGAGGCGTGGAGAAGGGGGGATCTGCTTGACGAACAATAATCGACCTCCCGTGAAAAAAACGGGACCGAACGGCAGAAAGCCTCGCAGAAGGATCCGCATCCATCTGCGAAAAAAGAAGCACGATACCGCAACGATGGCGTGCTTTTCGGAGAACAGACTCTATTATGAAAAGACGGCGGACCGCTTTCATATACTCCGTACGCTTGCGGCGCTGGCTCTCGCGGCAGTGATGATCGTCACCTGCCTTATGTCGTACGGCTTTCTCATCGACAATCAATTCGAATACTTATATAAGGTATGGAAGATCAATCCCGCTTCCTTGGGCAAGCAGTATAACGATATCTCTTACGCCGCAGGAAACGGCGCGGGCTTTGTGATCTACAAGAACGATCTTGCGATCATCGAAAGCGGCAAGATCTCCGTTTACGATATGTCCGGCGACCGATGCTTTCGCGCGGAGGCACCCAATTCCGCGCAAGCGTTTGCCGTTTCCGACAAATATCTCGCGCTTTACACCCCCGGTGACAAACGTATAGCGATATACGATTCCTTTTCCTCCGTATACGAGCATAGCTTTTCCTATCCGATCCGACTTGCCGCTATTTCCAAATCGGGAAAATTCGCGGTCTGTCTGCGCGAGGAGGAGCGGATCGTCGTCGAGGTCTACGACCAGAATTCCACAAAGCTGGCTTCCGTTACGCTTGCGGAAAACGCCGTGATCTACGATCTTGACCTTTCTCCCAACGGAGACAAGCTTGCGATCACGACCATTGAGGGCGACGACGCGTTCGGCGCGGGAAATTATTATACGGATTTCGCTCTCTGGGACGTGTCCTCGGAAAAACAGCTCTTTCACGAGAGAGTTTCCGGCAAAAAGCCTGTTTCGACAGCCTTTTTCGATAATTCGAGGCTCTATTTTGCAACGGAAGGTAACGTGATCTTTTGTCAGACGAACGGAAAGAAATTGCAGACCGTATCGGATTCCACCCATGCGCTCGTTGCTTGCGACGGCAAAAATATCGCGGTGTCCGACGGCTCGTCTCGCGTGATCGTCTATTCGTCGAGAGGTGAAATGAAAACGGAATTTTCCATTTCGGAGAAGCTGATCGACCTTCAGATCAAAAACGGCTCTTGCTACACCTTCTCCAATCGGACGGCTTCCGTTTACGATCACGACGGTCAGCCGATAAGTTCGAACGCGATCAATTCGGGCGCGCTCGATTTCTTCGTTCTGGCGGACGAAAGTCTGCTTATATGCTACGTTTCGGAAACGAAAAGAATCGTTCCGTAACGATTATGCGTGATTGAATCAGATAATCAGAATGTGAGGTTTTTTAACTATGGCGTTTATAGTTGATATCGTACTCGTACTCGTACTTGGACTTTGTGTATTTTTCGGTTGGAAAAACGGCTTTCTCAAAGCGATCAGCGGATTTCTGACCTACGTGCTTTCCTTTGCGATCGCAAACTTCGCTTGGAAATTTCTCGCGGTATACGTCAGACAGATCCCCTTCTTGCAGAAGATGGTGACGGAAGGCGTGGAAGGTCCGACCTTTGAAGAAGGCGCAACCTTCCTCGACAAGATTCAGACTATGCTGAATTTCCTCGTCGGCGACGTAGCGGAAAATGGAAGCGTTGCCACCTCGACGGCAGTTGTGAATAACTATCTCGCGGAGACCTTGGCAATGGCGATTTCCTTCCTGGCGATCTTCATCGTTGCCATGATCCTGTTCAAGCTTTTGTTCCGTCTTCTCGACTCTCTTCTCGAGAAGATCCCCGTCGTCAAGCAGATCAACGGCATTCTCGGCGCCGTGACAGGTCTTCTGAACGGCAGCATCTGGACTTGGGCGCTTGCAAACGTTTTCGTAAAAGCGCTTCTTCCCATGCTCAACCGCGTGAATCCCTCCGTCTTCTCCATGGAGCTTGCGGATTCCTTTATCATCACGCTTTGCACGAAGATCAACCCCATGACTTATATTTTCCAGTTTATCAACTGGCTTTCCTGATCCTTCAAGACCGAACGCCGCAAATGCGGCGTTCGGATTCGGTTGAAATCGGATATTCCAAACGTCTTTTCTTCGGAAAAGGCGCTCGGAATGTCAAGTTTTAAGTTGAACGAGAGAAAGCTCTTTTCATATAAAATTAACATTGATTCCAAAAACTGCGGCGTCGCGCCGACGGATACTCACGAAAGGATTAACCCGAAAAAATGCAAATGTGTTCAAGATGCCATAAGCGTATGGCGGTTCTCTTTATTACCAAAATCGAAAACAACGAAACGAAAAACGAAGGCCTTTGTCTGAAATGCGCAAAGGAGCTTGGTATTCCGCAGGTGGATTCCATTCTCTCCGGCATGGGCATTACCGAGGACGACTTCGACGCGATGGAGAAGGATCTCCAATCCCTCATGGGTGGCGGCGAAGAGGACTTCGACGAGGACGATGATATAGACGAAGAAGATGAAACGGCGGGTGAAAGCAGAACGCCCTCGATGGACTTCGCGAAGCTTTTCAATCAATTCCCCTTTGCAAACGGCTTTATGAGCGGAAATAAGAAGAGCAAGGACAACGAAAACGCCAAGGATGACGCCAAGGATGGAGAGATCTCCGGCAAGACGAAGCGCGGCGTTGACGGCAAAAAGGAAGAAAAATCAAAGAAGAAGGAAGACAAGAAAAAGAAATATCTCGGTATGTACTGCCGCGATCTGACCGCCGCCGCAAGAGAAAGCAAGCTCGACGCGGTCATCGGCAGAGAGCGCGAAACGGCGCGCCTCATGCAGATCCTCTCCCGCAGACAGAAGAACAACCCTTGTCTGATCGGTGAGCCCGGTGTCGGTAAGACCGCCATCGCGGAA
>JAZRLQ010000157.1:0-5531 GCA_045646925.1 Eubacteriales bacterium
GCAATACCTCATCCATATCTCAACTCCGTTGAGATGTCCCCCTGTCTCGCTGCGGCTCGGTCACGCTCGGGCTCTAACGACCATTTAGGTCGTTATTCACTCCCCTCGCGCCGCTTCGCTACCCAAGGGGAAGGCTTTCGGCCCGCCGGGGACGTCGGTCCCAACAAAATAACCCAAATTCGTTCGGCAACGGGATTTCGTACGTAAAATCGGTTTTATGTCGGTAGGGGAGCGGTAGCGAAGCGGCGCGAGGGGAAGGTAAACGGGCGATTCGTGAATCGCCCCTACGATGTTATCGGGGTTCTTGCGCAGACGGGATTCTGCGAAAATCCATAATAACACCTTCCCCCATAACTTTTCACAAAAAAATGCTGACGGGATCACTCCGTCAGCATTTTATCGTAGAGGGCTTCGAGGGAGAACTTGCGTATCTTGCCGTCGGCAAAACGAACGGTGACGCTCCACTCCTCCTTTTTCACGACGATGCCCTCGCCGAACTTCTTGTGTACCATACGCGCGCCCTCGCCGTACCGTTCGCGGAAGGTGTCGAAATTCTCGGCGGGGAGCTTTCTGTCTCTTTTTTCGGGAAGCTCGAGCTTCTTCTCGAGGAACTCATCGCAGAAGCAGGAGCTTTCGCCCGCGTAGGTCAGCACGTTCAATCGGTTTTTCGCTCTGGTCGCGGCAACGTAGAAGAGCCTTCTGTCCTCCTCGTACGCGCGATACTCCTCCGGCGAAGCCGTCGAGGGATTGCCGATCGCCGTTTCGGGCAAAACGTAATCGACGACGTCCATCAGATAGACGGTATCGTACTCGAGACCCTTCGAGGAATGGACGGTCGAAAGAATGAACTGCGCGTTCGAGTCGCCGCCTCCCTTTCTGATCAGCGCGGAAAGCTCGTCGAGTCGCTTCAACAAATGCATAGCGCTCGGCTCGTTGCGGCCGATTCCCTGCAGAATGGGGAGCTTGCTCTTTTTGAGCGCGCAATAGTCGAGATACGCCTCGTAGCCGAGCGGACCGCATATGCGCTCGATCGCTCTGTCACCGCGGTCAGCGGTCAGCTTCCATAGCTGTGTCTGCATGGCGCGGCAGCTTTTCAGCGTGGCCTCGGGAATACCCTCCGCCACGTCGAGCGCGTCGAACACGGAGATCCCCTGCGTTTTCGATATCTCGCAAATCATACGCGCATGCGGACGGCTCAGAAAGGCAGATATCTTGTAATGCATCTGCATGAACGCGTCCGTGTCGTAAGGATCGTACGCGAAGCGGATGATCGCCTCGACGTCCTGCACGACGCGGTGCGTGAAAAAGGTCAGATCGGGCATACGGATCCGATACGGAACGCCGCCGCGCTCAAGAAGGTCGATGAGCGGCAAAGCGCTCTCGTTCTCTCTGTAGAGGACCGCCGTTTCCCTCTTGCAGTTGATCGCCGTTTTCAGAAGGTAGGCGTACTGCGCGCTTCGCGAGGTGAGAAGGATCTCCTTCACGGGCGTTTCGGCGGGGCGATGGGCGTACATATGCTTCTCGTGGCGGTGCGGATTTTTCTGAATGAAGCGATCCGCCGCCTCGACGATGTGCGCGTCGGAGCGGAAATTCTCCTCCATCAGAAGCACGCGCGCGCCGGGGTGCAAGCTCTCGAAATTCAGAAGCGCTTCGGGATACGCCGCGCGGAAGCCGTAAATGCTCTGATCCTCGTCACCGACCATGAAGAGATTGCCGTGCTTTTGCGAAAGCAGATTGATGATCTCGTATTGAATACGGGAGGTGTCCTGCGCCTCGTCCACACAGATGTAGCGGTACGCGTTCTGCGCCGCCTCGAGTACGCGCGGATATTTGCGCAAGATCCTGTAGGCGTAGACGAGCTGATCGTCGTAGTCCATGCGGCGTTGCTCGCGCATGGCGGCGTTATAGGCGCGGAAGATATCGTGGATGGGATAGTGCGATTCTTTGTCCAATTCCTTGATCTGCTCGTCGGAAAGGAGCATATTTTTCGCATAGGTGATCTGCGTGCGGATCGTGCGGAGGTCGGCTTCCGACGGATATGCGGCCAGAAATTCTCTGCTGACCGCGGAAAGAAGAGCCGTGCTTTCCTTTTCGTCCGAGACGAGCTCGAACGCCCTTCTGCCCGTCATGCGCTCGTACGCGCGGATGATCTTCGCGCAAACGCCGTTGATCGTGCGGAATTCCACAGCGCCGCGCCATTGCTCGCCGAAAAACGAGCAGAAACGGTCCTTCATATCCTTCGTCGCCGCCACGGTGTACGTCATGGTCAGAATCGAGGAGGGCGCAATGCCAAGCTCGATGACCATGTAGCCGAGCCTCGTGACGAGCACCGTCGTCTTGCCGCTTCCCGGCACGGCAAGCAGAAGCGTCGCGCCCTCGATCGCCTGCGCCGCCTCGCATTGAGCGTTATTCAGTTTCAAGCCGTATCGGCTCACAAATTCACCAAAGCCCATTTTCTTTCCTCCTTTCCGCGCACTGCGCGTTGTTGAATATGTGGTATCGCAGAGCGGATTTCATGTCCGCCCACGAAAAAAGAATGATTCCAATAGCCTCTCCCAAAGGGCGAGCCTTTTTTTAGATAGAATCGGAGTTCGTGCGGTGCGGTTGGAAGGCAAACTGCCCCTTATTTCTTCTCTTCGACTTCCTTCAGCACCTTTTCGTAAGGCATCATCATGCCCTCGTTCATTTTGTTGCCGAGCTTGGCTTTGATCTTGGGAGAGGCGAGGAGCGCGCCGACGAGGTACATTTTCATCATGGTCGGCCATTTCTTCTGCGGGAAATCGTACTGACCGTGCGCCTTGTAGAACTTGTGGTCGGCTTTCATCATACCCTGCATGAGCCAGATGAGGTCGCGGAAGATCTTCATACCGCCCACGCCGTAGAAGCTCTGCGGCGGCACGTATTTGTTTTCGAGCGCGTAGCAGAGCGTTTTCGCCAGCTTGTCGATATCGGCGTTGGTGTCGTTTTCGTCCGTCGCAACGCCTGCGAGGAAGTTACCGCCGACCTGCGCGCGTCCTTCCACGATCGTCTGCAGATTCTTTTCCGCCGCGTAATGTCCGCTGACGAGATAGCCCATCGGCATACCCATCGTCACGGTGCGGTGACCGTTGCAGAACTGTCTGTCGTCGTAAAGCTTGAACGAAGCGCCCATCGAGTGATCCTTGATCGTGAAGGCGTAAACGATCGCCTCCGCCGTCTGCAGATCCTCGCGGAGAAAACGGTCGAAGCCGTCCTTATATACGCATTCGCCCGAGACCGCGCAGTTGAAGCAGCCGAGACAACCGCCCTTGAAGGGGTATTCGCGGATATTGACGACACGGCTCTTTCTCGGCAGAATGGCTCTGAATCTTCCGATCATGCCCGCAAGCTGCGCGTCATCCTTTTCCATGTTGGTGATGATCACAACGTCGCCCGAAAGCGCCTTTTCCTCCGCTTCGGGAACGTCCGCGGGAATACGGCTCGGCGCAAGCACCGTCGGAGAGAAGGTCTCGTACGCCTCGTTCTCCACGCTCCAGAGCGCGAAGTCCATGAAATCCCGCGCCTCCTTTCTTCCCTTCTCCGTGAGAAGATCGTCCATGTCTGCGGAAAGTCCGCGGATATAGAGAAGACCGAGATCCATGCAGTTTTCCTTGACGTAGGCGTGCGCCGTCACGTCGTAAAAATGCTTCGAGGTCGTGATCTGCGTTGCGTATTTGCCCTTGAGAGAAACGCCGCTTTCCTTCGTCAGCTCAATGAAGCGGTGGAGCTGATACGGCGCGATAAAGGTGTATACGGGGTAGGAGAAAAGGATCATGTCCGCTCTCTCCAGCGCCTCTTTCGCAGGGGAAAAATCCTTTTCAAGCGCCTTTATGCGCTGACCGACGTGCAAAACCTCAAAGGTATGCGCCGGATAAAGCTTCTCCAGATAATTGACTGTCTGCAGGGTAATGCTGTATTTTCCCTTCGGACTGCCGTTCAAAACCAGTATGTTCATACGATTCTCCCTTCGTTTTCTGCTTTTGAATTTTGATCAGTTTTTGTGTTCGTTCGATGACGGTGCATTCGCCTTCCCTACGATGAAATCGAGGTTTGTACGCAACCGCACACGGTGGGCAAGGATCTACGAGTGGGGGCGATGAGGTTCGACAGAGGCACCCTGCATCGAAAAGCACAAATTCCCCACGAACCTATGAAACGCGAACCCATACGGTTCGTGTTTCGTGGTTCGCGTGACGAGAATGGACAAGAACCGCGCCCATCAAATCGAAACCGCTCGTTCGTGAACCGAGAAATTCCAACCTTCTCTGATTTGGGTGTAGGTGCAACCGATTTCCAAGGCACTGTACCCACGGGAACAGAAAAACGAATCGCGACACAATTGATGGGCGCAACGATCCAACGGAACGTTGGTCTGCTTCTTTTTCTGCCTTTTTCTTTCAGACAAAGAAAAAGGTTATCCTAACAAAGAAAAGTCAGTAAAACCGTTCCCCCTTTTTAAAGGGGAATACGTAGGCGATCTGCGATCGCCCTTACGGGTTCGAATTTCACAGAAAGGAACATAAACTTACATATGGTTGATTTGAAACTTTCGGCGTTCTCCGACGAATACGCGGACGGGTTCGAGGATCAGCTCCGAGGCATGAAGAGCTTCGGTATCGATCACATCGAGCTTCGTCACGCGGACAAGAAGAACGTTTCTCTGCTGACCGAAGCCGAGGTCGCGGAGATCAAAACGAAAATGGACTTTTACGGCGTGGGCGCTTCCGCGATCGGTTCCCCGCTCGGCAAGATCACGCTCGACGGCGATATGGACGCGCATTTGGAAACGGCGCGCCGCGTTTTCGAGACGGCAAACACCCTCGGCGCGAAATACGTCCGTATGTTTAGCTTTTACGCGCCCGAAGGCAAGGATATCACCGAAATGCGCGGCGAGGTCCTCTCCGCGCTCGAAAGAATGGTGCTTCTCGCGCGCAGTCACGGCGTTACCCTCTGCCATGAAAACGAGGCGAAGATCTACGGCGATATCCCCGCGCGTTGCCGCGAGATCATCGATCACTTCGGCGGCGAGCTGAAATGCGTGTTCGACATGGGCAATTTCGTACTCGAAAACGTCGATCCCATCCCCGCCTACGAGCTTCTGAAAAAGGATATCGCTTATTTTCACATCAAGGACGCGCTCAAAGCAGGCGCGATCGTTCCCCCCGGAAAGGGCGAGGCAAAGATCGCGGAGATCATTCGGGCGCACAAAAATTATGGGGACGAGGACTTCTTCGTTTCGCTGGAACCGCATCTCCAGCTCTTCTCGGGACTCAACGCCCTCGTCGGAAGAGCATTCGAGAACCCCTATCAGTACGCCGACGCGCAGAGCGCTTTTGCCGACGCCGTCGTTAAATTGAAGGAAATCATCTGAAACAAAGGAAGCTGAATTATGAAAACCTGGAAAAAAGACCTTCTGACAGTCAATCGTTACGATTCGAGAACGGAAATGGGCGAGGCGGCGGCGCGCGATATCAAGGCAAAGATCCTCTCGCTTCTCGAAACGAAGGAAACGA
>JAZRLQ010000158.1:0-3375 GCA_045646925.1 Eubacteriales bacterium
AATAACGGAAGCGGTGTGGAATTCCTGCCCATCAACAATACGGACAAGATCATGCTTTCCGATATGGTGGGTTATGAGATCCAGAAAAAGGCGCTTACGGAAAACACGGAGGCATTTCTCCGCGGCATTCCCGCAAACAACGTCCTGCTTTACGGCGATGCCGGAACCGGCAAATCCTCCTCGGTCAAAGCCCTCATCAACGAATACTACGATTCGGGGCTCCGCATGATCGAGATCTACAAGCACCAATTCCGCGACCTCTCCGAAATCATCGCAACCGTAAAAAACCGCAATTACCGCTTCATCATCTTCATCGACGATCTCTCCTTTGAGGATACCGAGCTTGAATACAAATTCCTCAAGGCAGTCATCGAGGGCGGTGTCGAGACCAGACCCGACAATATTCTAATCTACGCCACCTCCAACCGCCGCCATCTGATCAAGGAAACCTGGAACGACCGAAACGACATGGAATACGAGGGCGATCTCCACCGCTCCGACACCATGGAGGAAAAGCTTTCGCTTGCCGCGCGCTTCGGCGTTGCCATCAATTTCAACGCGCCGTCGAGACAACTGTTCCACGATATCGTCAAGGAGCTTGCAAAGCGCCGTCCGAATATCAAAATTGACGAAACGGAGCTCATCGCGCTCGCCAACCGTTGGGAGCTTCGCCACGGAGGCATTTCCGGCCGCACCGCGCAACAATTCATTAATTATATAGAAGGAAGGGAGTCTATCAATCATGTTAACACTTGACAAAATCTATCACGCCGCATTTATTCTGAAGGAGGTCGCAAGAAAAACCGACCTCATTTACGCGCCCAATCTCAGCAGCGAAGCAGACATCTACCTCAAAACCGAAAACCTTCAGGTAACGGGTAGCTTTAAGCTCCGCGGCGCTTATTACAAGATCAGCCAGCTGACCGAGGAGCAGAAGCAGGCAGGTATCATCGCCTGCAGCGCGGGCAACCATGCGCAAGGCGTTGCTCTCGCCGCAACCCGTCAGGGCGTAAAGAGCGTCGTTTGTATGCCCGACAGCGCTCCCATCAGTAAAGTAGAATCCACAAAGCGTCTCGGCGCAGAGGTCGTTCTCACGAAGGGCGCTTACGATGACGCTTATATGAAAGCACTTGAGCTCCAGAAGGAAACCGGCGCAACTCTCATTCACCCCTTCGACGACGATCTCGTTATTGCAGGTCAAGGCACGGTCGGTCTTGAAATTCTCGACGAAATGCCCGACATCGATGCAGTCGTCGTTCCGATCGGCGGAGGCGGTCTGATCTCCGGCGTTGCATTCGCTATCAAACAGCTCCGTCCCTCCATCAAGGTATACGGTGTACAGGCAGCAAACGCGCCCAGTATGTACGAAAGCCGCAAGCAGGGCGAGCAGATCACGCTGAAGGCAGTTTCCACCTTCGCTGACGGTATTGCCGTCAAGCACCCCGGCGACACCACCTTCAAGATGGTTCAGGAATACGTCGACGATATCGTAACCGTTTCCGAGGACGAGATCGCGGCAGCGATCCTCGCAATGATCGAGAAACAGAAGCTCGTTTCCGAAGGCGCAGGCGCCGTTGCCGTTGCAGCCGCAATGTTCGGCAAGCTCCCCATCAAGGGCAAAAAGGTCGCTTGTCTCGTTTCCGGCGGTAACATCGACGTAAACATTCTCTCCCGCGTTATCACCAGAGGTCTCGTTACCTCCGGCAGAATGGCAACCCTTCTCGTTGCTCTCGACGACAAGCCCGGTCAGCTCGTTCGCGTTTGCGACACGATCTCCCAGTGCGGCGCAAACATCACCTCCGTTCGTCACGAACGCTCCGATCCCAATATGGCGATCGCAAGCTGCTACGTCAGAATCAACGTCGAAACGCGCAATTTCGACCACATCGACCAGATCAAGAACGCGCTCTCCGAAGCAGGATACCGCACGATTTAACAAAAGCATAAAAACGGATGGTAGAAATACCGTCCGTTTTTTCATTTGCGTACTCTAAAACACCCTTTTTTACGGCATTTTTCCATCAAAAAACGCCTTCTGCCGAAAAATTTTTTCGGCAATGCAAATATCCATAAAAATCCAATGTGTTGTAATCAAAACAAAGTTTATAAGGCGTACTAACACAATGTGTTGTAATCACAACATTTGCAAAATTTTAAAACCGCCATTTATTTCATAAAGACATCGCTATTGCATTAAAATGATATTTTCTATTGACAAAAGCACCAATAGGTTGTATAATAATAACGCAAAACAAAAAAACATTCCAGGAGGTATTTATGGAATATTTATGGCTCATTGCCGGCTTCGCATTGCTCGTCGTCGGCGCGGATATCTTTGTAGAGGGAAGCTCTGCGCTTGCCAAGATCTTCAAGATTCCGACAATCATTATCGGTCTTACGATCGTCGCTTTCGGTACAAGCTTGCCGGAGGCATCCGTCAGTGTCAGTGCCGCAATCGCCGGTCAGAATGACATCGCGATCAGTAACGTCCTCGGCTCCAACATTTTTAATCTGCTCGTTGTTCTCGGCGCAAGCGCATTGATCTGCCCCGTCAACTCCAACGCTTCCGCGATCAAAAGAGAGATTCCCTTCTCCATTCTGATCACGGCAATTCTCGGTGGCATCATCGCTCTCGGCGCAAAGTTTGTCAACACCGAATTGAAGGGCTTTGAAAAATTCACAAGCGCCAAGTTCACCGTTGGTCTCTGGGGTGGTCTCGTGCTCCTCGTTCTTTTTGCACTCTATATGTACTGGCAGATCAACGGTGCCGTGAAATCCATCAAAAGCGGAGAACTCACGGACGAGGAAGATAACGGCGGCTTTAAGATTCCTGCCGCAATGTCCATCAAAATGATCATTCTCGGCATTGTCGGCATTATTCTCGGCGGTAATCTCGTCGTCGAAAACGCAACGATCATCGCAGAAAACTTTGGAATGAGCCAGACGTTTATCGGTCTTACCATCGTTGCCGTCGGCACTTCTCTGCCCGAGCTCGTAACGTCCATCGTTGCCGCAAGAAAAGGCGAAAGCGACCTTGCACTCGGTAACGTCATCGGCTCCAACATTTTCAATATCGTATTCATTCTCGGTGCAAGCGCGGTCATTTCTCCCATGACGATCGACGTAACCGCCCTTTACGATACGGCAATCCTCTTCGTCATCAGCATTATCTCTCTTATATTTGCGATCACAAAGAAAAATTTCAGCCGCTTGGAAGGCGCTTCGCTTCTCGCCATCTATGGCGCATATTTCGCGTACATTCTCGTAAGATAAGCCTACATATAAAAATCACGGTGGCTGCCCGTCAGCGGGGTTTTTTCTTTTTAAAGAAATACCTTTCTTGGGGAACAACCCCATTTTTTAAAAATCTCTTTT
>JAZRLQ010000159.1:0-4307 GCA_045646925.1 Eubacteriales bacterium
GACCGCTTGGCCTCCGACTTGGCACGATCGAGGAGGCTGAGGTTCTCTACAAAAAGATCGGCAAGCACTTCTCCACTCTCGGCTCGTGGCAGATCTACATCCTGACCTCGCACGAATCCTTCGAACGCCTCTACGGCAGACGCGCCGATAAGGTCCGCAAGCTTTACAACGGTATGCTCCCCTGCTATTATTACCAATTCTTCAAAAAACAGAAGATCTCTTACGACCAGCCCGATCTGGACGACTTTTTGAACTAAACGAGCGCCTCTAGGCTCCCACCAATACGATCAAAGAAAGGACTTTCCCATGATCACGAACGAAACCATACTGAAAAGAATCCGTCAGCTCACCGCTTATGCGGAAGCAAACGGTCTCATCGATCCTCTGGATCGCATATACGCGCACAACACTCTGATCAGCGCGCTCGGACTCGATGCATACGAGGACATTCCCTCCGACGAAGAGATCTCTCTCGAAGAAATCCTCTCCGATATCAACGATTACGCCTTCGAAAACGGACTTATTCCCGACAACGGCGTCACCAACCGCGACCTTTTCGACGCGAAGATCATGGGACTTCTCACACCCCGTCCCTCCGAGGTCATCGCAAAATTCAGAGCGCTTTATGAAAAGGATCCCGTTGCGGCAACTGATTGGTACTACGCATTCTCCCGCGCAACCGACTATATCCGTACATACCGCGTAAAGAAAGATATGAAGTGGACCGCTCCCTCTGTATACGGCGAGATCGATATCACCATCAACCTTTCCAAGCCCGAAAAGGATCCGAAGGCGATCGCCGCGGCAAAGAGTCTCCCGCAGAGCTCCTATCCGAAATGCGCGCTTTGCCCCGAAAACGAAGGCTACGCAGGCAACCTCCGCGCTGCCGCAAGACAGAATCACCGCATTATTCCGATCATCATGGCGGGAGAACCTTGGAAATTGCAGTATTCTCCCTACGTTTACTATAACGAGCATTGTATAGCGCTTTCCGACGCGCACTCCCCCATGCAGATCGAAAGAGATACCTTCCGCAGATTGCTCGATTTTGAAGAGCTCTTCCCGCACTACTTCATCGGCTCCAACGCCGATCTCCCCATCGTCGGCGGCTCCATTCTTTCCCACAATCACTTCCAGGGCGGTCACTATACCTTCGCCATGGAAACGTCTCCGATCGAAAAAGAGATCTCCTTCAAGGGATTTGAGGACGTGAAGGCAGGCATTGTCAAATGGCCGATGTCCGTCATCCGTATCTCCGGAAAGGACAAGGACAGACTCGTCGAGCTCGCGGACAAGATCCTCGTGGCTTGGCGCGGCTATACCGACGAATCCGCTTTCGTCTATGCGGAAACCGACGGCGAACCGCACAACACCATTACACCCATCGCTCGCCGCAGAGACGGTGATTTCGAGCTTGACCTCGTTCTCCGTAACAATATCACGACGGAAGAGCATCCGCTCGGCGTATACCATCCTCACGCAGAGCTTCATAACATCAAGAAGGAAAACATCGGTCTCATCGAAGTTATGGGGCTTGCCGTGCTTCCCGCTCGTCTGAAAGCGGAAATGGAAACGCTCGAAAAGATCATTTTGAGCGGTGCTCCCATCTCCTCCGACGAATCCGTCGCAAAGCACGAGGCTTGGTTCGAGAAATTCAAAGCAAATTATACCTTCACCGCAGAAAATACCACCGACATTCTCAAGGCAGAGATCGGCAAGACCTTCGTCCTCGTTCTCGAAGACGCAGGCGTTTACAAATGCACCGAAGAAGGCAGAACCGCATTCATGCGTTTCGTTGACTACGTCAACAATTGATCTCAAAGAATGGCAAAAGCCGATACGGATCTTCCGTATCGGCTCTTTTTATTTTCTATTGATACTGTTATATCGCTTTGAAAACGCCGCAAGATCTTTCATAAACGACGGCAAAAAGCTCTGATCCAAAACGTTTTTGAATTCCATCGTGTGTCGAAATCCATTTATTCCGCAGGAGTAAAGATATCCGGAGATGAAGATATGTCCGTGTCTGTCGCATGAAAACGAAAGATATTGTTTTCCGTACGCCTCGGATATTTTTGCTTCACCCCGAAGGGAATCGTATATCGTTTGCAGATTTTCGCAAAAACCGAACATCTGCTTTACGTCGATATCCATATCCGTTGTTGCTGAAAAGCCTTCACTGAAAACGGAAACCTTCAAGGTCGTATTGCTCGGATAAGAAATATCTTCTTCAAACACTCTGAAATCCAATGACAAGCGAAAATTCTCGCTCTCTAAGCAAAAACGATCCATTTCAAGCACCTCAGAATTCAATCTTTCCCACCTTGTTTACGAGAGGAAGTCCCGCTTCCTTTGCAAGCGCATACGCAAGCTCGTACGCGCAACCAAGACCATCCGTGCTATGACTATCACTCGTGATAACGGCTTTTCCGCCGTTTTCCGCAAGATAGCGCATGATATCGATCGCGGGATAGGGCGTTTTTCTATAGCCTCTGGAGATCGCGCCCGTATTGATCTCAAAGGGCACTCCCGTTTTCAGAAGCTTGTCTGCCGCCGCCTTCCATGCCGCAACGTAACGGGGATTTTCCGGATCGAAGGCAAGTCCTCTGTCGCAGAATTTGTTCAAAAGGTCGAAATGTCCGATGAGATCGGCGTTCGTTTTTTCGACGATCTCGCCTACCATACGGAAATATTCCTCGGCATACGCGTAAATATCGCCGCCAAAATACGCTTCAATCCCTTCCAGAGAAACCTTTGCAGAGGAATCGACGGCAATATTTCCGCCATCCTTCAAAACGTGATGCACCGATCCGATCACGTAATCGAATCCGGAGGTATCAAGCTCCGTCAGATAGTCCATTTCAATGCCGCAGTAAATGCGGATCCGGTCAGCATATTTTTCACGAAGACGATGGATCTCCTCGCGATAAGCCTCGATCTTTTCATGCGGGATCGACCATGTACATCCGCGCCAAAGCGGCGAATGCACAGAGAAACCCATTACGGAAAGTCCCATCGCTATGCCCCGCAGAACCATTTCCTCGGGGGTATTCTTACCGTCGCAGAAGACGGTGTGCATATGGAAATCGGCGATCGGCTTCATTTCGTCATCTTCTCCTGCTTCACTTTGTGGTCGATCACGTGACGGGAAGCAAGTTCCTTATGGATATCTTCAAGAGAAATACCCATTTCAAGCATGAGAACCATGACGTGATAGGTCAGATCGGCGATCTCATAAACGGTCTCCGCCTTGTCGCCCGCCTTACCGCCGATGATAACCTCGGTGCATTCCTCTCCGACCTTTTTGAGAATCTTGTCAATGCCCTTCTGGAAGAGATAGGAGGTATAAGAGCCTTCCTTGGGGTTCGATTTTCTGCCTTCGAGCATTTCCATGAGACCTTCGAGAGAGAATTCGTGTCTGTCCTTGCTCTCGTAGATCACCTCGTTGAAGCAGGAATCCGTGCCCTTGTGACAAGCGGGACCTTCCTTATCCACAACGATGGTCAACGCATCGCGGTCACAGTCAGCAGTAATACTGACGATGTGCTGATAATTTCCGCTGGTTTCGCCCTTGAGCCAAAGCTCGTTTCTCGAACGGCTCCAGAAGCAAGTGAGCCCCTTTTCCATGGAAATCGCAAGACTCTCCTTATTCATATAAGCAACCGTCAGAACCTTCTTGGTCACGGAGTCGACCACGACGGCGGGAATAAGACCCTTTTCATCAAATTTCAATTTGTTGATATCAAACATTATCATTCAATCCTTTCTGTATCACATCATGCGGCGAACGTTGATTCCGTCGCGCGCGAGCTTTTCCTTGAGGTCGCAGATATTCACCTCGCCAAAATGGAAAATGGAAGCCGCAAGACCCGCGTCGACACGAGGAAGCGTACGGAAAAGCTCCGTAAAGTCTTCCATGCAACCCGCGCCGCCCGAAGCGATGACGGGAACGTTCACGGCGTTCGATACACGATCGAGCATTTCAAGGTCAAAGCCCCTTTTCACGCCGTCGGTGTCGATGGAATTGAGAACGACCTCGCCCGCGCCGAGATCGACGCAATGGCGGATCCAGGAGATCGCCTCCATGCCCGTATTTTCTCTGCCACCCTTGGCGAACACGCGGAATACGCCGTCCACGCGCTTCACATCTGCAGAAATGACAACGCACTGACTGCCGTACTTCTTTGCCGCCTCTGTGATAAGCGCAGGGTTGCGGATCGCGGGGGAGTGCACACTGACCTTATCTGGGCCGCATTTCAGCACGCGGTCGAAATCGGAAACGGTATTGATGCCGCCGCCGACGGTCA
>JAZRLQ010000160.1:0-2596 GCA_045646925.1 Eubacteriales bacterium
TTCTTTACAGCCGCACCGGTGTTTGCGATTGCATCGAGAATTTCTGCAGCGAGTCTTTCTGCCATAGTCTTTTCGCCGCGCTTTCTCGAATAAAGAACGAGCCAACGGAGACCGAGAGTCTGTCTTCTCTCAGCGCGAACCTCCATCGGAACCTGGTAAGTAGAACCGCCGATACGGCGAGCCTTTACTTCAAGGACCGGCATGATGTTTTCAAGAGCATTCTGGAATGCTTCAAGTGCGGGCTTGCCCGACTTTTCTTCTACGGTTGCGAAAGCATCGTAAACGATCTTCTGTGCAACACCTTTTTTGCCGTCGAGCATTACGTTATTGATAAGCTTGGTTACGAGCTTGGAATTGTAAAGCGGATCCGACAATACATCTCTCTTGGAAATTTGACCTCTTCTTGGCACTGTTATTCCCTCCTTCATAAAATTTTAATGATATCATTGGTACTCGAAAGTTTCCTCCCGACCGTGCGATTGTCCCATTTCCGTGACGTATCTGTCATATCGCTTGGATATAAACAAAATATTTAATCATGAAACAGAAATCACATTCGATCAGAGTGCAAGGGTTAAATAACTTTTAAATTATTTAGCCTTCTTTTTACCGCGTTTTGCGCCGTATTTGGAGCGGCTCTGCTTGCGGTTAGCAACGCCCTGGGTGTCAAGCGTACCACGGATGATGTGATAACGTACACCAGGAAGGTCACGTACTCTACCTCCTCGGATAAGCACTACAGAGTGCTCCTGAAGGTTGTGGCCGATACCGGGAATGTAGCAAATTGCTTCAAAACCGTTGGTGAGTTTAACTTTTGCAACTTTACGAAGAGCGGAGTTAGGCTTCTTCGGAGTGGTTGTGTAAACCTTAGTGCAAACGCCTCTTTTCTGAGGTGCGCTGAGGTCAGTCTGAGTCTTTTCAAGAGAGTTAAAGCCTTTCTGGAGTGCAGGAGCTTTAGACTTGAAATCCTTCTGATCACGACCGTTACGAACCAATTGGTTGAATGTTGGCATGTGTTGTTGAACCTCCTTGTTTCAGAATAAATATTATTGTTTATAATACCACCAAGCTCGGACAAAAGCCCTTGTCTCAGTTGTATGCATTAATTAAGGAATGCGCAAACGGCGCAATCCACGTCAATTCCGCAAAGCGCACCGAGTTCCGTTTTGCTTTTCGTCGTGTCGTGTATCACGCCGAAACGTTTGCAAAGATCAGAAATCTCGGAAACGAATCTGTCTTCCGCGTCAATCGCAACGTATACACGTTTTGCTTGTCCTCTGCGGATACACTTTTGGGATTGATTAAATCCCGCAACGCATGCGGGCGCATAATTCTTCGCTGACATTGATGAAATCCTTTCAACAAAATTATGCTTTCTTCTTGCTACACACGCACACATTTTTCGCATACATAGCTACATTTATAATAGCATGATTTTGCAATTTTGTCAACCATGTTTCGCAAAAAAATTCGGATTTTTTTCGTTTTTTCAAAAAAATTCAGCGTTCTTCCCTGCTCTTTCTTCAAAAATCTTCCATCCCGCACGCAAAAAAAGACGAGACTCTCCTTTCGGAGAATCTCGTCCGGCTTTTTATATTACTGATTTACAACAGCGCTTACAACGTCTTCTTCTGCAAGAGCTTCGGAAGAAGTCTTTTCAACCTCGATATCGCGGTAGAACTGGAGACCCGTACCTGCGGGGATCAGCTTACCGATGATAACGTTTTCTTTCAAGCCGATAAGGTGGTCAACCTTACCCTTGATCGCAGCTTCCGTAAGAACACGGGTGGTTTCCTGGAAGGAAGCGGCGGAGAGGAAGGATTCCGTCTGCAATGCAGCCTTGGTAATACCGAGAAGGATCGGCGTTGCCGTAGCGGGACGGAGATCTTTTTCACCGTTATCGATACGAGCCTGAATTTCAGCATTTGCTGCGTCGAGCTCGGAAACGTCAACAACAGTACCGAAGAGAAGCTCGGTATCGCCGCCTTCGTCAACACGAACCTTGCGAGTCATCTGTCTTGCGATAACTTCGATATGCTTATCGTTGATTTCGATATCCTGAATACGATATACACGCTGAACTTCACGAATGATGTATTCGTAGGTTTCGGCAAGACCCTTGATCTTCGTGATATCAGCAGGAGCGAGACCGCCTTCCGTGATAACGTCGCCACGCATAACGTAGCTTCCGGGTTCAACGGTGATCTTGACACCGTAAGGAACGGCATAAATAAAGTCTACGCCGGTTTCCGCAGTGTTGCGGATAATAACATTTCTTGCGCGTTTTGCGTCCTGAATATCAACGACACCGGAGTATTCGGAGATGATAGCAGTCTTCTTGGGACGGCGTGCTTCAAAGATTTCTTCAACACGGGGAAGGCCCTGTGTAATATCCGCGCCGGCGATACCACCGGTATGGAAGGTTCTCATCGTAAGCTGAGTACCGGGTTCACCGATGGACTGAGCCGCGATAATACCTACGGATTCACCTACGCTGACCTTCTTGCTCGTCGCAAGGTCGGCACCGTAGCAATGAGCGCAAACGCCGTGTTAAGTCGGATCGTAGCCATGTCGTTCTGTGAGCCAAGGAGTTGAA
>JAZRLQ010000161.1:0-5476 GCA_045646925.1 Eubacteriales bacterium
TTGTATCTGGAAACGGTATTGTGGAAGTTCGGGATGGTTTCGTGAAGCGTTTCTGCGGGGTAATCAGAGAGGAGGTTCTGATATGTACCGAAAGCTTCTGCCGCGCTTGCGAGAATGCCGGGCTTACCTGCAGCGCTCTGGTGAGCAGTAGCGTCGGTGATGAAGTTGTAAAGACGCCATGCGCCGGTCTCTTCGGTGTTGAGATAATTTGCGCCGCTCTTGATGGGGATCAACTTCAGAACTTCGCGATTTACGTCTCCGCCGTTTGCGATAACCTTTGCGCGAACGTGGTCACATACACCCTTGATGTTTTCGATCAGTCCGTCAGCGTTCTTGAAGATGTTGGTGTTGATCTTCTGAAGAACGTATTTCGGCTTTTCTTCGTTTTCAACGTAAACGGCGTAGGTGTGATTGATCAGACCTGCGGTGATCGGTTCAAATTTTACCGCTTTGTCTTCAACGGCAAAATTCGAAAAGATTTCAAAAAAATTATCCATGGTGATTACCTCCGTAAAAATTATATTCATTAAAAATTTTGTTGAAAGGGAAAAATGGTTTATACGTTGAAACGGATAACGACGATGTCACCGTCTTTGAATACGTAATCCTTGCCTTCGCTGCGGATGAGACCTTTTTCTTTTGCTACGACCATGGATCCGCAAGCCATGAGATCGTCGAAGTGGATGACTTCTGCGCGAATGAAGCCGCGTTCCATATCGGAGTGGATCTTTCCGGCAGCCTGAGGCGCCTTGGTTCCGTTGACGATGGTCCATGCGCGAACTTCCTTGGGACCTGCGGTCAGGAAGCTGATGTAGCCGAGAAGCTTGTAGCTTGCTTTGATAAGTTGGTCGAGACCGCTTTCTTCGATGCCGAGATCGTCGAGGAACGCCTGCTTGTCTTCGCCTTCAAGCTCTGCGAGCTCGCTTTCGATGCCTGCGCAGATGGTGAGAAGCTCGGCGCCTTCGCTGCTTGCGAGTTCTGCAAGAGAAGCGTAAATATCGGTTTCCTTGAAGTCGCCGCCGATCTGATCTTCGCTGATGTTGGCAACGTAGATGATGGGCTTCATGGAAAGAAGCTCAACGTCGCTGACAAGCGCTTTTTCCTCAGCGGTAAGCGCTACAGCGCGCGCGCTGATGCCTTCTTCCAAAGCTGCCTTGATCTTGTTGAGGACAGCAAGCTCTTCTGCGAGCGTTTTGTCGCCCTTCATTGCCTTTTCGGTGCGGACGATTCTGCGGTCGAGAATTTCAATATCGGAAAAGATAAGCTCGAGGTTGATGGTTTCGATATCACGGAGAGGGTTTACGTTGCCGTCAACGTGAATAATATTGGTGTCCTCAAAGCAACGAACGAGGTGAATGATCGCGTCCGTTTCTCTGATGTGGGAAAGGAACTTGTTTCCGAGACCTTCGCCCTTAGAAGCGCCCTTTACAAGACCTGCAATGTCAACGAATTCGATCACTGCGGGTGTGTATTTTTCGGGGTTGTACATCTTTGCGAGGTCATCCAGACGGGAATCCGGAACTGCTACCATGCCGACGTTCGGCTCAATGGTGCAGAAGGGGTAGTTTGCAGACTGTGCGCCTGCGTTTGTGATTGCGTTGAAGAGTGTGCTTTTGCCGACGTTCGGCAAACCGACGATACCAAGTTTCATTTAATTCTATTCTCCTTTAAAAATCCCTGTAATTGCAAGGGTTTTGCGTAAGAGTGTTTTTTTTGTTTACACCATTTACGCATTGATTTATACGGAGTTTTATCGGAAAACTCCTTTTTCGTTCGAATTTCTCTGCTGCCTCGAAAGGATGGATTCACGGTCGCCTTTACTGTTTTTCGGGTTTTCCGCGATCCATTTTTGCACGGGAAAAAGGAACGCAAAATTATCTTCCATCATTATACCATATAAAAATCCTTTTCTCAAGCGTTTGAAAGAAAAATATTGAAAATATTTTCTGTTTTTTGAAATGAGAAAAGGACTACCGAGAGGTAGTCCTCATTTTATAATAAGGTGGCTATAAGCAAATATCTTTATTTTACGAGGGTGTTGCACTTCGTATTATAAAATTCCCATCGCGTTTTACACAGGAAAAGCTTTTTATGCAGTTTTCTTTAGAGAGACAGACCCTTTATGTTAATTTTCACGCTTGTACTTTCGTGCGGAAATAATCCGCCTCAGCCGCAAGAAGCTTCAGCGCCGCGGGCACAAGCTCCTTTGGAAACAGCTGAACGAAGCTCGACGTTTCCATATTGATATTGCCCTTATAGCCGAATTCGCGCAGGCCCTTGATGAACCGTCCCCAATTGCAAACGCCGAGGAAGGTCGCCGTATGCTCGTCGAGATAGCCGTCATTATCGTGAACGTGGAGGATCTCCAATCGGTCTCCGAGCATTTTGATTGCGTTATAAATATCCGTGCCAATCATAAGCGCGTGCCCCGTATCCAAACAGAAGGCAAAGCGCTTTTCGCCAGCCAGCGCGTTCAGATCGTCGATATAGTGATTTGCCTCCGTCATATCGGAGCAAGCGCAGGCGTACGCCTTTTTCGTACCCCAATCCAGAGAATACGCATTCTCCAGACAGCAGACCACGTTATGCTTCTTGAGAAGCGGAATGATTGAGGCGAAATACGCCATATTCTCTCGGATCTCATCTTCCTTGGTTAGCGAAGGGTAGCGTGCGCTTCCGTCGCAGATGGGATGGATCACGAGATGGCGGCAATCCAGCTCCTCGCAGATCGCAAAGCATTTCTCCACACATTTTCTCATGATCTCGGTCTCCCTCGGCTTTCTCGGAATGTACGCGCTCGGCGCGTGCGCCTGACCGATGGTAAGGCCGTATTTTTTCAAGCCCTCTTTGATGGCATCGATCGTCTCGCGGATGCGATTTTCATCCAGCAGGTAAGCCTCGTACGCTTCGTCGATCGAATCCTTTTGCGCGAAGACGGAGTCGAGCCCGAGATCAATGGCATCAAAGCCCGCTTCTGCAATCGCGCGGAGGCCTTCGTCAATGCCAAGTGTGAACGCGCCAAAGGTGGAAACACTGATTTTCATATAACGTTCTCCTTTTTATCAAGTATCATTTCGTTTTCATATGTCGCATCATCATGCCGACAAATTCGTCCACGGGGACGGCCCTGTTGTATACGGAGGTGTTTGCTAAATCGCCGATCGGGTCAGTCCATTTCTTATCGATTCCATCGCATCCAACCATCATGCCGACAATAGAGCCTGCGGTTGCTCCATTGCAATCTGTATCAAATCCGCACTGCACCGCAAGGCAAATCGTTTTGGAATAATCACGGTTGCCCCAAAGAAGAGCCGCCGCAACCAGTTCCGCGTTGGATACGGTGTGGACCGCGTCCTGCTTATCCCATTCATCGTATCTCGTTTGAAAATCTTTGAAAAACGCGTTCCAATCCTTTCCGCTGTGATAGAAATCCAGCACGCCCTGCAGCTTCTCGTACAGACGCGAGGTGGACGGAATTTGCGACATTCCGCAAAGAATGACCGCTTCCGCGTCGTCGCAAACCATAGCGGCGGCGTTCATTGCCGCAACGAACATTTCCCCGTAAATGCCGTTTTTCACGTGAGAAATGCGCGCGTCGCGCCATGCCATTTCGGTGGCGGTCTCCGGATCGCCAGGATTGATATAGCCAAAGTAATCGCCGCGTATCTGCGCGCCGATCCATTCGCGGAACGGATTTTTGTATATTGCGGTATCCGGAACGGAATACTGCGCGACGATGTTCCGATACGCTACTTTTTCTGCCGTTGCATAACGTCCGATCGTTTGCGCGCGTATCCATGCGTCACAAACGTTTTCGGAAGTGAAATCTCTGCCGTACTCTTCTAAAATGAAGGAAGCCATAAAAGTATAGTTGGTATCGTCATCGCCAGGGAATCCGTTTTTCAACATATCCACATATGTTCTGGAGCGCAGAGGAAAGCTAATTTTTTCCGCAATCGGATTCATAATGTCTGCTTTCGTGATATAACGGTGCATCGGATAATTATCCGTTTCCCTCAAAAGCATTTCCAGATCGTTGATCCCAATACATTCTATGGGCTGACCGAGCATACATCCGCAAACGCGTCCCAGCCATGCGCCCTTGAGCTTTTTATATATAACGGAAGCCTTAGGCAAATTTTCCGCACTGACAGATGCGCGTTCCGTACGAAGAGCGCGAATGGCTTGCAGATCGTTTGGCTCATCGTAAGCATACCCCTTTATCTGAGGCGCGTTATACATCATCTGATATAATACGTCAGCCAACGCTTCTTTGTTTCCGTCTTGCTTGTAACGAGAGACCGCCGTGACGATTTCGCGCATATGTTCTACGTCCTTGCCCTCGCCCAAGGCTTGCTTGAAATCGATCATGAGATACGGCGCGTATGAATTCCACGACCACTTTCCCACCTTGTGATATGCCGGCACGGGCAGCTCACGCGAAATCGAATAGATTTTATCACTGAACATATCTACATTCCTTTCGATCAAAGAGGATTTTTATATGGGATATTATATCACAAAAATCAGCAATCGTCAATAATTGAACGATATCCCATAATTGATTTAGCGCACCTGTCGGTAATCAGTTGCCACTTTGCGATGTAAACAAAAGCAATTGAGATAAACCTCGATTTGAACTTGAAAAATCGCGAATTTTGTGATATAATGGAATTTATAGAATAATAAGTTCAATTGCTATGGATCATGCCAAGCGATATTTTAAATTACGAGTTCTGTCTGGCAGATGAAAAAATATCAGATAAGATAAAAGATCTTTATAAGGAGAATCGCATATGAAATTAGGAAAGCTACAAGAGATTGATATCAGAAAAGTGTGGCAACACGAACAATATGATTTTTCTAAATGGCTTGCAAGTGAGGAGAATATTCAAGAGCTTGGTGATGCTTTGAATTTGTCTCTAACCGACGTTGAAACTGAAAAATTCGTTGGCAATTATCGTTGTGATATTTTTTGTAAAGATGAAATTACCGGCAAGGTAGTTTTAATTGAGAATCAGCTTGAGTCTACCAATCACGATCATCTGGGAAAAATAATTACATACGCATCCGGGCTTGACGCTTCTGTGGTGGTTTGGATTGTATCTTCCGCTCGTCAAGAACATGCAAGTGCTATTGAGTGGCTGAACAAACATACAGATGATGATTTGTCTTTCTTCTTGATTGAGGTTCATGCTTATAAGATTGGGGATTCTGACCCCGCGCCTCAGTTTAAGGTTATAGAACAACCTAATGATTTTGCGAAAAGTGTAAAAGCTATTTCTCAAAATTCCAGCTTGAACGAAAGCCAGAAAAGTCGTCTTGAGTTTTGGACACAATTTAATGAAGTGCTGGAAGAACGCGGCAAACCATTTAATAAAAGAAAACCTAGTACAGACCACTGGTATTCGGTGGCTACGGGTACGTCCGGATGTCATATTAATGTTGATTTGGTCAATAAAGAAAGCAAAATAAG
>JAZRLQ010000162.1:0-4698 GCA_045646925.1 Eubacteriales bacterium
CCCCGGAGGTAAGCAACTTGATATGAGTGGCTGTCACCTTGAAGGAGTCAATCTCGCCAACAGAAAACTCTTGAACTCCAACTTCTCGGATGCACTTCTCGTAGGATGCAACATGCATTCGGCTGAACTTTGCTTCGCAAATTTCTCCGGAGCCTTCCTTGACCACTGCTCGATGCAGTATGTCAATGCGGATGAGATCAACTTCCGAGAGGCTACCTTGAAGGAGAGTGATCTCTCCTATATCCTTCTTTACGGTGGCAACTTCGCTCATGCTACGTTCTATAAGAGCGAGCTGTTCAATTGCAATATCGGTAACACATGCTTCGAAGGAACACGCTTCGTAGATACGCCCACTGCAAATCAAAACATCGATCTTGATTTTAAGATCACGGATGCCGATTGGGTAGCCAGCAACGAAGGACAGGTGATGCAATGAAGAACTCAAACGATAATAAACGATCTATCGTTCAGATCGAATATGATGCCGAAAAGCTTGAAGCTCTCCGCTTCTATCTTGGTGAAAGAAACGCCACGTTAGAAAATGAGCTCATAGAAGCCATGGATGTCATATTCCGCAAGAATGTCCCTGCACAGGTTCGGGGGTATATCAACCGCAACGCTCCGATGCAGAAGCCTGTAGATTCGGAGTAACAAATCGAAACGAAAGTCAGGACACGCAGAAATGGATATCAAAATACGGATTTATCCCCATAGGACGCGGATATCGTCAGATAGGACGATTTCCGATTTTGAAGCAGGATAAACACGTGCGCAAACGCCCGGAATTTACAGCGTCCGGCAACGCCGGTCGCAAGATTTCACGAGGTTTTAGGGCAATTTCGAGAGGTTTCGCCAAATAACCTCAAGTAGCAAATGTGTCTCATTCCAAAAAACTGCGTGCCCAGACTTTTTGGGGAGTTTTTCAGAACTCCTTCAATTTTTCAGAAAGGATATTTTCAAAATGTCAGAAAATTTGCAGTCGAGGGGCGTGAGATTACGTCCCGACCAATGGAAACTTTGTGAGCAGATGTGCAAAGAGTTTGGTTATAAAAACACAAACGAATTCATCCGTGATGCTGTGGATTTCTTTGCTGAATGGAAGTCTCGTGACACCACAGAAAAGTTTTTGACACCTGCACTTGAATCTGTCATGAGAGCAACTGTCAGAGATAGTGAGGACAGAATCGCTCGGCTGATGTTCAAAAATGCTGTCGAACTTCATCTGCTTACCCGTTTGATTTACCACGATTTCAATTACAAACCCGAAGAAGTCCAAGCCATTCGTGCCGAAGCAATTCAGCTCGTGAAAGAAACAAACGGCTCGGTCAATCTCGATTATATTGATTAACAGTGGCAAAACTTATCCTCAAAGCTCCGTTTTATAAACCGTATTCCAAAACACCGTCAGGCTCTTCACGAGGTGGCTATGCAAATTATATTGCCACCCGTGACGGAGTTGATATCCTCCCTCGAAGCGGTATGGCTGGATATATGGGAGAGCGAAAAGGCTCTAATGGATTGTTTACCGATGAAGGACAGCCTGTTGTTTTATCAAAAATCGCAGAGGAAATAGATAATCACACTGGCAATGTGTGGGGGATGATTTTTTCTTTGAAGCGAGAAGATGCTGAAAGACTCGGATATAATTCCGCAAGCCAATGGATGAATCTGCTACGTTCTCATCGAAATGATATCGCTAAAGAAATGGGTATAGAGCCTAAAAACTTGCGATGGTATGCAGCCTTTCACAATGAGAAATCACATCCTCACGCGCACATGCTGGTTTGGTCAAGCAATCCGCAAGAGCCATACCTCTCAACGGTTGGCATTGAAAATATTAAAAGAGCCGTTGCAAAATCAATTTTTCGCCAAGATAATATGGCTATGTATAAAGAACAGACCGAAACACGTGACTCTCTGAAAGAAGAATTCCGATTACGAATCGCTTCACTGGTCGATGAAATTCATCGCACCCCTGTAAGCATTCAGCCCGAAATGATGCAAAAATTCGAATTACTTTCAGAAGCAATTTCCACGCATAAGGGGAAAAAAGTATACGGCTATCTCGAAAAAAGTGCCATGAGGATCGACGATGACATCGTGAGAATGATTGCTGAAGACGAAAAAATCTCTGAACTTTATGAGATGTGGTATCAGCTCCAATGCGAAACTTTCAGAACCTACACAGACAAAATGCCTCAAAAGATACCGATAGAAGAAAACAAAGAATTCAAATCTCTTCGAAATTTTGTTGTGAAAACGGTTGCGGAAATGCTTCCCGATATGCCCGTAGGTAAAAGCTTTGACGTTGACTATAAAACGCCAAGTGAAACCGAGGACACTATGGCTCGCCTTCGCTTCAGAGCAGAAGATGGAAATGTGCATGCAATGTATCGTCTTGCTCGTCGTTGCCTTTCAGAAGAAAACGATCCGGACGAAGCAAGATATTGGTTGGAAAAAGCATCAGCAAAAGGAAATGTGTATGCTATGTATTTTCTGTACCAATGCTTTCGTGACGGAAGAATCCAAGACGTTGACAATAAGAAAATGCAATTCCTTCTCATGGCTGTCAATCGAAATTTTGCCTATGCTGAATACGATTACGGAAAATACCTTATGGACAAAGACGATGTAATGGCACTTGAATATTTCCGACAAGCGGCCAAGCATGGCTGTGTTCAGGCAGAATATGCTATCGGGAAACGCCTTGTCGAGCGTGGAGCTACGGAAGAAGGGCTTGAATATCTTGAACGAGCAGCCAGCAGAGATAATTGGTCAAAGTTCTATTTGGGATTGTTATATTGCTATCGTCTTCACGATTGGGATAAAGGAATGGAACATTTACGTTCCGCTTCTGAGCAAGGCTTCGAGCCAGCTCAAAACGCAATTAACAATATTCAGAAAGGGTTGAACGCAAAAATCATCACAGGTGTTTGCAGTCTTTTCTATTACGCAAGCAGAATCATTGATGACAGATCGGAGTCCGAATATCCACATCCTGCATTCGATGGCGTGGAATCCCGTGCAAAAAAAGAAGACCGTGCAAAGCGTATGGGTATCACTTATACCGGAATGTGAAGCACAGAAAGGAGAATCTATGCCTTATATTATGTTCACAGAACAAGAAAAAGAGTCGGCAAACTCAACGAGCATTGTCGACTATTTAATCTCGCACGGCGAATCTGTCGAGCGAGTTGGGCGTGAGTATGTTTGGGAAGCTCCGTCCGGAAAAGTATCCATCAACGGAAGTGAATGGTACAGCCAATACGAATTAGTTGGCGGTGGTGCAGTTAATTTCGCGCAGAAATTCTTCGGGTTATCCTATCCCGAAGCAATCCGCAGTTTGCTCGGTGAGCAAGCAGGTGAAGCAGTCATTGGCGAAAAGAAGCCAGCTATAGTCAAACCCAAGAAACCGTTCCAACTTCCCGAAAAGCATACGGATATGCGTAGAGTATACGGATACCTTATGTATGAAAGAATGATCGACCGACAAGTCCTAAATCGTTTTGTCAAGGACGGACTCATCTATGAAGATGCAAGATATCACAACGCTGTATTCGTTGGCAAGGACAGAAGCGGAAAACCTGTTCACGCACAGAAACGTGCCACCTCTGCCAAGTCTTCCTTCAAGGGCAATTTGGAAAGTAGCGTTGCAGAATATAGCTTTCATTTCGATGGAGCATCCGAATATCTTTTTGTGTTTGAAGCTCCGATAGATATGCTTGCATATATTTCTATGCACAAAAGCGGATGGGAAAAGCATTCCTATGTCGCACTTTGCTCTACGGCAGATCGTGCCGCTCTTCAAATGTTGAAAGATAATCCTCACCTCAAAACCGTGTATCTTTGCCTTGATAATGACAATGCTGGTCTCCTTGGTTGCAAAAGAGTTGCCGATTCTATCCATGAACTTGGCGAATATACAGTATGGCGAGTAGCTCCACAACACAAGGATTGGGATGAGGATCTGAAAGCCTTACACGGGCGAGAAGCAATTCCTTCGGACGAAATCACACCAAGTGAAACCACCAACAATATCGATATGACAATGTAAGTCAGAAAGGATAACTATGACAAAACACAGAATAGAGCTCCGCACGAGGTACACGATTGTTTTACTACGATTCCAAGAAACGTGATAACCCCGGCGATTACTTTCCGTTGCCTAAATCCATTTTTAATCTTGACTTATCTACAGGTGAAATAGTCGTCTATGCCTATCTTATGTACTGCGAAGATCGAAAGACATTTCAATGTCATCCAAGCTACAGTACGATAGGAAGTGCGACCGGCATGAGCAAAAATACAGTGAAAAAATATGTTGAGAGCCTTGAAAGGAAAGGGTTTATCTACACCGAACCTACCAAGGTCAAGACGAAGGATGGACGAACACACAACGGCAGTCTCTTGTACACCATCCAACCTATCAAACCCATTGAAGAAGCCTACTTCGAAAGGCAAATCGCAAGAGCCAATGCTCAATACCAAGCGAGGTTGGCTCTTGAAAAATACGAAAAGAAACACGGAAGGAGATGAAAACCAATAGGTAGTATAGAAATTTTAATCACGGTAGCCGCCATCATGGGCGGTCTTTTTGTATTCATTTCTCTTGCATCTCACCTCTATGGGCTCAACAGCATTAAGAGCAAAACTGTCGGTCATGGACAGCATGGTACTGCTCGTTGGGCATCAAAGCGT
>JAZRLQ010000163.1:0-32873 GCA_045646925.1 Eubacteriales bacterium
TGCGCGTATCCCGACGGCGCGAAGAGACCGATCATCCCGATCCCGTACAGCGACGAATGTATGACGGGCTTCGAATACGCATTCGCGGGACTTCTCGTCAGCGAGGGCTTCGTGGAGGAAGGCTTGTCCATCGTCCGCGCGATCAGAGACCGCTACGACGGAAAGAAGCGCAATCCTTGGAACGAGATCGAGTGCGGAAGCAACTACGCTCGCGCGATGGCAAGCTTCGCGCTTCTTCCGATCTTCAGCGGCTTCTCCTTCGATCTGCCGAAGGGCTATCTCGGCTTCGCGCCGATCGAAAAGAAGGACTTCCGTTGTCTGTGGAGCGTGGGAAGCGCGTGGGGCGATATCGAATGCCTCGACGACGGCTTCACGCTCACCGTAAACGGCGGCAGATTGAATCTCTCGTCCGTTTCCATGAAGGCGCTCGGCGAAGCGAAAACGCTCACCGTCGACGGAAACAACGTCGCCTTCACGCAGAGCGGCGACACTCTTTTCTTCGAAAAGATCACCGTCACGGAATCGCTTTCCGTGAACATTGCGAAATAAACTTCTTCGGGCGTTCTTTGAACGCCCGTTTTCTTTTTGTCGAAAATCCCATCTTGACAAAAAGCAACGTTTGTGATAAAATACCCTTGTATATTATCCTTATTTTGGTAAAATTCTGTGCGAGGGAGGGGAAACCATGCGTTTGGTCGTTAGCGAAGTGAGCGGCGTACTTTTGCAATCCAATATTCTGAATTTCCTTTTTTGCTTGACGATGCTGATCTATATCCGCTATATTCTGCAAGCGAAAACGGACTCGACGACGCTCGTCGCGCTGAAGCGACTGGTTTTGTGCGCCATCATTTGCCTCGTTGCAGATATGTTCAGCTATCTGTTCGACAACAGAGTCGGTGAATTCGCAAAGATCATGAACCACGCCTCCATGTTCCTCGCGATCACGCTGACCGCGTTCGTCGGCTATCTGTGGAACGGTCTGTTCGACCTCCTTTTTCATATAAGAAGAGAGCGGAAGCAGTATATCTTCCTCCACGCGATGTGGCTGATCCCGACCGTTTTGCTCGCATTGCTTCTGACCGCGAACTGCTTCTTCGGCTTCCTTTATTCCATTGACGCGGAGAACGTGTACCACCGCGAGCGATTCTATTTCGTAAGCTTCATTTTGCAGTACGTTTCCTTCATTATATGCATGGTCCGCGCCATCGTTTTCAAGGTGAAGGCGGACTTCTGCCCGATCCGAAGCGGCAAAATGCGCCGTACGGCGATCTTCGTCGGCATGATCGTGACGTTTTTCGGGGCGGTGCAGTGGGCAACGAGCGGAACGATCGCCGTGCATTGCATGGGTATCACCGCGGGCATCATCATCATGTTCGTGCGATTCCTCGACAATCAGATCACGCGCGACCGCTTGACCGACCTCAATAACCGCTATGCGCTCGATACGCACATCGTCGATACGCTCCGCTCCCACGCGGCGCACCTTCGTCCGACGAAGCTGATCTTCATTCTCATGGACGTCAACGATTTCAAAGCCATCAACGACGTTCACGGTCATCTTGAGGGTGATGAAGCGCTCAAAAGCCTCGCGGACGCGCTCCGCGCCGTCGAGCATAAGAACCCGAAGTACCTTTTCGTTGCAAGATACGGCGGCGACGAGTTCGCGGCAGTGCTTGAGGCGAAGGATGAATCCGCCGTTTTGAATTTCTCTCACGAGCTTACCCGCGCGCTCGACAAAACGAACGCCGGCCGCCCGTACCGCCTCTCCGTCAGCCTCGGCTACAGCGTCTACGACGATTCCCGCACCGTCACCCAGTGGATCGAAAAAGCCGACGAGGCGTTGTATAAGAGTAAAAAGAGGAAATGAGCGGCGAAAAAGAATAGATGAAACGGTGCGTATGATCGCGTATCGTAAGGCGGTGGCTTGTTCCCGCCGAAACACACAATTTTTATTCGTACTACAATATAAGAACACGGGAGGATAATATCCTCCCCTACAAGAACTCTCATCTGCATTGGGGTGGAGCCATTCGTTCCGATTTGCTTTTTACACCAAAACCGCCGTCAAGTGTGCAAAATCAAAAGAATTGTAAAAGCTTTTTGGAAAAATTGAAAGAAAATAATGCAAACTTATTGACATATTGAAAAAAGAGTAGTAATATAATGTTATAAAGGTATGTGTGTATAGGCGCGTACTATGCAAAAGGATCGTTATCATATAACGGTCAAACGCCTTTTATTGACGATAGATAACATAAAAATCTTTCAATTAAATAGGCAAAGCGTCCGAAAGGGCGTGACGCAAAGCTATAGGGGCTTCAATTTAAGCCAGCCAGTTGCAAAATACATTGCAGTTTGGGTGGATAAATGGAGCTTTTTTTGTTTCCCCAAGCGGAAAGGAGGATGCATGGATATTGATAACATGGTGGATAACACGCTGAAAAGCGGTATCACACCGATCGTTTTTGACTGTCAGGACGTCAGCTTCTTTACAAAGCCGACTCACGTTGTCAGAACGTTTATGGTAATTAACAGCCTTGATCTCGGAATGTTGACCACAAAGGAATACCGTTACGTGGCACGCAGAACCCGACAGGGTGATTATATGGTCGAACGCCATATACAGAGAATCGTTCGTTTGCTCCCGCAACTTGTGGAGCAGGACCCCTCGGTCGAATGTTTCACGATTCCCGTTTATGCAAAGCTTTTGAAGGATGGTGTTCTCGCGAGAATGCTTTTCGACGCGTTTGCGCTTTATACCGATGCTTCCCCCTCGAAGCTGTGTATCGAGCTTTCTGCCGATATTCTTTACGAGGATATGGATGAAACGAGAGCGCGTCTGGAAGAACTTCGAAAGATGGGAGTGAAAGTTGCCATCTGCGAAGTCGGCGACGAATTCTGTCCCGTATTCCGTTTGGCTTCTCTTGCTTTTGATTATGCTTTCATCGATGAGTATTCCACAAATACCCTCGACCGCGAAGATGCGGAGAGAGTGGCGGGAAGCCTCGTGAAATTCCTCCATTACCTCGGTGCGCAGGTTATCGCCCCCGCAATTTACGGTGACGACAAGATCGCCGGCGCAAAAGCCGTTGAATGTGACGGATACTCCATTTCCGAACATCCCGTTTCGCAGGATGCCTCCGAAGCGGCAGCCGCTGCTTTTGTCGGCGAAGATGAAGCGGAAGAAGATGATGGCGAAACCTCCGACGACAACGAACCGGAGATCGCGGAAGAAACGGAAACACCTTCGGAAGAAAATACGCCGAGCGAACAACAACCGAAACCGCAGAAGAGAACGCCTTTCCGTATCGCTTCCGTGTTCGGCTTGAAGAACAGACCGGCGGCAGAGGAGGTCAGTGACCAATGAGCAAGGAAAAATTGAGAAAGTGGCGCGCGAACGAAAAGCGTATTGCCGTTTTGAGAAGCTCCGCAGCTTATATGAAAAACTACCGTTTGCAGAGGAAGATTCTTTTGACAGCTCTTGCTTGTCTGTCCTCTCTCATAATCGTGATGTTTATGGGCGCGGCTCTCTACAAGGACACCGGTAGCTTCTCTGTTGGTGTCAACAAGGTCGATATCGTCAAATACGGTATCACGCTTTCCGAATCACGCGACATGGCGCACGCAAACTCCCGTTTGAATGCGAACATCAGCGAAAGAATCACAAACATCTCCATTCGTGACTTGCCCGCCAACCTCGACATGATTGACGGTGAGCATAACGGAGACGATTATATCGCGTACACATTCTATATGATGAACGCGGGCGAGGAAGAAATTTCCTACGATTACGAATTGACCATTTCCAATGTTTTCAAAGGACTTGACGAAGCAGTCCGTGTCCGTCTTTACGTTGACGGTGAATATACGGATTTCGCGAAAACGAAAAGCGACGGCACAGGTCCCGAACCCGACACGACGGAGTTCTACTCCCTCGGTGTTGTGACGAAAAAGTTGGTTCACGGCTTCAAACCGGGTGATATTGTGAAATTCACCGTCGTCATTTGGCTCGAAGGCGACGACCCCGATTGCGTTGACCGTGTCATCGACGGTCTCGCGAATTTCGAAATGCAGATCAGCGCAGTGCATTGATCGCATACCTTCCATGGTGGAAAGTGAAAATCTCTTGCCTTCCTCGGAAGGAGAAGAGTCACGAAGCATTTTACCCCTTGCCTTCTCCAGTGGGAGAAGGTGTCACGAAGTGACGGATGAGGTGTTCATAAAAAATATGATCAAACATCTGTCTGTTAGCTGAGTGAGAGATTTAAAGAATACCGCCGACGTGGCTATGTGGAAGTTCGAATAACACCTTCATCCATATCTCAACAACGTTGAGATGTCCCTCTTCCCCCACTGGGGAAGGTAAAAAGCCCCTTCCACGAGGAAGGTAAAACCCCGATTTATCCCGGTGGTTTGAAACGCGCCATCGGATAAATATAAAAACTAAAAAATTTAATTTTTAAAAGGAGAAAAACACAATGAAAAAAATGCGTAAATTGATCCCTGCATTTGCAATGCTCATGGTCGCAGCTATCATGATGACCACCGCATCTTTTGCATGGTTCACTATGAACGACGAAGTTACCGCTACCGGTATGCAGATCCAGGCTAAGTCTACTGGTTCTTTGGTAATCGGTACGGGCGCTCTTGGCGATAACGATAAGAAGAATACTACTGTAGAGTTCAATTCCGTTCCCAAGCAGTTGACCCCTGTTACTTATTTTGATGCTGCCGCAGCAAAAGGAAATGTTGGCGATACTGCTAGTGCAGGTTGGTATGAAGGTACTGACGTAAATCCTGTTACTGGTAAAGCAACTGGTTTCGAACCTGCAACTATGGCTTCTGGTGTTAACTATTTCGACCAGGTTGTTTATATTGGTTCTGCCGGTGATACTTTCACTACAAGTAAGCTTACTGTTGATATCGGTTCTTTGGTTCATGCTTCTGGTGATAAGGCATACAATGCTTATAGTGTAGGTATCTATGTTTATGAGAAGAGCGATGATGAGGATTCTCTTTGGGGCAAGGACGAAGAAGGAAACGAACTTGTTCCTGCAACCACCGTTGCTCCTCAGGCAATCATTCAGGTTGCTACTTGGAATAGAAAAAATACTGTAGATTTCACTACTGAATACACTATTCCTTCTGTTATCGGTTTGACCAACTCCGCTAACTTCGTTGGTCTCAAGGTTGTTCTTCGTGTATTTGTTGATGGTAATGTAGAGAATGATAACAGCATGGTTCCTTTGTATCGTGACAAATATACTACTGTAGCGGCTAATACTGTATACTCTAAAGGTGCTTACTTCGAAATTGCTAAGTCTGATGCTGCTGACTCTGTTGATGGCAAGGTTTACAAAAAAATTGATTTCGAGATGGCTAACGGTGCGTCTGTTGAAGGTCTTTATACTAGAGAAGCTGCTACTGGCGGCAAGTATACCTATACTCCTGCTACAGGTACTTATGACGCAGAAGCTGCAGTGAAAGCGGAATATTTCATTCCTGAGTATGTTCCTGCTAATACTACTGACTGGGAAAGCACTGAAGGCCAGAAGTTGCCCGCAGGTAGTGAGTTCTATACTGTTGCTACTGGTGCAATTGAGTACGGTGAGGCTCAGGAATACTGCGTAAACTCCAACTATGTTCCTACCAATGCGGCTTCTTTGGAATTTAGTTTCTCTGTTGTTAAGAAGGATACCACTTCCACCAACTAATCCCCAACTTAATAAAAACGATTAAGTAAAACTCCAAAAGGAGGCTTATCCTCTGATAAGCCTCCTTTTCAAAAGTAAAAAAAGGATCAAAACGCGGAGCGCGAATTTTGGTTTGGCGAAAGCCGAAAGCGTTTCACAAAAAGAGCCACGCGCATTGATTCTGATCACGCGTCGCAGGCGCGATACCCTCGCGCCCCATTGCGGCACATACGGATCCAATAAATTTTGAGATTTATCTGATAAAGCGATCCGTTCCGTGACGCTTTATCACACAAGTTTCAAAATCCCAAATAGCCTTCCTCCGAGAGGAAGGTGGCACGCCTCACAAGGCGTGACGGAAGGAGACTGCGAGTACAAAAGAATTTGAATGAGGCTTTGCTAACTGCAAAGCTTTGGTTCAAACAAAAACAAAACAGAGTGCTGATTTGAAGCACACGCGTTCTCCTCCACCGCTAACGCGGAGCCCCAAAATAAAAATTTCCCTCTTGCTTTTTTACACATTTGTGTTATAATATAATGGTTCACAAATTACCTCTTTTGCATTCGATTTCACTACGGAAAGGAGAATATCATGACTGCAAAAACCAAAAAAATCCTCACGATATTGCTCACCATCCTCGGCCTCGCTGCCTTCGTCATTACTCCCCTCGCTTGGTTCGCGAATTATTGGGATGGTCCCTCCGCCGGCGTGAAACCGGGGTCTAACTACTCCATGCCCAACGTCACGATGTGGATGTTCTACGCGAAAAACGATGCAACGACCAACACAGACACCGTAGATTATTGGAAAGAATATACCATTGGTAGTGGCTTGACGATTTCGGACCCTGACATCTTTGTTCCGTCTGTGAAACCGGAATGGGATATTGTAACGAGTGAAAAGGACGACGGAACTACCGTTACCCAGTACAAATACAAATACAATTATGAATCTCTTCAGTTCGGTAAGGTCGATAACCTGATCGAGCTTCGCGAGGATAATAAAATTTATATGCGGTTCGAATTCAATGTGGAAGAACACGGCGATCGATTCGTTCAATTGAATTTGTCCTACGTTACATCCGGATACAATTATGATTCGAGCAAGGAAAGCGTTTTGGATTCCATCCATCTTTATGACATGAGTAAATTGTTGGAGACGCAAGATGCCTTGCTTGCAAAGTTCAATCTCAAAGAAGATATGGCGGATAACAACAAGCCCGGTAGATATACGATCGAACATCGTGCGGATGAACCCGAAGCGATGCAGTTTATGGAGTTCAGATACGTCATCAGCACGGACGGAACCTTGAATCCGACAGCCGATGATTTCAATGCTCTGTTCGCAAATGCGGATGTCGTTCCGATCAACTGCGGTCAGCATAACGGCACTTGTCCTTGTGCTTGTGCTTGCGTTAATTGTAAAAACGGTGTTCATAATAAATGTACGGCGACCACCCCTTGCCATTCGGGTGAATGCGGTACAGTAAAAATTGAATTGGATTCTCTTGTTACAACCGGTGATACACCTGTCAGAGTGATTCCGAAAAAGAATGGCGAAAATGAAGAAGCAGACAAATTTTACATTTACGTTGAATTGGCTCCCCGCCTCGATACATTTGGTATGCAGGAAAACATCCTTGACTACTTCGTTCCGTCCTATATGCTTTTTGATGTGAAGTTTGATATCGAGATTGGTTGATAATACGAAGGATTTTGCCTACTCGGATCGGTGATCCGAAAGAAAGGATGATTTTGTCATGAAAAATAAGAAATTAAAGATCGCGGTGCTCGCCACGTTGCTTTCTCTCGTTTTTGTGTTTGCGACACTGACGGTTTATGCATATTTCAGCACCAGAGTTTACGTTTATACCGAAAATGAAAACGGCGGCGTTAATAAAGAGGTTTTTCATGCCGGTATGCAGCTCCAGCTTCTGTTCGGTGAGTTGAACTCGAGTTTGAATGCAAATGGTGCGGTGACGTTGCCCATTCCAAACTATTCGGTTACCAAGGTTGGAGATACTAACTACCTCGTTTATAACGATAAAACGGCGGGTGTGAAATTTGACCCCAACGCGCAGTGGGGTACTGCGGCAAACCCTTACGTCATTTCCGAAACCCGACATCTGCAGAACCTTTCTGCGCTTCAGAGCGTCGGTTACTTCGATTTGATGTACTTGAATAGCAACTTTGACTCTCTCGGTGACTATAGGAAAACCGCGAATATTCCGTACTTTTTGATTTGCACGCCCGATGGTAAGCCTGTTACCGTTGGCGGTGTTAATGAGAGCGGTGCTACTGCCGATACGATCGAAATCAAGCCGATTGGTTCCGCGGAACATCCTTTCGTCGGCGTTATCGGCGGCGCGTTTGTGGAGGGTACAACTACGGTCGGCGGAAAGACCTCTTCTGTCTCCGCTATCCATAACGTAAAGGTTCAGACAACAACTAACCAGACCGACGTCGGTTTGTTCGGTTATATCGGATTCCTCGGTGAAGAGCCTAAGGACGTTGTGACCAATCCCACTTTTGCGGGCGCGGTTTCTTCTGTTCAGGATCTTTTGCTTTCTGACGTTCAGATTATTGTGGATGAACCCAATATCGTAGAAATTATTTCCGATTTGTTTATAAAAGAATGGGAAGATTATTTCGGTGAAGGTAAGTATCATAGATATACCTATACCAATAAAACTGAGACAAATCTCCCTCAGGAAACCCATCATATCGGTATTTTTGCGGGTCACGTTTCCTATGCGACGATCGACAAGATCAACGTTTATTACAGCGAAGAAAACGTGAAGGCGATCGATCTGAAGGGCGTGGACGCTTCGGATAACTATTATACCGCCAGTGGTATCCTCGGCATGTTTTATAACATGAACTGTAAGGTCTTTAACTCTTACAAGGAAGAAACAAACGGAACAGATATCACCTATGTGATTAACGGTAACTGTATGATCCAAATTGGTACGGGTACCTCCTCCGATGAGGTTGAACAGGTCATCGGCGGCTCCGGTTCCGGTACGGGCGGTGGTATTTACTCCGGTAACGGACGCGGTTACGTAACTGCGGCTGAAATCTTCACGAGATTCAACAACGTTGATGTGCAGAATCCGAATCAAGAGTTGCTTTGGCAATATAAAACTTCCAATGATGGCGCATGGAGCGAGCCTTCGATCCTTATTTTGGCGACAAGAGACGATAAGGGCAAAATTACAAGTGCTACCTTTGTGGACGGTACTCAAGCGACCGTTACCATAGATACTGACGTGGATGAAAACATCACTGTATATACAGTCAGCGACGGTAATGGAAATTCTTGGACGAATTTCTTTGTCCGCGAGGTCTTCTTTACCACGGATGGTACGTCTGAAATCAAGTATACAACGCCTGCGGGCAGCAACGTTTATGCTTGCGAAATGTTGGGCAATAAATATAACGGTCAGCCCCTCTGGAAATATTCAGCGGGAGGTAAGGGTATTTGGCACTACGGTATCCGCGTAAATGAGAACGTGACTGTTGAGAATGGCGTTACCAGTGATTCGAGCTATGTGCTGGAAGACAGCACAGTTGCTTTCTTTGATGGTAACAAGATCTATACTACGGCTGATGGTACGGAAAATGGTGAGATCAAAGAATTTTGGTACAGTTTCTTTGTTACAAAAACCGTGACGACAAAAACCAAAGACAAAGATGGTAAGGTTTCTGAAACGAAAGAATATTCCCATTTCATGTATGATTTTTCGACGGATCCTGTTAACACATGGAATGTAACTCTCTTCGAGCATAAGCCTTTGACTCTGATCGAAGCATACGGCGAAAACCAAAAAACGCATAATTCGGAGCTTCTTTGCGTGCAGTGGCAGATGCCGACCGCGCAGGGCGAGGTTGCTTCCGGTCTTTACTACTTCTATGACGGTGTCTTCACCTTCGGTCTTTCCAGCCCTAATGATACCGTTCGCGATACTTGGAGAAACGATGCCGCGTCGAAACTCTATCTCGGTCCCGATACTCCTGACGGTTGGACGGTCGACGAAGATCGAGGCGATAGAGCTTTGATTGCATTGCTGAAGCCCATTACTAACAATAAAGATCTGAATGACGCGATCGTGAGCGGCAAGCAGTTTTATATTTCCGCGCAGCCTGTGGCAGGTGAAGCATATTTCATGTCTTTGAATACTCTCAATGATTCTAAGGATTTTGTTGTTGGCAATGAGAAGTACGAATCTAAAGATACGCCCGGTCAGATCCCGAATACGAAGGTTTCCTTGGAAAATAATTTGGCGTCGACTTTGGCACAAAATTATAAGAACGGTCTCTTTACAAAGATTCCGACAGTTCCGATTACGGGTGCCACGCAGGAAGTGAAGATGTCGGTTAGCTTGACAGATTTGGAGAACCCGGACTTTTGGGGAAACTATACGATTTTGAATATCGGTCGTACTTCGGAATCCTTGACATTAGCAAGTTTGAAACAGGAGTATAATATCGTTCCGACCAACGTTACTGAAAATGGACAAACGAAGTATTATTACTATCGTAACGATACCGGCGCTTACGTTGGTACAGCAAGCGGAACCAATTCCATTGATTCAGATAATGCTGGAAAAATTCCCAATTACGTAGAGTACGACGAGTACATCTATTATACCGTGGATTATGTGATTCCGGATGATGGTTATACATTTGGTTCGATTTCCGGAACAAGATATGAGGATATAAGGATTTATACCTTCACGTTCTGGTATCAACCTCCTGATAAAGCAGCTCCTGTTCCACTTGGTTATACCACTGTGAAGGTTGACGCATATACACAGAATACTGGCCAAAACCCAAGCTATGTAAGTTATATGCCGGATTTTCATTATGGTATGGTATATTTTGGACAAGAAGAACCGAGCAATGATACAAACCAAACGGATCCGAGTTTTTTCTATAGACAAACTAGATTTGACGGAAATAATCATACGCTTCAGGAGAATGGTGATGGCTTGCTTGCGACCATTACTCCGGTAACACAAACAACTACCGGTTCGGGTTGGAATCCACAAACCACTACCACCTACGCGCCCAATAACAATGGCGATTATGTTTTTAATCTTAGCTATCCCGATGAAGGCATTGATGCCACGAACATACCTATGGTCAATATTACAGCCAATCGCTTCCACGGAGATCGATATGATAAGAATAACAAAACCAGTACCAATGATACAGCAATTGCCGACCAAGCAATTGTGAGTGAAGGCTTTGTTTCCAAGGAAGTGGCGAACACTTGGGTGGAATATTATTATTATGACGTGACGACCAAAAACTATTATTACTATGATAATGGTTGGAAGAACAATGGCACGGTTGAACCGGAAAGAACCACTGTAAATGAAAATGGCGAAACGGTAAAGCAGGGGTTGGTGGGTGCCAATGCAGTTCTCATGAACCGTTATCCCGCATACACGTTTGCAAGTAATAATGCGGAAAGCCCTTCTTATCTTCAGTTTTTACATCAGTTTGCCGATTGGAACTATTGGTTTGGTTATCACGGCGACACTTATTCGCTTTGGGCAGGTACTGAGGCTCAGTACGAAGAATTGGATTTGAGAAAAGGTAGTACGACGGTTAGTTTTAAGAATACGGGAAATAATTGGAATCCTTATTATACGGACTATAAATTCGAACAGGTTTTTCAGTGGCTCACGGAGGGTGTTCTTGTCTTTGAGTCCGGTAAGGATTATTGCTATATTCAGTTTACCTATGACAGGCAGAATTTGGACATTTGGTACCAAGGTCAAGAGAATGCTTTGGTAAACGGTGGCGACTATTTGGGTAACGGCGGAGAACTTGTTGGATATAGAGAACCCACCAAATCCGATCATAGTTTGACACAATACGTTGGCTATAATTATAATTCCTCGACCGAAACTTTGGAATATACGCTCAGCGCGACGAAGACGGAGAATACGCGACTTTACGTTTACGTTATCGAGGGTATTTTGGATACTACTGCCGGCGTCAATACCTTCATCCCCGAAGATGTTAGAGAAGAAAATAGCAATACACACGCGTTGGACGCAAGTCAATACGTTTTGTGGCCGCAGAAAACCTTGACGCAGACCGGCTATAACACCAACACCGGTTACGATTTTGCAAAAAAGACCGTTTCCGCCTTGACGAGTGTTGACAGTGGCGATGTTCATGCGAGATTGACTTCCTCGGAGGATCCTGTTTACAGTGCGCTTCCTTTGTACGGACCAAATAATACCGGTTTGAACTGGGGTAATAGTGAGGGCTATATACTCGGCAGCTCAGGAACATATGGTTTGAATCAAAAATTCCAGATGGCAGACCAGGGCTTCTTTGGTAAACTGCATATTGACGAAAACGGCTACGTCAGCTCGGTAACAGGCGGAAAATCCAATATGATGATCGTTCCCGTTGGCTCGAACAATGTGGAATCGCCCATCCCGAAGGGTTGCGTTGCATTCAGCGTCAATGCTCAGAGTACGCAGACCATCCGTATCATCGTTTCGGTTCCGACGTCTGAGTATTATCTCCGTGAAAACGAAGCTTTGGATCCCATGGATCTTTTGAATGACTATTATGTTGGCGTTTGGAAGATCCCGTCGATCACTCCGGGCTCTGAGGTTACGTTTAAAAAATCCGAAGCGATTGAAAAATTCGAGCTTCCTCGTTCGTATTCGTTCAGCTTTGACGATGATCCTTCCAAGGTCGAGAAAAACGGAGAAAAACATTATATCAACGTTATATACGACGCCGATGGTGACGGTACATATGACGTTGAGTATGATGAAAATGGTAATATTATAGTTGAGCAATCCCCCGAATATTATCGTACGTATTTGAACGGCGATACCTTCCTCGTGGCATACGAGTTTACCATTCAAGGTGCTGGAACTGGTGGTACCTATATCATCGGTACTGCTCATGGCGCAGACGGTGTTACGGGCGGAAAGGATATCCCGATGGAGATCGTTCACTTCTCCGTTTCCGGTACTGCTTCCGCAGGACGTGACGGTGTTCAGGGTAACCAGCTTGGTGCGATCGACTTCGTATACGATAATACGCAGGGTGCTATCGTTACCATTGATACCCGTGCGAAGGACGGTCAGACCACTCTGCCCAATGCTGACGGTAACGAGAACTATCAGAATTACTATTCTTCGCAGACCTTGCTCTATACAGATCTTGAACAGAAGGATTCCCAGACATATCTCAATCTCAACCAAGTTGAACTATATATTCGACGATGGTTGGATTCGACGAGAACGGATACTTCTACGACTTATCAATCGAAGATTTCGTATTATATCGGTTCGGATGCTGCTACGAGTCAAGCTGGTCTGATAAAGTTTAAGAAGTATTTGGATAACGGTGACGTACACGATCCTCTGACCGCAGAGCCGGGTGTATCGGGCAGTTGACCAAGGAAAATATTTTGAACAAAATTCAACAGAAAGGAGACGGCTATGAAAAATAAGCTGACCAAAAGCAATTTAATAATAGCGCAAAGAGGCGTATCTCTCGTAGTCGTCTTCGCTACGCTTTTGACCGCGTTCGTCGCGATCGCTCCGTGGACGTACGGCTGGTTCGCCAAAAACAACAAGGTCACCGCAAGCGGTATGCATACGCAGGCGTACTATTCGAGATTTGACGTGACTTACGCCGTCAAACAAGATGGTGAATATAAACCTGCCGAACCGAACGCTTTGTTCAATACGATCATTGCTCCCGGTTACTCGGCAGAAATTCAGATCACCATCACGAATAAGTCGAGCAACAAGTATGCGGTCAACCTCACGGGCTTCGGTCTGGAAGCACCGACTGCTGATCAGGAGATTGCCAAAGTCGACTCTGCCGGAAAGATTCGCTATCTCAGCACCGAGCTTACTACAGAACTTCTTGGTGTGACGGTGGCATATCCGAGCACAAATACGAATACGCCTCCGGCTTATAGCGTAACAATGCAGTCCGTTCCTGTACAACTTCGCGAAGGTACTTCCACAGAGCCGGGCGCAGCGGGACGCATTGACTATGTTCGGTATGTGAAGGATGTTGAAACTACTCCGATTTCTGTTCCCGTTGGTGGTAGCGTGACCTTTACGATCCGCGTGACTTTCAAAAATACCGACTACGACCAGAATATCTATAAGGATTTTGCCGGCACGGGCGGTAAATGCGAAAGAAAGTTCTTCTTCACCTTTGAAGATGATATGAGTACATCTAATTAAATTTTAAAAGTTTCTTTGAAAATACAGAGTTTTTCTTAGCATCTAACTTGACTGGATATTGTATCTATGTTATAATATCGTTGTATTGTTTGTAATTTTATATTCAGCAAAATAGTCGCAAGGCTATGACGCAAAGCTATAGGGACTTTGATCAAGTTAGCCAGTTGCAAGTTTTTTACCTTCGCACTGGCTGATTTTGTTGTGAAATCGGTTAGTGTGAATAACGCGAAGCAATCCCGAGCGTCAAACAAAACAATAATTCAATTTATTACTGAAAACGAAAGGCATTGTTTCGTGGAAGAGAGGTTTTATTTATGGAAAAAGTAAAAAAAATAGGGGGAATTGTCGGTAATACGATTATTTGGCTTTTTGTTGCCTTTTCCCTTGCAATCACCATTATGGTGTTTTCCGCTCAGCAGAGCTCGGACGGCATTCCCGCCCTGTTCGGCAAGAGTATGCTCACCATCCAGACACCCTCGATGAAAGAGACTTACGACGTTGGCGACATGGTCTTCATGACGAAGCTCACCGACGAAGACAAATATGAGCTGAAGGTGGGCGATATCATTACGTATCACGCGCCCATCGATATTGACCAGGACGGTCTGACGGGGGATATCAATACGCACCGTATTTACTCCATCGATTCTGCGACGGGTCTCATTGTGACGAAGGGTGATGGCAATCTGATCCCCGATAATTACACGATCCACCGCAATGACGTTATCGGTATTTGCACCGAGAACGGCAAACTTGACGGTGTTGGCAGCGTGGTTGAATTTCTCCGCTCCCGTATCGGATTTTTCGTTTGCATTGTATTGCCCTTGATTCTTTTCTTTGTTTTTGAACTCTATAACTTTATTACGATCCTTGCTTCCGAAAGAGCGAAGAAGGCTCCCATCGCAAAGGAGACCGAAGAAGAGATCAAACGCCGCGCGATCGAAGAATATATCAAGAGCCAGCAGGCTGCACAGGAAGCGGCTGCAGAAAAAGAAACTCCCGCCGATGAGAATTCTGCGGAGAAATAAACTAATTTTTAGAAAGGACCGGTGATACGGAATGGAAGGCTTTTTTGATTGGTTTTTTGCATTCTTGACAACAATGATCGACGGAATTTGGATGATTTTCTCCGGTATTTTCCGTGGCATCTTCCAGATTTTCAACGTCGTCAACTATTTCGAACTGTTTAAGAGTTATAAGGGCGGTTTTACCGCGATCGACTGGATCCTTGCAGTCATCAGCTTGTTTATGGTGCTTGCGATCCTTGGTATTCTTGTTTATCTCGCGGTTATCGGTATCAGAAAGTATATCAGATTCCGCAAATCCGCAGTTAACAACGAGGACCTTCTCGAAGAGCTTGCAACGCTCCACAGAGACGTTCTCAAGCTCACAAAAGAAAGAGAGAAGCTTCTTGCGCTCAAGATCGGTCAGACCGATATTTCCATTAGCGACCTCAACGCTATTCTCTCTGATGGCGGTGACGAAGATGGTTATTCTGAAACCGACGACGGACGCGCAGATCTCGATGGAAGTGAGAATTTGCCTCGTTTCTTTAAACTCGATGCAATCGACCAGAAATATCTCAACTATGAAGCTCCCGAATACAGAACGGACTTCACACTGTATGACCTCTGCCGCGATTTCAGAAACTTCTGCTGCTCTCGCATGGGTCTTTACTATGAAGAAAAGGTCACCAGACTTATTTTCGCAGGTCTCGCTTCCACGAAGCTCATTCTTTTGCAGGGTATTTCCGGTACCGGTAAAACATCTCTGCCTTACGCAATGGGTAAGTTCTTCCAGAAGGACGCGACCATCGTTTCCGTTCAGCCTTCCTGGCGTGACCGTACCGAGCTTTTCGGTTACTTCAACGAATTCTCGAAGCGCTTCAACGAAACCGACCTTCTCCGCCGCGTTTACGACGCTTCCTACAACGATGATATCAACGTTATCATCCTCGACGAAATGAATATCGCCCGCGTCGAATACTATTTCGCGGAAATGCTTTCCATCATGGAAATGCCCGACCCCAGAGAATGGAAGATCGAACTCGTTCCTTCCTCCTGGGATAATGACCCCCAGAACCTCAAAGACGGTAAGCTTCTCATTCCTCAGAATACTTGGTACATCGGTACGGCGAACAACGACGACTCGACCTTCTCGATCTCCGATAAGGTTTACGACCGTGCGCTTACCATCAATATCGATAATAAGGGTATGCCTTTCGAAGCTCCCGATACACCTCCGTCTCTCATCAGCTATTCCTCCGTCAACGCTCTCTACCAGAAGGCGATCGAGGATTATCCCGTTGACGAGCGTTACCTCCAGATGATCGAGGCGCTCGACACCTACGTTATCAAGAAATTCAGAGTTGCATTCGGTAACCGTATTATCAAGCAGCTTAAGATCTTCGTGCCCGTTTACGTTGCCTGCGGCGGTACTGCCGTTGAAGGTATCGACCATATCCTCGCTACCAAGGTCTTCAGAAAGTTTGAAATGCTCAACCTCTCTCTCATCAGAGACGAGATCAAGGGTCTTATCAACTATCTCAACACCATGTTCGGTAAGGATGCAATGAAGGAATGTATCGAATTCCTTGAAAGATTGCAGCGCACGTATTAATTTTTAAATTCTAAAGAAAAAAGTCGCAAGGGAGGACCTTTCTTTGAATAACAATTACGAAAATTTCAGAGCCAAAGTGTTCTCCGCAATGAGAGGACTGGCAAATGATTGCCCGGAGTTTTCCGATGCGGAAATGCTGGTTGCGTCTTCTGAAGTCGATGCAACTTTAAAAAGAAGCACCGTACACAAAAATATTGATACCGAATGGGTCAGCAGAATCGAAGAAACGATCCCGTATCTCGATCTGATTGTTCGTAACCCCACGATCATGATCGAGGACATCGAAGAGATTCTTCCCGTCGAGCTTTCCCGCAGCGTTACGGAAAAGACTGTCAAGCATTTGGCTCAACATACCAATATGATCCTTACCATCACGGAGAAGGACGAGGTTATTCCTCAGAAGCTGCTCAACGTATATCATGAAGAGACGCTTCTTACATATGAAAACAAGTTCATCAATACGCTCCTCGCGCGCCTCACGGCGTTCGTTGATAAGCGTTATAAGCTGCTGCGCGGCGGACACGGAACTGAAAGAAATTATCAGTTCCGTTACTCCACGGAGTTCGATCACTTCGCTGACGAATATTCCGGGCGCAACACGGCGCAGATCAAGCTTTCCATCGACCTGACCTCCCCCGTGACAGAGGGACTCACCGAAGCGGAGCTTGAAGCAAACGAGAGATATATTTCGACGATGGAGCGCATTGAAAAGATCAGTAATACGCTCACTTCCTATATGTCTTCTCCTTACATCAAGGCGCTGGGCAGAAACTATATCCGCCCGCCCGTGATCAGAACCAACGCGATTCTCAAGAATAAGAACATGAAGGTGTGTCTGAATCTTTGGGAATACATTGAGGGCTTTGACAAAGCCGGATATTCTTTCATCAACGACGAATATACGGAAATGCCCTCCGACAACTACATCTCCGATTTCTACTCCACCGTGGCTCTCCAGTACACCGATTTCTATAACGGCGTTGCGGAAAACGCGGAGGCAAACAGAATGCTCGCGAAGCGCCACATTTCCAATGTGGAACCCGATTTCTCTGCGGATTTCGACGTAGAGGAAATCAACGATTACGAGGTCTTCGACTCGGAATACAAGAAGATGGTTCCGGTTTCCCGTTTGGCAAATGATGGTTCTCAACTTTCTGAGGACGAGTGCCGTGTAGGTGTTGCTGTTCTTGTTGCTTTAAAGGCTGATGAAATTCTTTTTGCGCCTATTCTTGCACAAGAAGCTGAAGAAAGAAGAATCGCAAGAGAAAAACGACTCGCTGAAGAAGAAGCAAAGAGACGTGCCGAAGAAGAAGCAAGAAGACGCGCCGAGGAAGAAGCAATTCGTCTTGCGGAAGAAGAAGCGAGACGTGCTGAAGAAGAACGACTCAGAAAGATTGCCGAGGAAGAAGCGAGAAGACGCGCCGAGGAAGAAGCAAGAATTCGCGCTGAAGAAGAAGCAAGAAGACTTGCAATTGAAAGAGAAGAGGAAGCAAGAAGACTTGCTGCCGAAAAAGAAGAAGCGAGACGTCTTGCGGAAGAAGCTGAAAAATATGGCTTTATCTTCCCTGATTCCAAGGATACATATAATGGAAAATCTATCGTTCTTCCGTATACGAGAGAGCAGTATCTTGCTTTCCCGAGAAAGAAGAAAAAGAGCGTCCTCATGGATGTTAAGAAAATCAATTCTTATCATGAAAATTTGGAAGCGCTTGAACTCCTTAAATCCAAAAATACTAATAATCCCAATGTGAAAGAACGTATCAGACTTCTTGAAAATCAGTTGAATGAAGAGTACAAGACTCTTCCGAAGGGTCAGCTTTGGGATTCTTGTATCCGTAAAGTGAAAAAATGATTCAATTAAAAAAAATATCGGGTGTTCTCAAAATTGCGGCGACAATTTTTTGGTGGATCGCTACGGTTGCCATTGTCGTTTTGATCTGTATAATCATGGGTGCGAAGATAAAAGGTAAGGTTCCTTATCTCTTCGGTTACTCTGTGATGAATATTATCAGCGGCAGCATGGAGGATAGAATTCCTGCGGGAACCTATATTCTGATCAAAAAAACCGACGCGGCCGATATACAAAAGGGTGATATTATCTGTTTTTATTCAGATGACCCTCGTATCCAAGGATATCCGAATACACATACTGTGATTGAAGATCCGATTCACGGTGAGAACGGAATCGAATTCATCACAAAGGGCGATGCGAACCTCGTAAAAGATGATTATACCGCCAAGGGTGATAAATTGATAGGGAAATATGTGAAAAACCTCGACGGTTTGACGCGCTTTTCCCAATCACTCCAAGGTAACGCCATATTCTTCTGTTATATGATTTTAATGGGAATGTGTGTGATTTTTATGGTGGTTCCTGTATTCATAAAGGTTTTATCAAAAGATTCGGACGATGAAAATGCAAAGGATCAGCAGACTTGATCCATTGGAGAGATGACTAAATGAAAGGATGAAAAATAGATATGGCCGATAAAACCAAAATAAAAAAACTGATGAAACATGCTGGAAAGATTTCCATCATTATAGCAGTGCTTTTTCTTACCTTTTATTTGATTACGATTATTACGAAATCGTCGGAATTTTATGCTGAATCCACTGTGAAGAATGCTAAAATTTCTTTTGATAAGGATATGAACAATGTTTCCGCGTTGGTAGAGGAGCATTATGAAAATCTCTATGAGGTTGTCGATCATGTGAGTTATGCGAAAACAACGGAAGAAGTTATTGCAATCATGACTTCGTACATTGGCAGTGAACAGTTTGGTGATCTTCGTTATTATTCAAAAGGCGTGGCTTATGCTGCTACCGGTGCAATCATAGGCGATGATGTGAGCGGTCATGAGATGATCAAAGAACTTGCTCAAGGCAATAAGGCTGGTTGTACAGACGTATATCGAGATGGAAACGTGAAAATGGATTGCATTGCGTTCTTTATTCCCGTTCGCGGTTCTGAAGTTATCGATGGAATTGTCTCCGTTGTGCCGGCACGTAATATTATTCAAGTTAGCGATATTATGCAGGATGAAACCTCTATGGTTGCTATTGTAGGGGCAAAGGGAAATATCTATGCGCGTAAGTTCGCAGAGAATTTTACGACTGACGTAGGTGAAAACGTATATGATTTCCTTGAAGATTTTACCGCTAGTAAGACGATGGCGGATAATGTCAGAGGCGTGCTTAACGCCAAAGAGCTTTCTACGACAGAGATTCAGTCTGCGGGTGTTGATTATACAATTGTTGCGGAGCCGATCGAATCTTTTGACGGTTATCTGCATTTGATTACTATTAGCAAAAGCAATGATTTGATTATGACGGAGATTAGCTATATCCGTCACATAGTCAGTATTTTGTTGCTTGCGATCATCGGCTTCATTGTCGGTCTCGTGTTCGTATTCCTTTTCCAGAAAAAAGCAAAGGATGCGGTGATGACCGCAAACCTCAAGGATGCAGAGCTTGAATGTGCCAATATTGAGGGCTTCAGAAGAGCAGCTCTCAATCTTTCTCACGGAAGCGATAAGCGTTACGCAGTCTGCGTATCCTCCATCCGCCAGTTCCATTTTGTCAAGGATAAATTCGGCGCGGATGCTTCCGATAAGCTTTTGAAATTTATTGCTCAGGTCTACAAGACCTTCTGTAACAAAAATGAAACCTTCGGTTATGCAGGTGACGGCAAGTTCCTGCTCTTTGCGGAATACGCTTCCGAATCTGCATTCCGTGATAAACTGATGGTTCTTGAAAATATCGTTAATCAGCACGAGCTTCTCATGCAAAATCGCGTGAAGATCCGCTTCGCAACGGGTATTTGTCTCGGCTTCGGACAGAAGAAACGTACGATCTCCGAAATGATCGACTGCGCTACCATCGTGTGCGAGGACGCGAAGAACGACGTTGCAACGCCTTACGTGATCTACGTTGAAAACGTACGCGAAAAGATCAACCGCAGCGAACAGATCGAAGCGCAGATGGAGCACGCGTTGGATAACAACGAATTCAGACTTTTCCTCCAGCCGAAATATAACGTTGCAACCGACTCGATTGACAGCGCGGAAGCGCTCGTCCGTTGGTTCGATCACCGCAAGGGCGATTATATTTACCCCGTAGAATTTATCGGTCTCTTTGAGACGAACGGCTTTATCGTGAAGATGGACCATTTCATCTATCTCGAGGTATTGAAATACATCAGCGAAGCGAGAGAGAAAAACGAGAAGATCGTTCCGATCTCCGTCAACGTTTCCCGCGTTACTGCAAGTAAAGACGATTTCGTTAACTTCTACGTAGGCAACAAGAGAAAGTATATGATCGACGACGATCTGATCAAGCTTGAATTTACCGAGACCTTCGCGGTTGAGGACTACACGAAGCTCGCAGAGATCGTAAAACAGCTTCAAGAGGGCGGTATCCGTTGCTCTATCGACGACTTCGGTGTCGGCTATTCTTCCTTCCGCGTTCTGAAGGAGCTTACGATGGACGAATTGAAGCTTGACCGCGTATTCCTTTCTAAAGGCGTCGACGTTCAGCGTGACGAAAAGATCATTTCCACCATCGTTTCCTTGGCGAATGAAATGGGAATGACCGTCGTTCAGGAGGGTGTCGAAACCAAGGAAATGTTTGACCGCGTTTCCCGTTTGGGTATCAACGTCATTCAGGGTTATTACTACGCGAAGGCGATTCCTCTGGAAGAGTTCAAGATCTTCATCAAGAGTAATACGTCCATCCGTTATAAATCCATCGTTAAATAAGATTTTTAAAAGGACAGAGAAATTTCGCATTTCTCTGTCCTTTTTTGCATCGTTATTTTTAACAAATGGAACCTTTGATTTTTGGTGAAATAAGTGGGCAAATGTGGCATTTTTTTCACTTGAGTGATTTTTTCAGAGGATTGGATATTGACAACAGACTATAAAAATGCTATAATAGGTTCAACAGTTAATCTTGATGGGGAAGAACATCCATGTTGATTTTTATTTTGATTCCCTTGCTTATCGCTTATTTCAAGGGCTATCGCGTGTTGTCACTGTTCCGCGTTTTTGATATGTATCCGTTTTTCGCGGTATGTCTCGTTCACGGATTTTTCGTGATGAATGCGTGGTTTGGTAATTACAGCTTCGTGAAATATGCATCCATTTTGCAATATTTCATGATCGTTTCCTTGCTCCTTCCCGTTGTGCGCCGTCGATTTTTCGCTCCGACGCTGATTGGCGTCGGTTTGACTATGCTCGGAACCGTGATGAATAAGATCGTCATCCATGCCAACGACGGAAAGATGCCTGTGTATCCCACTGTTTCCAAGTGGATCGGGTATTACAAGGACGGACAGCTGGACGGCACGATCGACGAGCTGCATATCTTGATGGATGGTTCCTCGATGCTTCCTTTTTTGGCGGATTATTTTGATTTTGGCTTATGCATTCTGAGTCCGGGCGACCTTCTCATTCATGCGTTTGCATCCATCATCATCTTTTATACCGTAAAATCCGTATGTCCGAAAGACAAGCGCGGGAAAGAAGCCGAGTTGATGTAAGGAAAGGCGGTTTTATTTCATGTTGGAATACGTATATCTCTTTATAACCGATATTTTGCTTGGTTATTTTCCACAGGCGGCGGGATGCGCGATCTGCTTGTTCGCAATCACGAATCAGGACATTCGTTCCCGTAAATTCATATATACTTCGTGTATCTATTCTCTGATCGCAATGGTGATCCGATTTGCTTATAATCTTTCGCTCATTGATTTTGGATTCCATACCATCGTCATCTGGATGATATTCATCGTCGTTGCGATCGGATATTGCAGATTTTCCGTCATGCAGTCCACACTCAGTATCTTGCTCTCGGGTATTATTATCGCTATTGCTGAGATCTTGACCGGACTCATTTTCGTTCTCGTGATCGGAAACGACGCGTTCAATGAGATCATGAATAATACGAAGACGGTCGAAGGAAAGCTCATGAAATCGATCTGCGGTATCCCCGCAAATCTCTTCTTCCTCTTCGTCGTCATTGTTCTCTACTTCTTTATGAAAAAGAAAAGACAAAAATCTGCCGAAAAGACAAATGAATCAGCAGAAGTGACCGTTTGATCGCGTCCGTTATGCTGAAGAAAGAAATGTTATGGAACGTTTAGCGAAAAAAATCGCAAAATCCGTTGGCGAATCGCTTGGAAAAACAGAGGAGGAGGTCGCCGTCATCGCGTACGGTTTGATCGGTATCCTTCAATTTTCCGCGATATTTCTCGTCGCGTCAGTAATCGGAATTATTTTCGGTTTCTGGCTTGAGGTGTTGACGGTATTCTTATCCGTCGGCTTCCTGCGCCGCTTCACCGGAGGCGCGCATTCTTCGGGTTTGTACAGTTGTCTTTTTTACAGTGTTATTTTCGTTTGTGGGATCTCCTCGCTTGCGCATTACGTCTTGTCTGCGTTGCCGTTTGCAGCGAATTGCATTTTGTGCGGACTGATCTTCTCGTTCGGCTATCTGATGGTTGCGCTCAAAGCGCCGGTCGCTCCGCCCAACAAGCCCTGCCGCTCCGAAGCAAAACGCAAAAGACTGCGCAAGGGCGCGTTCATAGCGCTTTCGGCTTTTTTGATCTTCGTCGCGTTGACCGTCATTTTCAAGGATTCGGCGCCGAGACTTTATACGATCGGTTTGGCTCTTTCATTGTCAACGCTTTGGCAAATTGCCATGATGACGAAGGTCGGACATATATTCATTACCTTTATTGACGGTATATTTATGAAAAAAGAAAGTCAGTAAAATTTTCCCTTTTGGTATCATCTCGCCTTTGACGGCGGATAGATATAAAAAAATTCGGGAGAAAGGAGGCTTTTGATATGAAAGCCAAAATTCTGATGTCGATTTCTGTAATCGCTACCATGTTTGCAGCATTTGCGGCTTCTTCGGCCTGCTTCTGGTGGATCTATCAGCCCGAAGAACCCGCATCCTTGCAGGACAAGTAATGCAGGGTTGCGAACGAGAGCCGAGAGAGCTCGGCTCTCGTTTTTCTATCGAAAAATATAAAAGTAACATGAGGTGACTTCCGATGATACAATCTACAAAGGAATTAACTCAAGAAATAAAGAATATATTCGTTACGCTGAAGCTGCTCGTCCTTTTTCTTTGCGTAATTCCGGTTATCCAAAAGATATTTTCAACGACTTCAACGGATGAGACATTGTTCTTGAGCTTTTCGAAAATGCTTCTTTTCGTCGGCGTTATTTTGATCGTCGTTGTCTTCTGGGCGGTTACGAATTACGCGTTCAAAAATCAACGCGTCCGTTCGATCGTCGAGGTCGTGACGATGTACTTCTTCTGCTTTCTGTGCTACAGAAGCACGGGAACGCATTTGAGTAGCTATAAGTTCATTTTCGCGCTGATCATTTTGCTCTATACCATGGAATTGGGACTTCGTTTCGGTATGATCTTTTCCATTGCGGCAGGTACGATCATTATCGTTTGCGATTATCTGAGCTGCGCGGAAGCGCTGAGATCGCAGTATTTCCAAGCGGATATTATGCTTTTGGGAACGTTTGCCCTGCTTGCTTATATCGTCGGCTTCTACGTGGAAAAGGACCGCGCGGTGATCGCTTCACTAAAGGAATCGGTCAACAAGGACGCTTTGACGAAGCTATACAATCACCGTTATTTCCACGAATATATGCACGAGATCATCAACCGTCCTCACACGGAAGGCGGACGTGAGTATCTTTTCATTATGGACATTGACTTTTTCAAGGTCTATAACGATACCCACGGTCATCTGAAGGGGGACGTCGTTCTCGCGAAGATCGCCGAAATATCCAAAAAGACGATCACCACCGGCTTCGTATTCCGATACGGCGGTGAAGAATTCGCCGTGCATTTGTTTGCGCGTGACCCAAATCACGCCTTCGATATTGCAAATAAGCTCAGAACCGCGATCGCGGATTACGTTTTCGAGGGTGAAGAGCTCATGCCCGGACACAACGTCACCGTTTCCATCGGCGTGTCCGAAAAGAGAGAAGAGGACGATACCGTTGCCGACTGGATCGAGCGCGCGGACAATGCGCTCTACAGAGCGAAGGCTTTCCGCAAAAACTGCGTTCAGTTCTATTCCTCCGTGTTCGACAGATTCGATCATCTCGACCAGATCAACGACGACGAACGTATCATCTCCATCAAGACCTTGCTTTCGGTCATTAACTCCAGAGACCGCTATACTTATAACCACACGGACCGAGTCGTTCACTATTGCGAGATATTTTCCAAATACGCGAAGCTTTCCGAGGAGGAATCCCGTAAGCTTCTGTACAGCGCGTATCTGCACGACATCGGAAAGATCAATATTCCGCAGGAGATTCTGATCAGTGAAAAACGCCTCACCGACGAGGAATGGGCGCTGATGAAAAAGCACCCGTGGGACGGCGCGGACATTGTTCGCAAAATCGAAAATTTCGAAACGATTGCGGATATCGTTCAGCAGCACCATGAAAAATATAACGGCGGCGGATATCCTCAGGGTATCAAGGGCGAAGAGATCCATTATCTTGCCCGTGTTCTGACGCTTGCGGACAGCTTTGACGCGATGACGTCAAAACGTCCGTACCAGAAGGTCAAGACCTTCGAGGAGGCGTTCGCGGAGATCCGTAATTGCAAGGGAACGCATTTCGATCCCGAGCTTGCCGAAATTTTCGTGCAGGCGATCGGAGAGACCTACTGCTGACACATTTTATTTAAGAAACGAGAACTTCCTTGTGAGCCGTCAACGGCTTGTAAGGGAGTTTTTTGTTTACGCGGCAATTCGTCATTGGATTTTATTCTTGACAAATACTGCGGAAAATTTTATAATAAAAATATAATGATGAAATTGGAAAGGATCGTAACGATGACGGCATACGAAACTTATAAGGCTATCCGAAGCAATATGGAGCAAACGATCGCAGGCAAGGGGGACGTGATCGATCTCGTGATCATCGCGCTTTTTTGCGGCGGACATATTCTGATCGAGGACGTACCCGGAACGGGAAAAACGATGATCGCGCGCTCGCTCGCGGCAAGCATCGACGGCGAATATAAGAGAATTCAGTTCACTCCCGACCTCTTGCCCTCCGATATCACGGGCATCAATTATTTTAACGTGAAGGAATCGGAGTTCCGATTCATGAAGGGACCCGTTTTCACCAATATTCTTCTCGCGGACGAGATCAACCGCGCCACGCCGAAAACGCAGGCGGGGCTTCTCGAATGTATGGAGGAGCATACGGCGACGGTCGACGGAAACACGTATCTGCTCGCCGATCCTTTTTTGGTTATCGCGACACAGAATCCGCTGGAGAGTATGGGAACGTATCCTCTGCCCGAAGCGCAGCTTGACCGTTTTCTCATCAAAACCGCCGTCGGTTATCCCGATTTTGCAAGCGCTGTGGAGATCCTCCGAAGATTCGGGGAACAACGCGGTGTGAAGGAGAACCGCTCCGTTGTGACACTTGACGACGTAACGTCGGCTATGAGAGAGACGGCGAGGGTTTACTGCCATGAGGATCTTTTCCGATATATCACCCGTGTGATCGAAATGACGAGAAAAATGCCCGGCGTCGTTCTCGGCGCGAGTCCGCGCGCGGCGCTTTCGCTTCTGATGGTGGCGAAGGGCTTTGCCATTCTCGATGGAAGAAATTACGTTCTGCCCGACGACGTCAAATCCGCCGCGATCCCCGTTCTGAATCACAGACTGATCCTCACAAGCTCGGAAATGCTGAAAAAGAATTCTGCCGAGCGGATCATCTGCGAGGTCTTGTCAAAAACGCCCGTTCCCACGGAAACGGTATTCGACGGAAGAGCGTAAGGGTGCGCCGTGGACATTGTTTATTATCTGATCACGACGGTCGTCCCGTGGCTTGTAAAAATATTCTTCGTAGCGCTCGCCGTCCTTGTCAGCGTTCTGCTTTTTCGCGTGATACGGAAATTCACCGTTGACCGCTTGCGCTACGAGAGGTATTTTGCCGACGGGTGCGTTTACGAGGGCGACACGACGGAGCTTGTGGAAACGATATGGAATCCCACCGCGTTTTTCGTTCCGTTTGCGGACGTGGGATGCTATTTCTATAATGGTCTTGCCGTGGATGGAAACCGTCCCGAAAAGGGAATGAGCCTCTTCATCAGCCGATACCATCTGCTCCCCTTCGAGAAGGTAACGAGGCGCATTCGGATCGAATGCGTCGGCAGAGGCTATTACCGCTTGACCTCCGTTTTCATATCGAGGCTCGGAGAGGAGCATCATATCGACGCGCCGACGGAGATCTACGTATATCCGAAAATCGAAAAGCTTCCCGATAACGTGCAGAGCGCTTACGGTATGGGCGACGTTCTTTCGCGGAGAAAATTGCTTTTGGATCCCTTTTCCGTTAGCGGCGTGAGGGAATATCAGCCGGGGGACTCCTTCCATACGATCAATTTCAAGGCGAGCGCCCGACTCTCCGCAGGCGGAAACGCTCGATTTATGGTCAATCGATACGAGTATTGCTCGAATTTCAAATATTACGTATATCAGAATTTTCACCTTCCCAAGAATGGCGATATCATGTTCGACGAATATGAGGAGATCATGGAGGACGGCTTGCGTATCGCGGCTTCTCTCGTCGTTAAGGCTTTGGGCGCGGGGGGAGTTTGCGCGTTCGGCGCAAACTGCTCGACACTCGACGGCAGACAAAAGGTGAAATTTGCCGTTCGCGGCGGCGACGTTCATAAAAACGATATCCTCCGCGAAATGTCAAAGATCCGCGCGATCGACGGCGCTTCGTTTGCAAGCATTCTCGCCGCGGATATTGCCGACGGTATCACAAACAGTGAGGTTTTTATCATCACGTCCTACGTGGATGAAAGCATAAGTGAGCAGGTGTCGCTTCTCGAACAGATGGGGAACACTGTGCAGATCATTTCTCTTGCCCATGCGGTGAAGGAGGATTCGTTTTGAAAAAGATGGATTTGAAAAAAATAAGATCTTCTCCGCTTGCGGAAAAGGTGATTTTTATCGTTTTGGCGATAGCAGGGGCGTATTTTACGGATCTTGCGCTGGATGAAAAGCTTCTGGCGCGTCCGGTTCTCCATATTCTGATTCTGCTTTGCGCTCTGTTTTTCGACGTTTCTCTTTTGCGCCTGCTTCACAAAATGCTGAAGCGAAGGGTGATCCCCGCGGTGAAAAATACGGCGAGGAAGGCTTTCTCCGCTCTGTTCAGACGAATCGGAAGGATCGCCCGCAACTTCACGGGAAATAACCGAAACGGAAAAATTTTCGTGGAGGGCAAGGAGGAGAGAAGCTTTGCGATGGAGACGCGCGATCGCAAAAATGCAAAGCAACGAAAAAAACTCCCCCGTCTTTCCAAGGATGCAAGTGAAAGAGAAAAGGCGCGCCACGCGTATACCGTTTTCGTTTTCAAGAGAGAAAAGGACGTTCCGTCCGTTCTGACGCCAAACGAGGTCGCAGTCCGACTCGATGAAAAGGGCGAACACAAGGATATTTTTACCAATTATAATTTTGCACGATATTCTGAAGAAAAAAAGGAGATATAAGCATGAAGCAATTTTCCGTTATCGTTATCGGCGCGGGAAGCCGAGGAAGAGGCTATTCGCGAATTATGGAAGCTATGCCCGATCAGTATAAGATCGTCGGCGTTGCGGAGCCGGTGGAATCCAAGAGAAAGGGTATGCAGAAGCAATTCGATATTCCCGAAGAAGCCTGCTTTCTCGATTGGCGCGATATTCTCGACCGTCCGAAGATGGCGGATATCGCCGTGATCGCAACGATGGATGCGGATCATTACGCGCCCGCGATGAAGGCGATCGAGCTTGGCTACGATATTCTTCTCGAAAAGCCCGTCGCGCCCACGGCGGCAGAGTGCAGAGATATTGCGAACGCCGCGGACAAAAAGGGCGTGCGCGTGCTGGTTTGCCACGTTCTCAGATATACGGACTTCTTCAAAAAGATCCGTTCGATCGTCAAGAGCGGCAAACTCGGAAAGATCGTTTCCGTCGATCACGTGGAGGGCATCGGTGATCTTCATTTCTCCCATAGCTACGTGCGCGGCAACTGGCATTCCGAAAAGGAGACCTCGCCCATGCTTCTGGCAAAAAGCTGCCACGATCTCGATATTTTGCAGTGGATCCTCGATAAGAAGTGCAAGAAAGTACATTCCTTCGGCTCTCTGACGTATTTCACGAAGGAGAACGCGCCCGAAGGCGCGCCCGTTCGTTGCTTCGAGGGGAATTGCCCCATTGCCGATACCTGCCGTTACGCCTCCGAGCGCGTTTATATCGAAAATCCCCACGGTGAGTGGTTCAAGGGCGCTTTCCGCTATATCATGTCCCGCGCATACGGCTCCTCCGACGAAGAATTGGCGAGAGCTTTGAGAGAGACGGATTACGGTCTCTGCGTTTTCCACGCCAACAACGACGTGAACGATCATCAGATCGTCAATATGGAATTCGAGGGCGGGGAAACGGTTGCGCTGAGCGTCAACGCCTTCAATCTCGGCGGCAGATATATCCGCATTTACGGCACGAAGGGTGAGCTTTACGCGCATATGTCCGACGATTTCATCACGGTCTCCACATATGAGGACGTGAAGACGGAAAAGATTCCCGTGAGAGCGGCAGACGAGATGATCACGGGCGGACACGGCGGAGGTGACGAAGGCATCATCCGCGACCTTTACGATTATTTACGCGGCGATTATCACGGATTCTCCGTTGCGGATATTCACGTCTCCGTTGCGAATCACATGATTGGCTTTGCCGCGGAGGAATCTCTTCACAACGATACGGTCGTATACGTGGACGAGTTCTGTGAAAGATACGGTTTTAAAATCTGATGGATATCGAATGACTCTCGGTTTTTCGGGAGTCATTTTTGAAAGGATATTATATGAAATTGATTGCTCCCGATTATTATGAAACTTTCACCTGTATTGCAGATCGGTGCAAGCATAGCTGTTGTATCGGTTGGGAGATCGATATCGACGGCGAAACGCTCGCGGACTATCAATCGGTCGAGGGCGCGTTCGGAGAACGTCTGCGCGCGGGCATCGAGATCGGAGAGGACGGCGCTTGCTTCCGTCTCGGTGAAAACGAGAGATGTCCTTTTCTGAACGAAAACGGACTTTGCGATATTATTTTGAATCTCGGGGAAAACCGACTTTCCCAGATCTGCACGGATCATCCGCGATTCTGCTCCTTTTACGGCGACCGTACGGAGATCGGGCTCGGCCTCTGTTGTGAGGAGGCGGGACGGATCGTCCTCTCGAAAAAGGAGAAAACGAAGCTTTTCATTTTGCAGGATGACGGAGAGGATGGGTTACTGACCGAGGAGGAGGCGTTGCTTCTTCGCGAAAGAGAGAGAATGTTTGCGATCGCGCAGGATAGAACGAAGACCGTTTCGGCGCGTATCCGTGCGCTTTGCGAGGCGTTTGACGTTGATATTCCGAAAAAGAGCTTCGGTGAATGGATCGACACGTTTCTTTCTCTCGAGATCATGGATCGTGATTGGGAAACGCTTCTCCGTGAGGCAAGAGAGAGCGGCGCTACGCAAAACGAGGACGGGGACTTTGAGACTGCGTGGGAGCAGATCCTTGTGTATTTTATTTACCGACACGTTTCCGATCCCGAACGGGAAGTACGAAAGCAGATCTTCTTTTCCGTACTTGGCGTTGCCATGATCCGCACGCTTTTCGCGCATATTTGCGAGCGGGACGGAAAAGCGGATTTTGACGCCTTGGTTGAGCTTTGCAGATTGTATTCCTCGGAGATCGAATATTCCGAGGAGAATACGGAAATATTGACGGAAATGATGATGGAGGAGGAAACGGCATGAAAAATGAACAGATCAATATCAGAGATCCATTCGTCGTATGCGAGGATGGGAAATATTATATGTACGGAACGAGAGCGTCCAATTTCGGCAGATTGGTTGCGGGATTCGACGTTTACGTTTCCGACGATCTTGAAAATTGGAGCGATCCGATCCCGTGCTTTGATTCGGCCCGATGTGGCTTGAACAGAGAGGTCAATTGGGCGCCCGAAGTACACAAATACGGTGGAAAATATTATATGCTTGCGACCTTTACGCAGGAAAACGGGTTGCGCGGAACGTATTCGCTCTGTTCCGACAGCTTGCTCGGACCTTTTGTGCCGAATAGCGAGGGAGCGCTCACGCCGACGGAATGGGAATGCCTCGATGGAACGCTCTACGTTGATAAAAACGGCGCGCCGTATCTTGTCTTCTGTCACGAGCATACGCAGATCGTGGACGGAACGATCTGCTACGTGCGGTTGAATGAGGATCTGAGTCGGGCGCAGGGAGAGACGGTCACACTTTTCTCCGCTTCGTCCACGGGCGTGTCCGATCCGCTCTGGAAGGATCGCCATTTCGTGACGGACGGGCCGTTCATGTACCACTCCAAAACGGGAGAGCTTTTCATGATATGGTCTACCTTCATTAAGGGCAAATACGCCGAGTGCATCGTGAAATTCAAAGGCGGAAGACTCGGACTCGATTTTGAGCATATGAAGCCTCTGATTGACGATGACGGCGGACACGGAATGATATTTGACGATGGAAAAAGAACGCTTCTCACCTACCATACCCCGAACGTCAAGGGGATGGAAAGACCGATGTTCCGCTTGATTGAGGACCGCGGAAGCGAGATCGCCGTATTGTAAAAATTGTGAATTTTTTTGAAAAAATACGGTGAAAAAGATTGCTTTTTGTGAAAATTATGGTATAATACAGACAGAAAAAACACTCTTCGCGAAGAGTGCGCTCTGAAAGGAAGCCGAAAATGTTAGATGCACATTTGATTGCCGAGACGCGTCCTCAGGTTCGTCCCGAGAACGTCGTTTTGTTCGGAGATTACCGTATCAGCGTACTTGCTGACAGACTTTTCCGAATCGAAAAAGATGAAAAGAGAGAATTTTGCGACGAAGCGACCGAAGCCGTTTGGTTTCGCGATATGGCGCCCGTGTCGTTTACCGTTGAGGAAACGGAAGGTGGCGTGAATATCAAGACGGCGCGCGTAACGCTCGCATTCAGAGATAAATTGGAAGAAAGCTACGTATTGCTCGACGGCGAAAAGAAGCCCTTGAACAACGAGGGCAACCTCCGCGGTACGTACAGCACGCTCGACCGTTGCAACGGCGACGATTACATGGAGACTGACGGCGTGACCGTTCTGCGCCAGATCGAGCTTGATTACGGCGTTGTATCGAAGAGCGGCGTTGCCGTTCTCGATTATACGAGATCCTCCGTTCTGAAGCAGGACGGTATGATCACCAGAGAAAGAAACGACGAGCTTGATATCTACGTATTCGCTTACGGCCACGATTACAGAGCGGCGGTTCAGGCTTACTACATGATCTGCGGTGAAACGCCCCGTATCCCCCGTTACGCCTTCGGTAACTGGTGGAGCCGTTACTACGCGTACACGGAAGAGGAATACATCAACGTTATGGAGCGTATGGAGGACCGCGACATTCCGCTGACCGTTGCTACTGTGGATATGGACTGGCACTGGTCGACTACACTCGACAAGGTGAAGAAGATCACCGAAAGCGGAAAGAACGACGAATTTCACGGCGGCAGAAGCGGTTGGACGGGCTATAGCTGGAACACCGACCTTTTCCCCGATTACAAGCGTTTTTTGAAGCGCCTGCAGGACAAGGGACTCAAGGTAACGCTGAATCTCCATCCCGCGACGGGCGTTCGTTATTTCGAGGATATGTATGAGGAAATGGCGACCGAGATGGGCATCGATCCCAAGACGGAAGCGCCCGTTCGTATCGATTTTACCTCCGATAAATTCATCAACGCATATTTCAAGATCCTTCACAAGCCCTATGAGCATGACGGCGTGGACTTCTGGTGGATCGACTGGCAGCAGGGCCCCCGCGCAAAAGCGCAGGGCATCGATATCATGTGGGTTCTCAATCACTATCACACGTTGGATAACGGCAAGGAGCATATGCCCCTCATTCTTTCCCGTTACTCCGGCCTCGGCGCGCACCGCTACCCGCTCGGTTTCTCCGGTGATACCATGATCACTTGGAAAACGCTCGCTTATCTGCCTTACTTCACGGCAAACGCGACCAATATCGGCTTTACCTGGTGGAGCCACGATATCGGTGGTCACTTCAACGGCGCGAAGGATGACGAGCTTTACGTTCGTTCCGTTCAGTTCGGCGTATTCAGCCCGATCAATCGTCTCCACTGCACCTCCGCGCGTTATATGACGAAGGAGCCCTCCTATTACATGAACGGCACGGGACTCGTTGCGGAAGA
>JAZRLQ010000164.1:0-4112 GCA_045646925.1 Eubacteriales bacterium
GAACAGATCGGCGAAAAGGACGTTCGTACCGTTATGCACTTCCATCCCGCGCTCGCGCCCATCAAGGCAGCCGTTCTTCCTCTCTCCAAGAAGCAAGTCGGAGGCCAAGCGGTCTTAGGAAGACAAAATTTTGTATTCAACTCCTTGGCTCACAGAACGACATGGCTACGATCCGACTTCGACGAAGAACAGATCGGCGAAAAGGACGTTCGTACCGTTATGCACTTCCATCCCGCGCTCGCGCCCATCAAGGCAGCCGTTCTTCCTCTCTCCAAGAAGCTCGGCGAACAGGCAGAAGAGATCCGCGCTATGCTCGCAAAGCACTTCATGGTTGACTACGACGAATCCGGCTCCATCGGTAAGCGTTACCGCCGCCAGGATGAAATCGGTACGCCCTTCTGCATTACCTACGACTTCGAATCCGCAACCGACGGCTGCGTAACCGTTCGTGACCGTGATACGATGGAACAGGAAAGAATCAAGATCGAAGATCTCGTTTCCTACATCGAAAAGAGAATGGAATTTTGATTAAACTGATATAAAAAATCCCCCTATCTCACCGAAAGGTGAAATAGGGGTTTTTTATTTACACGTCTTTTATTCAAGCTCCGCCTCGGCAACGCGGACGACGAGGTCCGTGCCGTAGGGATAGCCGTTGCAATCGAGCAGGCATTCGTCTGCGTTCTGCTTGAAACGAACTTCTTTTCCGTTATCGAGCCAGCAAACGCTCTTGATCTTATCTTCTACGCCGCGGAAGGTTCTGAGCCCCGCGGTACATTCGCCGAACGTGACGTCGGAATTGCCGACGATAGAAAGATTGTGGATGAAGAAATAGAGCTTATTTCCCGCGCGGAGCGCAAAGTTCTTTCCTTCGCCAAGTACGCCGCAAGGCTTCGCTTCATAGATCGCGCCCTTCGTCGCTTCGATCCAACCGCCGATACCGCGGAGCAGCGCTTCCTGCATGAAGGGGATCTCGCCGTCGCCCGTCGGGCCCACGTTCAAAAGATAGTTTGCGCCGACCTTACGGCAGGAGCAAAGCGTTTCAATCAGATCAGCCAAGGATTTATAATTGTAATCCGCACCGCCAAAGCCCCAATGTTCGTTCATCGTGTGGCACATCTCCGCCGCCAGATATTTCGGCATACCCTCTCTGTTCATCGGCGTGGGTCTGCCCTGTTCAAAAGTCACGCTATCAAGCTCGGGATTGCCTACGGCACCGCGCGCGGAGCCGCCCGTATTATTAACGATGATCGCATTCGGCTGGTGCTTGCGGATCACAGCGTAAAGCTTGTCCTCTTCCCAATCTCTCTCCTTGTACCACCAGTTTCCGTCAAACCAGAAGCCGCCGACCTCCCCGTAATTCGTGCAAAGGATCTCGACGGAGTCACGCAGATACTGCAGGTACTGCGGGAAATTACGTCTGCAATCCGGATTGAACCAGTCCACCGTCGTATGATAGAAAAACGGCTTGATATCGAATTCACGGCAAGCATCCACGAATTCGCGCACGAGATCGCGTCCGCAAGGGGTATGCATAACGTCGTACGTATTCAATCCGCGCGTATCGTAGAGAGAAAATCCCTCGTGATGACGCGTCGTCATCGTGATATATTTCGCGCCTGCGGCTTTTGCAACGCTGACGATCTTTCTCGCGTCGAATTTTTCCGCCGTGAAAGTGTCCGCAAGCTTCATATATTCTTCTTTCGGGATCTTTTCAATATGCTGGACCCACTCGCCTCTGCCGAGCTGGGAATACAGTCCATAATGGATAAACATACCGAATCCCATGTTTTCGAAATCCAAAATTCTCTGTTCCGCCTTTGGAATAGCCATGATATACCTCCGTGTACGCTTTGATCGGTCAAAGCGTTTGTTGTCGGGCTCATTATATCAAAAATCTCCCCAAAAATCAATGTTTTTCGAGGAGATTTCAAAATTTTTTGTTCATCAACGCGATTCATTGATATCCGCTCTCATAATCCGGACGAAATCAATGCAAAAACAAGTATTTCCAACACAAAACCGGGCATTAAAAAAACAGGGTATAGGAGAAACTCATTTGAAAATGCGCCTTCGAACAATACCGCATTTCCAATGCAGATAATGGCAAAAACAACCGCCCAATATACGACCATCATGAGCGGAATAAAGAGCTGTCTTGCGCCATCCCAATCCTTTGATTTGAAAAAAAGCTTCGCATTGAAGTACGAAAAAATCAGATCAACGATACAGATCAAAGTTACCACCAAAAAATGATTGAATTTAGCGTAAACCAAAAAACTGATAACGGAAAGAGCAAGACCCATCGCGGATACAATACCGATCGTCAAATTGTCTTTTCTTGATGAAGGTGTTTTTTCTGTTTCGTTCATCAATATCACCGTCTTTCCACGTCAACGTATTTCGTTGTCTGTTATTCATATGATCTTTCTGCCCGCCACAAACTTAGCGGTAATATTTTTTTCGTCAAGTCCAAGATAAACTGCGCGTTCCATTCTCTCCGCAAGATTTAAGCTTTGAGGATGAGGAAGAACGCTGTCGTCCATTACAACGGCGTCAAACTCATATCCCTCTTCAAAGCTTCCGACCTTGCCAAAGAACTCGCCGCCACCCTTGGTTGCCAGATAAAAGGCCTCCGAGAACACGAGTGGCTTATAGCTTTCGTCAACCATTCTGAAATACATTTTGGATACCTGAATTGCATCGGTGATCGCGCGGAATATAGAGTCACTGTGTCCACCTGCAACGTCACTACCAAGACCGATATGGAGTCCTTGGTCAAGGTACTTACGGATCGGTGCGATACCCGATGTCAGATTCATGTTCGACGCGGGACAATGGGCTACAAAAACGCCATTCTTGCGCATAAGCTCCACCTCTTCGTCGGTAGACCAAACGCAATGCGCCATCACCGTCTTTACGTCGGTATTGATATCATCGTTTTTTCCAAACAGATCGTATTCATTGTAGGAATCCCCGTAAAAAGGATTGTCGGGACGCAGGAACTTGACAAAATCGATTTCGCCTTTGCTTTCCGACAGATGCGACTGTACGGGAATACCGTACGCCATCTGAATTTCCCTCAGCTCCTCCATCAGCTTGTCTGTGCAACAAGGAATGAATCGCGGAGTCAGGATCGGTTTTGTGTTTTCGAATTTATCCTTTACCGCGTTGATCCATCCGAACGTGGTATATGCGGAAATATCTGCGCTGTCCTCGGTGAGCGCCTCGCTTGCTTCCCTGTCCATATTGACCTTGCCGACGTAGCTTACAAGTCCGCTTTTTTCCATAAGCTCCATCAGAAGCTCGGTTGCATAGCGGTGTCTCGTTGCGAAAATACAGCCTCTCGTGGTTGCGCCGTTTTTTAGTGCATCCACAAATATACCGTATGCTTTTTTTGCATACTCAAGATCTTCATATTTTTCTTCCTCGGGGAATGTGTAACGATTCAGCCAATCCATCAGTTCAAGATCCATACACATTCCTCTGAATGCATACTGGGGAGCGTGCACGTGAAGATCGACCATACCCGGGAATATCAACGAGTCCCCATAATCATAAAGAGGAAGTTGCTCATACTCCTTCGGCAAGGTATTAAATACCCCCCTGGAGATTCCGTCCACGCAAACTGCAAACGCACCTTCGCTGATATCAAGCTGCTGCGGATTTTTGGTTTGGCAGAAATTGCCTTTTATAACAAAACTATGGTTCATAATATGTTGCATTGTCATCACCTCGAATACAGTATATCAAAAAAATTGGAAGTTGTAAAGAGTTTAGTGATATAACCAGTTATTCTACCGCCTTTCTAATAGTTCGTGTTTTCCGTTAGGAAAACAAACATACTTTTTTATATTTTCAAGCGAAAACATAAATAAAAGACAGTAATTTGAGAATTTCCAAGGATTCTCCTTATTTGATTGATAACTGAAAGCAGTCAGGTTTCTCTCGTTCGATATTAATTTTTTGCTCTGTATTTCCGTCGCGTACACGACAAATTTTATATTCATTCGGCGGAACATCCCGCCCATATATCTTTGACAACTACTAAACCTTTATTTTTCAAGTGAAATATTCACCATAAGGTGAATATAAAATAAAACAAATCCCTC
>JAZRLQ010000165.1:0-4434 GCA_045646925.1 Eubacteriales bacterium
GAGGAAGAACCCGTAGCTGAAATCGTCGAAGAGGCAACCGAGGAAGAACCCGTAGCCGAAATCGTCGAAGAGGCAACCGAGGAAGAACTCGTAGCCGAAATCGTCGAAGAAGCGATCGAAGAAGAAATCGAAGTCGAAATCTTTGAAGAAGCGATCGAAGAAGAACCCGTAGCCGAAATCGTCGAAGAGGCTACCGAGGAAGAACCCGTAGCTGAAATCGTCGAAGAGGCAATCGAGGAAGAAATCGAAGTTGAAATCGTTGAAGAGGCTACCGAGGAAGAACCCGTAGCTGAAATCGTCGAAGAGGTCGTCGAAAAAGAGCCCGAGATTGAGATCGTTGAAGATTCCAACGGCGAAGCGGTTGAGATCGAAATCGTTGACGACGAGGAAGACGAACCCGAGCAGGAAAAGAAGATCTCCAAATCCTTCTTCAAGCTCTTTAACGTCTCCATCAAAAAGAAATAAGAACGAAAAATCGCCGGTATGGACTATGCCCATACCGGCTTTTTGTAGCTTCAGACAGTTATATGACATAATCGTGGTACGCGACGGCGCGACCGTGCATGGAGGGAAAGGATCTGCGAATGGGGGAGGAGAGGCTCGACAGAGGCACCCGATGGCGATACGATCAAAGTCTCCACGAATCATGGAACGCGAACCTATACGGTCCGTGTTTGGCGGTTCGCGTGATGAGACTCGGTACGCACCGCGCCCATCAAATCGAACCCATTCGTTCGTGAACCGAGGACTCCCAACCTCTACGCTTCGGGTGTAAGTGAAGCCGATTCCGAGGCATTGTGCCTACGGAAACAGAAAAACGAATCGCGAGACAATTGATGGGCGCCTTACCAACTTCTTTTTTGCAACCTTTTTTCTTTTTGGCAAAGAAAAAAGTTGACCGTTCCCCTTTTTCGAGGGGGATGGAGAAATACCTCATCTCTCTCGCTTTGCGAGATAAAAATCGCCGGTATGGACTATGCCCCTACCGGCGATAATTTCTGTTACACATAAAATTCCGCGAAATCGTCGAGCCGTATGCAGCCGAGCGCTTTCCCGTGGCAGACACCGCAGTCGATGGCGATATGGCCGTTTTTTCTGTAGATCCTGCCGTCGCAGTCGGGATCGATGAGAAAGGTCGGCGTATGTCCCGTTATGAGATACTTGTCGGGATAATATCGCTTCGCGTAATCGGTTCTTTCGTAAAGCGCGCGGATGGGATGATAGGTATCCATCGGCTTTTCGGGAGAGAAATCGGCAAGACCGCCGTGGACGAGCAGAAAGTCGTTTTCTCCGACGGTGACCTCCTCGAAGAAGGAGAATTCCTCCAGATAATCGAGAATGGACTCTCTGTCGTCGAGAGAAAGTCGCGAGAAATCCTTTGACGTGAGAGCGCCGCCGTTTGCGTACCATTCTCCGATGGCGCGGATCAGATCGGTATTCCAGCTCTTTTCGATGCTGTCCTCCGTGATCTCGACGTTCACGGCGCGCAGGATATATTGCGCCATATGCTCGTGGTTGCCCATGATCGGAATGACGTTGGCTCTCATGCTCATATCGGAGAGAATGCGCATGGGCTCTTCGCCGCGGTCCACGACGTCACCGAGGATGTAGAGCGTGTCGTCCTCGGAAAAGCCGATCTTTTCGAGCATTGCCGCGTATTTTTCGTATTGACCGTGGATGTCGGACATGACGTAGGTCATCGTTGGATTCCTCCTTGTTTATCGGATCAGATCTCGAGTCCCGCTTCCTTCAGGTCCGCGAGGATCTGTTTTCTTTGTCTTCCCGTGTAGCTTACCATGGGGAAGGATGCGTCACCGACCTCGTAGCCTCTTTCCTCGAGAACGAGCTTCACGACGGGGATGACGGAGTATTTGAGGATCGCGCGGATGATCTTGTCCGCCTTCTTCTGCGCTTCCTGCGCCTTCGCGATGTTGCCCGCGCGGAAGCTCTCGTAAACCTCGTTTATCAACGGGAAGATGATGTTGTAGGTCGAGCCGATACCGCCGTTTGCGCCCGCGCCGAGACCGCAGACGAGCATTTCGTCGGGTCCGTTGAAGATGGTGGCGTCGGGGAATCTGTCGCGCAGAGAGATCATCTCGTAATAATTCGAGGACGTCCACTTCACGCCCGTGATGTTGTCGATCTCAAAAAGACGCTCGAAGAGGTCGAGGCTGATGTTCACGCCTGCCGCCGCGGTGTAGTAGATGATGAGCGGGATGTTGACGCTCTTTGCGATCGCTTTATAGTATTCGTAGATTTCGTTTTCGTCGTACTTGAAGTAGATCGGCGCGATGGACGAGATGGCGTCCGCGCCGCAAGCCTCCGCGTGCTTCGCGAGCTTCAGCGTGTTGCGGAAGTTCATATCGGTGATATGTACGATCTTCGTCTTGTCCGCGCCGATGAACTCGATGGACTTTTCACAGAGCTTCTTGCGTTCGGGGATGTCGAGAAGCAAGCCTTCTCCCGTTGCGCCGCCGATATAGAAGCCGGTCGCGCCCTGCTTGGATTCGTAATCGAGCAATTTTTCAAGCGCGCGGACGTTGAGCTTTTCTCTGCTTGTCAGAGGGGTGACCAGCGCGGGAAATACACCTTTGAAATCTGTTGTCATGGTACTTAACCTCGTTTTCATAAAGATTTTGATGAAAGGGAAGATGCATTTCTATTATAGCACAAAATCGCGTGGGATTAATTACTTTTTTTGAAAAAAATCGGTTTTCGGCGGAGTTTTTTGAAACGATGCCACAAATGTGGTCAATTTTTGAAATCCGATTGACTTTTGATCGGAAAACCGATATAATGGAAACAGAATGATTCGGATATTGTGAAACGGCCGATCAAAAATTCGGAAAGAGAGAATAACTATGGCAAACAATATTGATCTTATTTTGGAAAGTCAAAGAAAATTTTTCCGCAGCGGCGCGACGCTTCCCGTGGAGTACCGTGTGGAAATGCTGAAAAAGCTTTACGATACGATTAAAGAAAATAAAAAGGAGATCGCGCTCGCTCTGCAGCAGGATCTCGGAAAAAGCGAATTTGAAAGCTTCATGTGCGAAACGGGCATGGTGCTGACGGAGATCACCTATATGATCAAGAACGCGGCGAAGCTGTCCGCGAAGAAAAAGGTTGCGACGCCTCTCGCGCAGTTCCCCTCCGCAAGCTATCAGATGCCGATCCCTTACGGCAACGTTCTCGTTATGAGCCCCTGGAACTACCCCTTCCTGCTCGCGATGGATCCCGTCGTTGACGCCGTCGCGGCCGGCAACACGGTCGTTCTGAAGCCGAGCGCATACTCTCCCGCGACGAGCGAGATCGTGAAGACGATCATCGAAGCCGTGTTCCCGAGCGAATACGTCGCCGTCGTCATGGGCGGAAGAAAAGAGAATCAGGCGTTGCTTGACAAGAAATTCGATATGGTCTTCTTCACGGGAAGCCAGAACGTCGGCAAGGAGGTCCTTCGTCACACGGCGGAGCATCTGACTCCCACCGTGCTCGAGCTTGGCGGCAAATGTCCCTGCATTGTTGACGATACGGCGAACATCGAGCTTGCGGCGAAGCGCATCGTTTTCGGTAAATTCCTCAACTGCGGACAGACCTGCGTGGCTCCCGACTACATCCTCTGCGACAGCAAGGTGAAATACGAGCTGATCGGCGCGATCCAGAAGCAGCTCCGTCTGCAGTACGGCGTGCTTCCCATCGAAAATCCGAGCTACGGCAAGATGATCAACGAGAAGCATTACGAACGCGTGGCGAAGCTGATCGATCCGAAGAAGGTCGCCTTCGGCGGCTACGGCAAGCGCGACAAGCTGCAGATCGCTCCCACCGTTATGGACAACGTGACGTGGAAGGACGCGATCATGCAGGAGGAGATCTTCGGACCCGTTCTCCCCGTCCTCACATACGAGGAGTTCGAGGAGATCTTCGATACGCTCGCGGATAAACCGAAGCCTCTCGCGCTCTATCTCTTCACGGAAAACAAGGAGCATATCGATGCCGTCAACGCAAGACTTTCTTACGGCGGCGGTTGTATCAACGATACCGTCATCCACCTCGCGACGAGCGAAATGGGCTTCGGCGGCGTCGGTGAGAGCGGTATGGGCTCCTATCACGGCAAGGCGGGCTACGAGGCGTTCTCCCACACGAAGAGCATTGTGGAAAAGAAGACATGGCTCGATCTCCCCATGCGTTATCAGCCGAGCAAATTCCTGTACGAAAAGCTACTCGAAAAGTTCCTGAAATAATGACAATATCAAAAACCCCCTCGTTCCGAAAGTGTGAGGTTCTTAGCGGAGAAATCGTCAAGCAACTCGCCCTATTCGACCCGCAGTAAACAAATAATTAACCCCGACAGATTTTTAAAAAATCTGTCGGGGTTAATTTGTTCGGTTCGATAAATTGGAATTTGTCAAACAATCCACTCGTATTCAATATAGTCGG
>JAZRLQ010000166.1:0-4079 GCA_045646925.1 Eubacteriales bacterium
AAATTTTATTCGACTATGTAACAATATCGGTGAACCTCCGACCATCGTTTGCCAAAAAATCGGATTGTCTGGTTCGGCATTTTCACAGTGGGATGATAATTCTACCCCCAGAAAAGCCACTTTGCAAAAATTTGCCGACTACTTCGGCATAACCGTCGAGGAGCTCCTCGCTGATGAGCCGGCACCGTCTGTTCGCGTAAACAATGGTATCATAGGCAACCGGAACAGCAACAACGTCGTTTCCGTCGGCAATGCCGGACACTCTGATCTCGGAGAGATCGAAACAGAAATCGTGAATATTTGCAAAAAACTCGACATCAAAAGAAAAAACGCCCTCTTAACGAGAGCGTACGAATTGTTGGACGAAAGAAACTGACGGACATGGAAGAATTTTTGATTTTTGTAATTTCAGTTTTGGTACTCGCTTTATTGATAACTATTGGTTTGTACAAATCTACCGATCATAAGCTTTCCGAGACAAGAGAATTCTGGTACAAAAAAAACGAAAAAAACAAAAAAGAGTTGCAACTTTGTGAAGACGAATTGAACAAAAAGAATTATCAACTTCGTTTTCTGAAAGAAATATCGCCTCTGATAGAAGGATTGTTTGAAGGTGAACAAATAATTTTGTATGAAGAGGGAATGAAAACGCAGGTAAAAAATCTTTTCGAAACAGTAGACGTTCTGCAAATGAAACGTTCCGATAAAGATGATTTGATTCTTTCAATGAAAAAACGGCTTGAATTATTGGAAGCTTCACAATCCAACCTTTCCGCAATTCCATATATGGCGTCCATTATGTCTGATTATGATACGTACAAGATTGAAATGCTAGCCCAAAAATTAGATTGGGGTTATTCATATGTACGTTCTGACAAAGTAGCTTCTATACGGGAAATTCGCGCAGAGGCAATGCAAATCTCTCAAAAACACTATGAAGCAAAGTACAAACTTGATTATTTGTTGATTTTATTTCCTGAACTCAATGAATTTTTGAATAAGGATTATTCTGAAATGTCGGTAAGCAATTTCAAAGAATATGTGGAAAAAATGCAAATGATTATAGAAGCTGAAAAACGTGGATTGGAAATGCGAGTCGAATTTCTTGAGAAATCTCATTCTAATCTAACTGCTATTCCCTATATGTCGGCAATTATGTCTGATTATGAGACGTACAGCATCGAATCCCTTGCCAAGCAGTTGGATTGGGGTGCTAATGCAGAAAGAACCAAAAAAGTAGCTTCCATTCGGGAAATACGTCAAGCCGCTAAGGAGATGGTTGAAAAAAATCTGAACGCAAAATATCAATTAGCATATTTATTGAATCTTTTTCCTGCCTTGGAGGATGTGCTCGAGACCGATTACGATCAACTTCCCGTTGTAGAAGTCCAAGATTTGTCCGACTATGATAAAACACGAGATTGGCTGTCTAAAGAAGAATATCAAAGTTTGGATTCCATCGAGCGGAACCAGCTTGCGCTCGATCGGTACAGAGCTTCTCATTCAAAATCAAAATGGCAAATCGGCAGAGACTACGAAATGTATGTTGGCTTTGTTTACAGCAAAAAAGGTTACTCCGTCGATTATTTTGGTTCAACCATGGGATTGGAGGATTTGGGCCGAGATCTGATCGTGAGCAAAGGCGAAACGGTTGCAATTATTCAATGTAAATATTGGAGCCAAGAAAAATTGATTCACGAAAAACACATCATGCAGCTTTACGGCACTATGACAAGTTATAAAATTGAACATAACTTGCCGAGCAAAAACGTCAAGGGGATTTTAATTACAAATATCTGTTTATCCGATACGGCAAAAAAGATGGCAGACTATCTGAAAATTAAATACGTCGAAAAATTTGAAAAAAAGGATTATCCTTGCATAAAATGCAATATAGGCAGAGACGCGCAAGGACAGCCTACAAAAATATATCATTTGCCTTTCGACCAGCAATATGATTCTACACAAATTAAAGACGAAGGAGAATTTTTTGCCATGACCGTAAAAGAAGCCGAAGACGCAGGATTTCGCCGCGCATTCAAATGGTTTGGCAACAGCTAACTATGACATAAAAACCGAAAGGAGGAAACCTGTGTACGATTACATGGAATTGAATTTCAGAGAATTAAATTTAATGCCGGACGAAGTGATCGCATATCTGCGTAAGTCCAGAGCGGACGATCCATTGCTTTCGGTGGAAGAGGTACTCGCACGGCATGAGCAAATTCTTGACGGGTACGCCGAAAGGTACCTTGGAGGGAAGATAGCCGAGGAGAACAAGTTCAGAGAGATCGTTTCGGGAGAGACGATCTCCGCAAGACCGGAAGTCCAGAAGGTTCTTCGCCTGATCGAGTCTCCAAAGATAAAAGCGATCCTCGTTGTTGATGTAGAGAGACTCTCCAGAGGAGATCTTGAGGACTGCGGAAGGCTGATGAAGCTCCTGAGGTTTACGAACACCATCGTTATCACGCCGCAAGAGATATTCGACCTTTGCACCGAGTACGGCAGAGACAGATTCGAGCGCAAGCTGAAGCAAGGCAACGATTACCTTGAATATTCAAAGAAGGTCATGCAGAGAGGCACAAAGCTTTCTGCTCAGTCCGGAAACTACCTCGGCAGCATACCTCCGTATGGATACGATAAGGCAACTGTGATGGAGGGCAAAAGGGAATGCCCTACGCTTTCCATCAACCCCGAGCAGGCAGAGGTGGTCAGAATGATATTCGAGATGTACGTCAATCAAGATATTGGAATCACGAACATAGCGAAGAGCCTCGACGCAGCTAAGATCACCCCGCCGAAGGGAATGTATTGGTCTTCCGATGGGATCCGCCATATGCTTGGAAACGTCCACTATATCGGGAAGGTCAAAAGGGATTGGAGAAAGGTGGTCACAGTCGTAGAGGACGGCGAGATCGTTAAGACCCGTCCGAAAGCAAAGATAGGAGAGTATATGATATACGAAGGAAAGCACGAAGCCATCATTCCGGAGGAGCTGTTCAATGCCGCGCAGGAGAAGATGGGCAAGAATCACAGAACCAAAGCCGCCACAAAGATAAGAAATCCCCTCGCGAGCCTTCTGTACTGTAAGTGCGGAAGAGCGATGATATACAGAGCGCATTCTAAATGCGCCGCCCGGATCTTGTGTACAGGTCAGACCCATTGCCACACCGGGTCCTGCACCTTTGACGAGATGATAGCCCTCGTGGCAGATGTTTTGAGAAACTGCATTGCAGACTTTGAGATCCAAATAAAGAACCATAACGGCGAAGCCGTGAAGGTTTACGAAACCCTCGTGAAGAACCTTGAACGCAAATTGGAAGAGCTTGAGGCGCGTGAGATCTCGCAATGGGAAGCACAGTCCCACCCCGACCCCGCGCAGAGAATGCCTCCGAAGATCTTCGCCATGCTCAACGAAAAGCTTCTTCAAGAGAAAGAAGAGGTCAGAAAAGCCCTCAGCGAAGCAAGAAGCTCTGCACCTGCTCCCGTTAACTATGAAGAAAAACTCCAAAGATTCCGCGACGCCCTCGAAGCGCTCCTCGATCCCGATAAAGACCCCGAAACAAAAAACAGGCTTCTGAAAGCCTGCATTGAAAGGATCGAGTATAGCCGACGCGCGCCGGAAAGAATCAAGAGTCAGAAGGTGATGTACTACAACAAGGAAAAGAAGCACACCACCACCAGATCCCCGCTCTCTACAGGCGGTAATTGGACCACCTACCCAATCGAGCTTGATGTAAAATTGAAGGTGTGATTTTTCGCACCGTTCATATACATCATCTGTGAGCTGGTGAATTGGCTCACATGGAAATGATAGCCGCGATCCTCTTCCAGCTGACGAAAAACCTCACGCCCGAGGAGATCCGCCGCTCCGGCTTCGACGCGTACTTCGTCGACCATACCGCAGGCGTCTACCCCGTTTCTGCGGCGGGCGTTCCGTTCACGGCTTCCTACTTCGCCGTCAAGGGCGATATGTTCGCGGATCTCCACGAGGACCTCGCCGCCGAGCAGAAAGCGCGCGTCACCTACGATAATATCCTGCGCCTCGTCGACGACCCCGACGTCCGCGACCCCATCAA
>JAZRLQ010000167.1:0-4008 GCA_045646925.1 Eubacteriales bacterium
AGATTCTGATGAGCACGTATGAGATAGAACCGATACCGATACCATTTGCGATGGAGTAGGTAAGGGGCATCATAACGAGTGTAAGGAATGCAGGAACTGCGCTTCCCATATCTTCCATATCAACCTTAGCGAAGTTCTTGAGCATGAGAACGCCTACGTAGATGAGAGCGGGAGCAGTAGCAGCCGCGGGAATGATGCTTGCGAAGGGAGCGAGGAAGAGGCAGACCGCAAAGCAAGCGGCGGTGATCACGCTGGCAAAACCGGTTCTGCCGCCTGCGGCAACGCCGGAAGCACATTCAACGAACGTGGTGCAGGTAGAGGTACCGCAAACAGCGCCTGCAACGGTTGCAACGGAGTCACAGGTCATAGCCTTGTCGATGTCAACGGGGTCGCCGTTTTCGTCGAGCATATTTGCTTCTGCAGCTGCGCCGTAAAGAGTACCAACGGTGTCGAACATATCAACGATGCAGAAGGTAACGACGAGCATGATCGCGCTGAAGATACCGCCGGTGAATTCGGGAGAGAATGCGTTCTTCCAAGATTCAGCGTCAAATACGGCGGTGATACCGATTTCGCCGAAGTCCTTGAAGGACTGACCGATGGCCTTGAAGCTGATCTCAACGTCGGGCATCTGCCAGGTTGCGAGATACCAGATCACAGAGGTTGCGAGAATGCTGATCAGAACGGCACCCTTTACGCCGAGCTTGGTGAGAACGACGATGATGAGGAAGCCGAGAAGACCGATCATTGCGGGAGCGATCGTTTCCCACTTTGCGCCGTTGATCTTCACGAACTGAACGAGGGTGTACTCGTTGTCGGTGATGATACCAACGTTCTGGAAGCCGAGGAATGCGATGAAAAGACCGATACCTGCGGGAATGGATTTCTTAATACATTCGGGCATAGCCTTTGCGAGCGCTTCTCTTGCACCCGTGAGGGAAAGGATAAGGAAGATAAGACCGGAAATAAGGATAATAACAAGACCTGCGCGGTAACCTTCGATCGTGTTTCCCGTAGCAAGCTGGGGAAGAATGAAAGATACGAAGAAGAAGGAGTTCAGGCCCATGCCGCACGCCTGTGCGAAGGGGAGCTTTGCGTAGAACGCGTAGAGAAGAGTACCGATAACTGCCGCAAGAATGGAAGCGATGTAAACTGCATTCCAGATTTTGCTGATACCGGGAACGCCGAAGCTGAAGCCAACGATCTGGTTAGGGTTTACAACGATGATGTAAGCCATAGCGAAGAACGTGGTGAGACCGGCGATGATCTCCGTTTTTACATTGGAGCCTCTCTCAGAGATTTTGAAAAACTTGTCCATGATTTTCCTCCGAAAAATTTTATTTCGACTCACACATTGTACAACATATTTTTGGAAAAAGCAATACGTTTGTAAATAAAAAATGAACAAATCAGCGGGATTTTACGCTTTTCTGCGGAAAAAACGGAGAAGCTTCGAATATACCGTCGTTTTTTGTCCCTCGGCAATGATGTTTTTCGCTTCGAGCGTCAGCTCGTGAACGGCGCGAAGCTCGTGCGCGACGGCGGGGACGTTGGTGTCCTTTGCGCTGCGGCAGACGTCCGTGAAGGAAAGTCCGACGTATTCGCGGAGATAGCGCTTCGCGATGATGGGGTAGCAACGCGCTTCGATGACGGAGGTCATGGCGATATAGTGAATGATCCTGTCCGCGAGCGCTTCATTCCGGTGCTCGAAGAGCCAAACGTAGAGAGCGGGGTGGATGTTCGCCATAATGCCCGAGAAGCCCGCGTAGCCGATGCGGAGCGTGTCGAGAATGGTCGCGGCGTTTGCGTTGAAGAGCTTGAAATCAAAACCCTCGACGATCTTCGCGCGACGGCGCATGATCTCCATATCGCAGCAGGTGTCCTTGATGAATGCGAAGCGGCCGCTTCTTGCCATGAACGCAAGCTCCTCGTCGGTGATCAGTCTCTTGTACGGAACGGGGATCTCGTAGATACCGAGCGGCATATCCTCGGGAAGCTCACGCATGAGGATCTCGACCTTTTCGGTCAGCGTGTACTGCTCGTCGGTGTCGATCCTGTTGGAGAGGATGACGAGCGCGTCGGGCTTCAGCGCGGCGATCAGCTTCGCTTCCTCGATCTGTCCCTCGAGCGTGTCCGCGGTCATGCCCGACATGACGACGGGGACTCTGCCCGCGACCTTGTCCATGACGAATTTGCCGAGCTTCAGACGCTCTTCGATGGTGAGATAAACGATCTCCGTCGATTGACAGAGCGCGAAAATACCGTGAACGCCTTCCTCGATGTACCATTCGATCAGCTCGCCCATCGCATCGTAATCGATTTCGCCGCTTTCCTTATATGCAACGAGCATTGTGGGGTAGATGCCTTTTTTGATTTCCATGATGATGCCCTTCTTTCTTTTATTTGTTGTTAAGTCCATGCTTTTTCACGTATTCCGTATATACGCGGAATGCGGACGGGATCGCAAAGTCCGCGAGAAGCTCCTCTGCGCTCCTCCAGACGAAGCGGTCGGAGGGCGTTATGCATTCCGCGGCGTAGCCCGTCATGTGCCATTCGATGTGCGTGAAGATGTGAACGCCGTCTCCGCACGGTGTGACGCCGATCGGGGAGAGCCCGAGGCTTTGCAGATAAGCGAGCGCCTCCTCATCCGTCAGACGTCCCTCGGTGTTCGGAAATTCCCAAAGCTTCGCGAGAAGTCCCGAGGCGGAGCGCTTGCAAACGGCGTATTTTCCACGGCAGGTGAGGAGAAATACCGTCTTCTGCTCCTGTCTGCGCGGCTTTTTGGGGCTTTTTACGGGAATACTGTCGGTTTCGCCGTTCGCCCTCGCTCTGCAGATATCGGCAAGCGGACAGAGCTCGCATTTCGGCTCGCCGTTCGGGATACAAACGGATTCGCCGAGCTCCATGATCGCTTGCGTGAGATTTTTCGCGTCTTCTCCTTCGGGATAGATCTCCCGAAGCGCAGAGGCGGTCTCCTTTTTCGTCGATTGGAGGGCGATATCGTCCCTTTTTCCGAGAACGCGCATGATCACGCGCAGTACGTTACCGTCCACGGCGGGCTCGGGCTTGCCGAAGGAGATGGACGCGATCGCGCCCGCGGTATAATCTCCGATGCCGGAGAGCTTGCGCAAACGGTCGGCTTCCTCGGGGAGCTTGCCGTCATATTTTTCGACGATCTCGATCGCCGCCTTTTTCAGATTGCGCGCGCGGCTGTAATAGCCGAGCCCCTCCCAAAGCTTCATGAGCTTGTCGTCGTCCACGGCGGCGAGAGAGGCGACGTCGGGAAGCTCACGCAAAAAACGATCGTAATACGGTATGACCGCTTCGATCCTCGTTTGCTGGAGCATGATCTCCGAGATCCAGACGTGATACGGTGTGGGATCGAGCCGCCACGGAAGGCTTCGCTTGTGCTTGAGATACCACGAGAGAAGCGGCGCTCTGATCCGTTCGAGTTGTGCTTTTTGATCCATGAAAAATCTCCGTTTATCTTTGCTTTCGGCAGAACTTGGGAGAATCCCTTTGTTTTTTGCCGGATTTTGCAAGCGTTGCGCTTGCGTTTTTACTTTTTGTATAATAAATTCTACATTTTTTTTGGCAAAAAATCAATGGATTTTTTAAATTTTTTATAGTAATATAAAGTTGGCATACTGTGAACCCCGAAAATAATTTTGTATACATATATAAAGGAGACTATTATCATGGCAAATGCAATGCTGACCGAAATTTCCGAAAAGATCCAGAAGGGTAAGACCAAAGACATCAAGGCTCTCGTTCCCAAGGCTCTCGAAGAAGGTATTTCCGCAAGCGAGATTCTCAACGAAGGCTTGCTTGACGGCATGAACATCGTCGGTATCAAATTCAAGAATAACGAAGTTTTCGTTCCCGAGGTTCTCATCGCGGCAAGAGCGATGAAGGCGGGCACCGATATTCTGAAGCCCTACCTCGTATCCGATAACGTAAGCGCGAAGGGCAAGGTCGTTCTCGGCACCGTTCGCGGCGACTTCCACG
>JAZRLQ010000168.1:0-25177 GCA_045646925.1 Eubacteriales bacterium
GGACTTCGGCACACAAGGCAAGAGGTCTCCTTTGGGAGTTTGTTGGCGGCAAAGTGGAGTACGGCGAAACAAAAGAGCAAGCACTCATTCGAGAGTGTAAGGAAGAATTGAATGTTCTTCTTTCTGTCGGTGATGTGTTCATGGATGTAGTTCACGAATATCCCGATATAATGGTGCATCTTACTCTTTTCAATGCTACCATAGCCGAGGGGGAACCGCAAAAATTGGAACACAACGACATTAAATGGATTACGCCGAGCGAGATACCGAACTACGAGTTCTGCCCGGCTGACGAGGAAATATTGGATAAGATAAAAGATCTTTATAAGGAGAAACACATATGAAATTAGGAAAATTACAAGAGATTGATATCAGAAAAGTGTGGCAACACGAACAATATGATTTTTCTAAATGGCTTGCGAGCGAGGAGAATATTCAGGAGTTAGGAGATGCTTTGAATTTATCTTTGACCGACGTTGAAACTGAAAAATTCGTTGGTAATTATCGTTGTGATATTCTTTGTAAAGATGAAATTACCGGCAAGGTAGTTTTGATTGAGAATCAGCTCGAGTCTACTAATCACGATCATCTTGGAAAAATAATTACGTATGCATCGGGTCTTGATGCTTCCGTAGTAGTTTGGATTGTATCTTCTGCTCGTCAAGAGCATGCAAGTGCTATTGAATGGTTGAATAAGCATACCGACGATGATTTGTCATTTTTTTTGGTTGAGGTTCACGCCTATAAAATTGGCGATTCTGATCCAGCCCCACAGTTCAAAATTGTTGAACAGCCTAATGATTTTGTGAAAAGCGTGAAGGCCATTTCTCAAAATTCAGGTTTGAACGATAGCCAAAGAAGTCGTCTCGAATTTTGGACACAATTTAATGAAGTTTTAGAAGAACGTGGCAAACCATTTAATAAAAGAAAACCTAGTACTGACCACTGGTATTCGGTGGCAACGGGTACATCTGGATGCCATATTAATATTGATTTAGTTAATAAAGAAAACAAGATAAGAGTCGGATTTTGGATTCTGGATAACAAAGATCTTTACGATAAGATTTACATTCATAAAGATGATATAGAGTCCGCTTTTGGATTTTCTTTGGAATGGAATAGATTGGATGGCAAAAAAGGATCTTTTGCGTGCACATATATACAAGGCCTTGATTTTGAAAATCCTGAAAATTATGCTGAATTAATAAATCATGCTATTGATTTTGTTTTGACATTTAAAAAGGCATTTGTGCCATACTTGAAATAATTGAGATTCTGGATAACAAATCAAAATCTTAAATTTTACCAAAAATATGAAAAGAGGAACAAGAAATTGTCTATGACGAAAAATGAATTGCAATTTAAAAAAATGACCGAAACGCCGGTTTGGAAATTGGTTATTATCCTCGGTATTCCCACCACGATCAGTATGCTGATCACAAACATTTACAATATGGCGGATACCTATTTCGTCAGTACGCTGGGTACTGCAGAGGGCGGCGCGCCTTCTGTCGTTTTCAGTATTATGGCGATCTTGCAGGCGTTTGGCTTTATGTTCGGTCACGGAGCGGGAAGTCACGTCAGCCGTCTGCTTGGCGCAAAGGATGACGAAAGGGCGGGCAAGTTTGCGTCTACCAGCCTTATGCTCTCTACCGCTTGCGGACTTATCATTATGATCTTCGGCTTGATCTTCTTGGAGCCTTTGATGTGGTTCCTTGGCAGTAACGAGGAGATCTTGCCTCACGCAATGGATTATGCCAGATGGATATTCATCGGCGCGCCTGCCTTGACCGCGTCCTGCGTGTTCAATAACGTTTTACGCTATGAGGGCAAAGCCACCTTTGCGATGATCGGTCTTACATCGGGCGGAATACTGAATATTTTTCTTGACTATATTTTTATTGCCCGCATGAATATGGGAACGACGGGCGCGGGTCTTGCAACTGCAATCTCGCAGTACGTTAGCTTGATCATTCTGATCATGCCTTATTTGATGGGAAAAACCCAGAGTAAGATCAGCTTCAAGAAAGGCTTTATCAGCCTGAGGATCGTTTGGGACATCGTTACCACGGGATTCCCGAGCCTGATCCGTCAGGGCCTTGGCAGTATTTCTACCGCGATGCTCAACGTTCAGGCGAGATTTTACGGAACTGCGGCAATTGCGGCGATGGGATACGTTTCCAAGACGGTTCAGTTCATCTTCTGCGTGGGACTTGGTATCGGTCAAGGATTCCAGCCCGTGTCGGCATTTAACTACGGCGCGAAAAAATACAGCCGAGTCAAAAAGGGAAGCTACGTTACGATGGCGTTCGGACTTGCCTTCATCGGCGCGCTGTCTGTCGTCTGCTTTGCTTTGGCGCCTCAGATCATCAGCTTTTTCAACTCCGAAAATGATGCTTTGATTGCAGAGATCGGCGCGCAGGCGCTGCGCTTCAATTGCGCGGTTCTTTGGGTGTTGCCCTTTACCGTGGTTGGTAATATGATGTTCCAGAGTATCGGAAAGAGAATTCCTGCGATCCTTTTGTCAGCGCTTCAGAACGGAGTTGCGTTTATTCCGATGATCTATCTGCTTCCTATGCTTTGCGAAAATATGTACGGAAACGGGCTTATGGGACTTGAATTGGCACAGCCTGCGGCGTATGTGATCACTGCGGCGATCACTTTGCCCGTAACGGTGGCGTTCCTTTCAAAGCTGCCCGAGGACGGCGAGGAAGCAAGGAGAAAAAGATAAGAGTCACTGGACGATAAAATTTATGATCTACCTGCAAACGAAAGAGGTACATAACTGAAAACGGCGGTTCTCTGCTTGGAGAACCGCCGTAATATTTATGCTTTTAAACTTGGAAGCATTGCAGTTAAATCAGTTATTATATTTTAAAAAGAAAAGCAAATGCTATTGCTCCGAACCTCCGTGTTGTCGATATTGACAAACTGCGCTTGCTGTTATAAAATGAAAGTAAGAAAATCTTTAAATGAATTGAAAGAGGAATTTTCTATGGATATTACGTTTGACGGTCACAAGATAAAGGAAATCCGAACGGGTGGATTTGCAGTTCCGTTTCTTGCGGAAAGACAGGGCTTTTTCATCGAAAGGGGAGCGGATGTATCGGAAATTTCCCTTGTTCCTTCGGGAGATGGCTTTTTTGGGGAATACGAAAATCTGCTCTTTTCTCTGCGGCATGAAAAAATGGAGGATCATGTCCGCTTACATATCGGGATAGAGAATCACGGGGATGACTTTGACGGAAAGGTCGGTATGCACGTCGGCGTGGATACCTATATGGAGAAATATCCCTTATGGCACGAGAAATTTTTTCCGACCTTGCTTCGTTGCGAAAAAACGCACCTTTGGGGCTATTACATGAACACGGCGGAGAATGTGCTTGCGATCGCGACGGCCGAATCCGTCGCTTCTTACGATATCGTATACAATTATTCCGCCGATCCTCTCACCGAAACGAAATCGGAAGGAAAGCACCGTATTCTCGGTACTGACATTCTGTTTTATCAGAACACGCCTCTTCCCGAACGCCATCCCAAGAACAGAAGGATTCTGCGAAAGGGTGAGCGTTATGAAAATACGATCTTTCTCATTCCTGTGGAAAAGAAAGGCGATATTTTGACGAAGCTTTCCGAAATTGCGGACATCCCTCTCGTTTGTGCGGAAAAATACACCAAAGAACCCGGCGAGCTTCTTCGTGCCGAGATTCTTTGCAAGGAAAAAGTAACAACGACACTTGCTTGTCCCGACGGAACCGAACGAAGTGGAATGGAAACGCCACTTGATACGTTCGGAAGATACGTTTTGACGGCGAGAGCAGAAAGTGGAAAAGAATGCGAAGCGGTTTTCTACGTTCGCAAACCGTGGGAGCATTATCTCGCGTGCGCCGCCAAATGCGCGATGTCCATGCCGCCCAAAGCTACTACGCACACGGAAAGCTTTTACGGACTTTTTTCCTCATTTCTGTATTATAAGCACACGGGCGATCGCGCGTACGGCGAAAAGGCGTACGAAGCCTTCGAGGAATTTATGCCGTATATGTTTGATATGGAAAAATGCGTTCCGATCACCATTCCCAGAAGAATTCAGAATACGGCGGGACTTATCAGCTTGCTTGTGGATATGTATGAAGCTGATCCCAAACGTCAATTGGCCTATCTTGAAAAAGCGTCCCGTTTTGCAGAGGTTTTGCTCCGTTCGCAAGATGAAACGGGTGCGTACCGAAACCGCAGAACGCATTACACTTGCGTGCTTTACATTGCGAAATCGATGTTGGAGTTGACTGCCGCAGAAGAAAGAAGCGGAATTCCCGCGCTGGAGGAAAAGGCGAAAATCCATTACGCCTCTGCAAAAAGAGCGGTGGATGAGCTTGTAAGAAATCTGGATAACATTCAGACTGAGGGCGAGATGACGTTGGAGGATGGCATGATCTCCTGCTCGGCGTTGCAGATCGGACTGTTTGCGCTGACACTACCCGCGGAAGAGAGGGGACCGTATATCCGCGCGGCAGAATATATGATGAAGATCCACTCTTGCTTGGAGCAACAGCTCATTCCCGATTGCCGATGCAACGGCGCTTCGCTTCGCTATTGGGAGGCGCAATACGACGTAATGATCCGCGTCAATATGCTGAATAGTCCGCACGGCTGGTCCGGTTGGACGGGCTACGCCAAATATTATCTCTATCTTTTGACGGGAAGGAAGGAATATCTCGTCGATCTTCTGAATCTGATGGGAAGCTGTGTTCAGCTCATTGATGAGAGCGGGGAGCTTCGATGGTCTTATTGCAGTCAACCCTATATCAAGGGAAGAATGCTCGTTCCCGACAAGGAGAATCCCATCACGGACGGTTATCGCTTCGTGGAAAGTGGGGAAACGGCGTATCGCGGAAAATACGTCATGAGCGAGCTTTGCGAGGGTTACGTTCCCATGATTTCGGGATGGTACCGCGTCGGTGAGCAGAAGGTCGTCGGCGGTTATGAATTCTGTCCTTTGATCATGGATGGATACCAGGATGAAAAGGCGGATCGTCAGGGCGGCTGCTGCGATAACGACGTTCACGAGATCTTCAAATGCATGGAGGAAACCGTGATGAATAAGGCGTTCCTCCACGAAAACGAGGACGGAACCTTCCTTTGCTACGGTTGCGAGGCTATGAGCGAAAACGGTGTTTTGCAGATTCAAATGAGTGAAAATGTAAAAACGCTCGTCTATTCTCTGAAAAATCGCTATCTCTTCAGGGAAAGTGCGATCGAAGGATTCGGAATGACGCATACGGATAAAAAGGAGGACTTGGTACGATGATGAATTTTATTTGTTACCCCAAATGCACCACTTGCGCCAAAGCGAAAAAGTGGTTGGATGAGAACGGTATGGAATATACGGAAAGGGATATCAAGTCGGAAAATCCCACGATCGATGAATTGAGGACTTGGTATCAGAAAAGCGGATTTCCGCTCAAAAAATTTTTCAATACGAGCGGACTTCTTTATAAATCGATGGATTTGAAAAACAAACTTCCCAATATGACCGAGGAAGAAATGTTGGAGCTGCTCGCAACCGACGGTATGCTTGTCAAAAGACCGCTTTTGATCGGTGAAAATACGGTACTCGTCGGATTTAAGGAAGCAGATTGGAAAAGCATGAAGGAAAGGATGAGCTTATGAAACCGTCAGTTATGATTACGGGCGCAACGCGCGGGATCGGGCGCGCTCTCGTCCTCGCGTTTGCGCAAAGAGGATTTGATATTGCGTTTTGTTCGGGAAAGAAGGAGGATTGCGCGCTTTTTGCGGAAGAATTGAAAAAAGAATTTCCGAATAACCGTTATTTTGCAAAAGCGTGCAACGTTGCCGATGAAGCGCAGATCAAGGCCTTCGTATCGGACGCAAAGGAAGCACTCGGTTCGCTCAAAATTTTGATCAACAACGCGGGCTATGGTGTTTTTGATGAGTTTACGAACATCACGGCGGAGGACTGGCGGCGGATCTTTGACGTCAATCTGATGGGACCCGTTATGCTCTGTGAAGAGTTGATCCCGATATTCTTGCAAAACGAGGGTTATCCAAAGGGCATTGTCGTGAACGTCGGCAGCTTTTCTGTAGAAAGATACGTTCCCGGAAATATCGCTTACGCCGCATCAAAGGGTTCGCTGAAAACCTTTTCCGAGGATCTTTTCTGCGAATATAGAAAAAAGGGAATTTGCGTAACCTACGTTTCTCTTGGCAGTGTGAACACGGGATTTTCAAAAAGATTTTCCGCAAATGCCGACATGAAGCTGACTCCGCGTGACGTTGCGGAGGCCGTATCGGAAGCAGTTTCGCTCATGCTCGTTTCTAAAAATCTCTGTATCAGCAATCTTGAGCTTCGCAGTACGACACCGGCAGAATCGGCAGGCGTGAAGGAGTGATCGATTTCATGTTATCATAAATGATAACACGTCTGCAAATATTGCGCTCTATTGATTGAAACTTTGTCTTGCGGTGCAATAATATTCTGAATTATCAAGGGCAAAAAGGAGTTTGTAAAATTGAAAAAAGAATTATTGCTGACCGGCGCGGGTATTGCTGCGGCGGGCACCGTTATCGGCGTTGCCGCGTCGAATCTGTTGATCAAAAGTTTGTCTCGATTGGCTCTTGCGCGCGATCTGCCGAAAACGATGAGACCGTCCGGACCGAAAAGCGAAATCGCCCGACAGTTTCATGCGCGCGCGGAAGCGGCGGGCAACGCGCTTCGCCAAAAAGATATGGAGGAGGTGGAGATCACGAGCCGTGATGGGCTTCGTCTCGTCGGACATTGGTACCCTTGCGAGAACGCCAAGCGTGTGATCGTTGCCATGCATGGCTGGCGCTCCGCTTGGTATATCGACTTCGGAATGCTTTCAGACTTTTGGCATGAAGAAGGGTGCAGCGTGCTCTTTGCCGAACAAAGAGCGCAGAATAATAGCGACGGTGACTATATGACCTTCGGTTATATGGAGCGTTACGATTGTCTTGACTGGATTCATTTCGTAAACGAACGTACCGAACGGAAATATCCCATCTATCTTGCAGGTATATCCATGGGCGCGTCCACCGTTCTGATGACGGCGGGGCTCGATGTTCCCGAAAATGTCAAAGGTGTGATGGCGGATTGCGGATTTACTTCCGCGTATGACATCTGGTGCCATGTGGTTAAAAGAAATATGAAGATTTATGGATTATTGGACCGTATGATCGACCGCTCCTGTATCAAAAAGCTTCGGACCAATGCTAAGAGGATTACGGCGGTCACGGCAATGCAAAAAACGAAAATTCCGATTCTGTTCATTCACGGCACGGATGATACGTTCGTCCCCATTCGCATGACCTATGAGAACTATGAAGCTTGCAACGCACCCAAAGAGCTTCTGGTCGTTCCCGGCGCTATCCACGCACAGAGCTACGACAAGGAGAAGGAAAAATACGAAGCGACAATCAGAAGCTTCTGGGAAAAATACCGATAAATATCATTGGAACAACGGAATCAGAGAAGGGAAGTAAATTGCTCCTTTTTATTTGCTCTCTTTCTTTTTGCTGAGTTTATACCGAGCAACGCGATCTCCAACGCGCTGCTCGATTTTTTTGTTTGGATGACCAATAATTCCGTTCTTTCAGTAAAATGAAGCGAACAAAAGAGTTTCTCGGTGCAAGTAGAATAGGGAGAAAAAGCGTGCGTGGTGGAAATTTCACTATTTCATATTGACAAAAATAATAAATATGATATAATTATTTTATAAAGTTAATTTTCACTCAAAAACGGAGGATATATGAGTCACATTTTTTATGTTGAGTTTGATAATTTGCTAAGCGAATACCGAAATCCGAACACACGGGAAGACAAACTGATTAAGCACAAATTAGAATCCATTATTGCGCTTTACGACTGTTGCGATGTCGAGGAAAGAGAATTTGCCGATGAAATTACACTGGAGTTTTCTCGTATTATTAGTCTATTGAAAAATCAACATCGCAAGGAGTTGATGGAGATAACTCAAAAATATCAGGAGTTAGAGAATAAATCCGAAAATTCCCCTGCAGCATATGTTCCGCTATGCCGTCAAGATCAAGTTGACGCTTACGAATATGATCGCGATGTGTTGAGCGCTTTTTATGACCATTTTAAGCGCTCTGGGGAGAATCAACTCTTTTATTGGCAAATTGAGGAATATGAATTTGAGAATGAAGCGGAGCGTAGAGAGAAGGTCAACTTAACTATGTGGGATTACTGCAACCGTATCAGAACGTTTGCTAAAAAATATCTATACGAGATATATCCCGAGGAATCTATCCCGAGCGTTGTTCACGGCGAAGGTGCCGACGAATATGAAACATTCGAGCCGATCGTCTTTATATATAACAATTTGGAGTTAATTCTTGCAAAGATGAAGACTACAAATGAAAACGGTGAGACCGTAAAGCAAAGACTGAATATTCGGTCGGCTCTCAGAAAGCTCAATGAGTTTAAGCAGGAGCAAGAACACGAAAACTGATAAGGATATAAATAAACTCATACATAAAACTTGTTTTAGGAGGAAGAAAAAATGAAAATTGAAATTTGTGAACAGATGGTGCAGTCGTGGTTGATTAATTGCAAAAATTGTCAAGTTGCGCAGACTAATTGGTCTATTTCACCGCTCAAGGATATAGATGCTTTTAAAGCGGATATTGAAGCATATATAGATCACTTTGTTGACGCATTAAAAAGCGGTGTCGCAAAAGGAGAAATTGCCCCGGATGTTATAGCTACAACAAGCGATGAAGTTAATGAAGTATACCATAAGATGCTTGAAGGCGGTGAAGCAATTTCTTTTACGAGTTTTTTCGAAATGTTTGTTTCTGACCAAAATGAGAAAAACAAAAAGGAAAAAAGTGTTGATTTTAGCAACATTAGTATACTTGGGAAAGCGGGCAAAGCAAAGGCTGTTCAATTTATAAAACAAACCGAAATTGATATTTTAGGTGTCGAGTTGGATAATGGCGCGGCAAAAAATATATATTTGGTTGATACTGCCTATCATAAAGACGGTTTAAACTATGGCGATACTGTTTCGGTTGTTACTAAGAAAATAATAAGAGCAGTTTTGGTTTCGGATATTATTTTTGGAACCGATGTGCCTGTGCATATTGTTTTTGCTTCCCCCGAATGTAAGCCTGGCCCCCAGTTTAAAATTCAAGCGGTTAAAAACTTCCTTGATCCGTATATAAAGAATCGCCCTACCCTTAAGGGAAAAAATTCTAAGATATGTGTCGAATTATATATAAATGCTGATTTTAGCACGGAGATATATCTTCCTCTCAGAAATGAGATAGACATGCTTTACGGAGGTAACGATCTGTTCATGCGCGCCTTGAATTTAGCGAAGATTTCAGAATGTAATCTTTCTTGCGCACCAACCAAAGTACCCTCTCCCACATCCAGTGGAAGCACTTCCACACCAATGCAAGGAACAGGCAGAAGAACTTACACGGAGGATGAAATGTATAGGGAAGCTGCATATTATCTGAAAAATAATGTTGGTTTGCCTGAGGTCGAAAAAGTTGTTTTGGGATGTAACAACAATGGTTCTACTGCAAAAGGACATTTAAATGCTCTTGGTGTCGATACTTCACGTGGCTCGAATCACAAGGGGTTATTAAGTCATACAGACATTGACGATGAAATCGCTCGCACTACCGATGCTGTGTTTAGGAATACTCTCGAGGAAATAAAAAAACGCGAACTTGACAAGTAAATAAAACAGGATGCTCCAAATGTCAATTACGAAGATTGTTCTTGACAGCCTCGACCACGTCTTCACGGATAGAATTGATGATTTCATTTTGTTGATTGACCATATATAGATATCCTTACTTAATAAACTGTTTTTCAACAGACACAATAACGAGAAAACATAAAATTCCCTAAAATGTTTTGTGAAATACTTGACGACCAGGGTTCAAGGTGATATAATACGAATATCGTGGAAAACTCCACTAAAAGCGTTTGTTAATAACAAGTTTAACAAAGTTCGGAGGAAATTTTACATTATGAAAAAACTGATCGCATTAACCGGCTCTTTCAACCCCGTAACCGTTGCCCACTACAAAATCCTTTCCGATGCTGTGGAAAGATTCGAAGCAGATGAAGGCATCTATATAGCGACAGATGACAGATATCTTACCCGCAAAGTGACTTTGAAGAGTACGCAGAAAAATAATTTTATATTGCCCGAGACCGTTCGAGGCGAAATGCTGACTTCTCTTGCGATGGACAACCCCAAGCTCAGCTATTGGGGGGTGGAGCTTGGCAAAGAATACCCGAGCACGTACAAAACTCTTGTAAAGCTTATCAAGGATAAGCAAAAGCAGTATCCCGGAGAAGAGATCAAGCTTTATTTTCTCTTCGGCGCCGATAAGCTGAAGAACTTCTCGCATTGGGATCACGCAGAAGAGATGGCGGAGCTTTGCGAGTATCTTGTTTATGCCCGTCGCTTTGATCTTGAAAAGGTTATTTCTCAGGACTCCTTCCTTACTGCTCACCGCGACAGAATCCACCTTCTGCAGGTCGAGGACGAGGATCTCGAGGACGTCAGCTCTACCGAGCTTCGCCGCCGTTTCTTTGCGGGTGAAGATTACTCCGACCTTATGAATAAGGGTCCGTACTCTATCATGCAGAGATTTTCTCCCACTGATTTCAAACCCCTTACCGACGAGGATATCATCAAAACTCATATACTTTACGGAGGTCGATTCGGCGGAAACGCTGCGCGTCTTCAGGTTTTCAAGACCAACTCCGAGCTGTTCAAATCTTGGCCAAGCTATCTTGGCGACCGCGACGAACACCGCAAGGCAAAGGCGTACAAGAGTGAATTCACCGTTGACGTTCCCGAGTTGTCTATAGAAACCGAGACCGACTGCGTAAATACAGACTGCGCGGACGTGGCAAAAGCCCTTTTGGATGAGGGACTGAATCCTGCGATTCTGAACCTTGCTTCGAGAACCTCCCCTTGCGGGGGATATCACAAAGGCACCTCAGCCCAGGAAGAGTGCCTTGCACAGATGTCCACGCTATCGCAGTCCCTTTATGCATTCGGTAGTCCTAAATACAAGCACATCCGAGAGTCGGGAGTGCCTCTTGTCGAGGGCGTATACCCCATGGATATCAATTTCGGAGGTGTCTATTCTCCTTGTGTGACCTTCTTCCGTCACAACGCAGACTCTTATTACGCATTGAGGGACGAGACCTTTGATTGCGCAATCGTTACGGTTGCGTCGCTGTCCAACCGCGAGAAGAACAGCTTTACCAACGATGAGCGCTTCTATTTCGACGATGCAGGTTGTCTGACGGGTGAGGGCAAAGCGATCGAGGCGAATAAAATCCGTACCATCTTCCGCATTGCACTTGAAAACGGTCACGACAGCATGGTTTTAGGGGCGCTGGGGTGTGGCGTGTTCCGTCTTCATTCCGACGAGGTGGCAGGACTCTTCCGCGACGTTTTGAATGAGTCCGAGTTCAAGAACAGGTTTAAGAAACTCGTTTTCGCTATCTACGAAGGCAAGCCCTCTCCTCGCCGCCGTGATCCCATTGGACGAGAGGGAAAATTCGCACCCTTCTACGAGATTTTCGTGAAATAACTTTCAAGAAAGGAACTACTATGGAAAACAAGAATATCCTTCTGCTCCGCCATCACCCGATGAATGTGTATTTCACCAACACGTTTTATACTTCTCAAACCGAGAATGATCTTAGCGAATACACGATCATCGACGTTACCTCTCGTGTTACCCGCAACAAAGAGTTCATGGCAGAGCATCCCCGCTTCGCGCGGGAGATCTCACCGTTCTACGTAGGTCCTGTAACTTCAGCAGACGGAGTCAAAGCTGAGATTTTCGAGGTTTTCTGGCAATGTGGCAAGGTTTATCCTTGCCACGATGATGGCGGCAAGCCCAACGCAGCGTATTTTGAGTGGAGAAATTACTTTTATTCGCAGATCGAGTGTACAAAGGACCTCATGCGCCACACCTGTAAGAGTATCGGATATGAGCATAAGGATGCTCGCTATTTCGCACACTTTGATAAAGAGGTGGGGGAATACATTCCTCTCTCTTACGTAGAAGCTCGCAAAAAAGTCTACTTCCCCGAGTACGCAAAACTGATTTATAACACTGAATCATTTCGGTATTTGAAATCTCTTGTTGACAGTGGCAAAAAGATTGCACTCGTTGACTTCGACGCGTGCAACTATAACGAGGCATGCGCTATGCAAAAGGAATATATCGCTTACGTAAATAAGTGCAAGAAAAACAAAGCTGTACCAACTCTTACCGAGGCAGACTTTTTGAAGATTACGTCGCTGAAGGAGCTCATCAACGCTCCCTTCATGAAGGCGGGACACGGTTGCGCTATCAAAGCACTTCTTCAGGGAGATATTGAAGCGATTGACGGTGAAGTTGTTGACTACGCAGGGCTCTTGCTGTAAAAGGAGCATTATGAAAAATTTTGTTGTGTCCGATATTCACGACCACTATGATTTACTGATAGACGCGCTCAACTGTAACGGATTTGATATCAATGCTGCAAATCACCGACTGATCGTTTGCGGAGATGCTTTTTACTCAGGACCTCAGCCCGGAGAACTGTTTGTATTTCTGCGTGCGTTAGAAGAAAAAGGAAGGCTTGTTTTCATTTACGGAAACCACGACATCGAGCTTCTTGACAACCTAAGATCGCAACATTTCACAAGACCTGCAAACCGCAGATGCGCGGAGCTTATTGTGCAACATCTGACTCAAAAAACAGGACTTGCGGATGAGGAGCTTGCTTCGGAATGTGACAGGCTGGGCTTTACCCGTTTTCTTTCCGAAATACCTGTGTGGTATTATGAAAATGAAAATTACGTGTTTGCCCATGGATTTATACCGACCGAAAAGAAGACTTACAGACCCGATTGGCGAAATGCCACCGAGCGAGAGTGGAGAACTGCCGCCGCGCGCGGTGACGCGATGATGCTCTCTATGCGCTATGGTGTCAGTGAGCCAAACAAAAAGATCGTTTGTGGGCATTACAGTGCTGCAAGGTGTTATCTGATGAAGAATGCGACGTATGCGGATTGGGAAAACAAAATATATAAGGACGTTTCTGGAGTTCCCGCCGAGGGATTTAAGCCATTCTTCGGCGACACGTTTATCGCAATTGATCAAAGTGTGAAGAAAACGGGATTTATGAATTGTGTCGTGCTGGAATAAAACAACATTTGGAGGAATATATGATAGAACGCGCTGTGAGAGAAATAACCGAAGCGTGTAGTCGCTTCGTGAGTGAGGATATTGATTTCGATGGGCTCAAAGAGGTATTTTTCAATCTTCCTGAGTCGCTTTGGTCTGATAACGAGGCTGTATGCAGAATGATGGAGATACCTTTATACGATGAGGACATCTATGATATAGCGATTGATATGCACTTCAATATATCGGAATTCGTATGTGAACTGATTCCGCAGCGTTTTTGGGAAGACAAGAATGGAATTGTATCGATTCTTGATCTTATTTGCGATTATAACTCCAAATGCGCCGAGTATGTTAGCGTCTCGGATTTTGAGGCGGTGCTCAATCGCGTTACAGAGGAGATGTGGGCGGACAGAACTCTTGCGGTCGAGCTCATAGATAAAATTGCTGAATGGGCTCGCGGTATTGACGATCTGAACTGCGTCGACCAGCTGATTCCGAAATCGTTCTTTAAGGATAAATATGACGCGCTCTACGTAGTCAGCTCACTGTGTAATGCCAATAATATGAGTGTGGCTGACTTTTATCTTTTCCCCGATGCTGTTTGGCAGTATTCGGACGCGATTCTTTGGATTTTAAGTAATCTGGAGGACGAGCTTGCGGGACAGGGCTTTACCATGTATCCTGCGTTCAGAGGTAATAAAAAGGATTATATATCCTCGCTTATAGAGTATATTCCCGATTCATTTAAATTGGACAAGGGCTTTATCTTGGAGCTTCTCGAACATGATTATTTCTGTGATGGTTTTGATCTGGTATACGATTGGATCGATCAATCTCTTTGGGCAGACGGTGATTTCGTTGCATCTGTGTTAACCGACGTTGAAAGTGAAGCAATTGATCGGGTGGCGAAAGAGCTTTTCAAGGACGAAAAATTCATGAGCGCTCTTGAAAACCAATATGATGTCTATGAATGGGGCTGCGAGTTGTTGAATGATGGGAAAGAGTGTGGCATAGCACTCATTCTTTACGCCGCCAAAAAAGGAAACCCTGATGCTATTTCTCAAATGGCAGAAATGTATCGTGTGGGAGACGGAGTGGAAAAGAATCCTGCCGAGGCGCTCAAATTATATACCATGGCGGCAGAAAACGGTTCTTCGGATGCGCAATTTTATTTGGCGGAATTGTACCGTTGGGGGGAGCGATGAAGTGGAAGCGGATTTTTCGAAAGCGCTTCAATGGTATAAAATGGCCGCCGAAAACGACAATCACGAAGCTATGAACGCGTTAGGCTTTATTTATTATCACGGCGAAGACGTAGAGTGGGACTATAACGAGGCATTTTATTGGTTCAAGAAAAATGGATTCCGTGATCTTCCGTATTTTGTATATGCAGATATGTGCTTTTACGTTGATAAGGATTACAAAAATGCTTTTAGACTTTACCATGCAGCCTTAAAACAGGGCGTTGAAGAAGCGGCATATAAAATCGGAGAAATGTATTATTGCGGTCTCGGTGTTGAGCAGGATTACGGTAAAGCATTCGAGTTTCTGAAATACTACAACGACGAATTTGACGAGGAGTGTTTTGAGGAGGCTCCGGCCAAGGTTCATCGCATGTTAGGTGAAATGTATCAGAATGGTTGGGGTATTAAAAAGAATGAGGAAGAATCCGCAAAATTGCTTAGAGCGGCGGAAAAAGGAAAAGACTACTAATTGAAAACAATACCATCCGGTAATGGGCAGACGATCCATTGCCGGATTTTCTTTTAAAATGTGGACAATTCCCTAAAAATAAAAATATTTTCGGAAATCATCTTGACAAAGTGAGAATTATGTATTATAATATCAACATAAAGGTGGAAATCACCACTTCAACATTTGAATTTGGAAGGAAGAGAAAGATGAAGAAAATTTTTGAAAATCAAACCGAAGCAGGTTTCTACGATTATATGATGTGTCACAGAGGTTATAGGGAGAGCACCGTTTTGGATTATATCCGAAGAATCCGCAAAATCGAGTCCATGGATACCCTTGTTTCTAAGAATTTGGATCACTATATTGCTGATTATATGACCGGTGCAAAACAGAACATGAATGCTACTTGTCATAATGCTTACTCTTGCGCACTGAAGAGACTTCAGGAGTATCAGGAGTATAAGAGCATTCTTGTCATTTGACAGTGTTGGCATAAGGGAGAAAAAATGGAACTTAATCAGTTTATTGGGAAAATTGTGATTAGTACGTCAACCTGGAAAAAGTATCGGTTATACAGAATCACTTCGCCATATATTGATGTGGAGTCCGAGAAACCGGGAAGCAACGGATATCATTCTCATTACCGGTTCGACTGCGTCAATGATGATCCATTCTCAAATGGCAAGTTGATTTTTGAGGATCAGAGCTTGGATGAGCCGTTCAAAAAAGCGTATTACGCTTACTGTCGCACCGAGAACGCTCGCTGGGAAAACTACGGGTACTATATGCGAAAAGATTGACACGGAGGGTTATATAATGTGTTGGGAAACAAAAATGTTTAAGATTGTATACTATGATAACAATGTGATGTACGGCGATAAGCGCAGATAGACTTTGATTGAGGCGTACGATGGAAGCGATGCTATCTATAAGTTTCAGCAAGATTACGGCAATAGTGTCGTTGTAAGAGATTGCATTGCGTTGCCCTTTTAAGAAATTGAGTTTGGAGAAAGGATGAAATGATCAATGAAAGAACGTTTTACTACAGATAAGGATATTGAGAGTCTTGGGGTGAACACAGATTGTATGCACCGCGCCACAAAAATGCACCCTGTAATGTCGGGTGCAAACAAGATGGTTTACTGGATCTCCGATGACGAACGAACACTCTGTTTTGACGTTGGAGATGCATTTGGTGGCCACAGGCTCAAGCGATCGATCAGATATTGCTCCGCGGAAGAGCGTACGGAAATGATCCATAACTATCTTGAAGACAATCTGCCGCCTTTTTGCGATAGGGTGGAGAGCTTGATCTTAAAGATGGGGCGATTCGGGAAGGAAGAACACTTTGTTCTTGATGACAAAAGGTTACAGCAGTATTTTCCTAATTTGAATGGCGTTTACTGTAATGAGGTGTTTGATTTGACTCACGGGGACACAAATATATATATGTTTAGTCCTTTCGAACTGGGAGAGATGGCTTTTGATCGCGCTCAAGAGGGTGACTTTGAAATGGCCAACGATTTTACAAGAAAATTGTGGGATCTTGATTCCAAGTGGGCAAGGTTCTTTAGAGAGGTGGCGGCAGATTATCAACTATCGAGTGACCAACGTTCTAAATGTAATCTCGCGGGTAACGTTACGAATACGGGCTTGGATAAGTTATTTCGAATTTATCTTCTTGGATGGTATTCCCCAAACGAGTCGTTTGAGGATGTGGACAGAGTGTATGTAAAGGAATACCAGAATCTTGAAAAGGCGATTGAGCTTTTGAGAGTGCGATTCAAAAATTGGTCTTCTCACGAAATCAGCGAGAAGTTGCGCAAAGATCTTGAATATATTGAGCATGATGAAAAGCAAGACTACGAAAGTTTCAATAAAATCCTTTTGGAAGCAGAACGTCTCTATCCTGAGGGAGTGGACGGAATGCGGAAGAAAGGATGATTACCCTTGCGCGATCATCGTGCATATAGCGGGAGATTCTACTCTATCTATATGCTACTACAAACCAAGGAGATTCTATGAGGTTTGATAAAATAATACATAAAACATTTGAGGAAGACACGGTAGATTACGGCTTTATATTCGGCAATAACAAGTTTGTTTTTATCAAGGTTGGTGCCGGAGGAAGTATTCTTGGATACCAAGATAAATATCTACGTATGGCGCACAGAGTTCATGAAAGACTTGGAGCCACCGTCATATGTTCTTCTAATTATGTTAAACGGTTAGATATGGATAGACGAGCGATTGAGTGGTGCGCAAGGCAGTTAAAGTTGAAAGAGGTTGAGCTATATTTTGTAGGAACATCGGATGGAGCAGATCAGTGTATCTCTCTTTCAAGAAACGCACCTACCAGAAAATTGCTTTGTATCACTCCTTCCTTTGTTCCCGGGCATGACCCAAGTGACAGGCTATGATGACGAGAGAGTTTGTCAATCGCCGCGGTAATTATGGACGAATCATCAATATTTCCACCGATGCCGCGCAGGTTTTCGCAGGACAGATCACCTATGGCGCAAGCAAGGCGACGCTTGAGGCGTTGACTCGCAGTATCGCTCTCGAGGTTGCGCAGTATAGGATCACTGTGAACTGTGTCGCTCCCGGTCCGACACAAACGGGTTGGATCGACGAGGATTTTGAAAAGATCGTTGTGCCGCTCATTCCAATGGGCAAGTTGATTCAACCTGAGGACATCGCAGAAACGATCCTGTTTCTTGCAAGTGAGCAGGCGAAAATGATCACGGGGCAGGTTATTAAGGTATCGGGCGGCAAGGCGCTATAAGATAAAATAAGGATTGGACGAGGTGATCAAGATGATAGATATGGGAAGCTATCTCAGACATCAAAAAGAATTGCTTCAAGTGGTATCTTCCGATGATAAGGGCATTTTGAAACGTTTATGCATTTGAAAAATGGCGGAACAGTGGATTTCAATCGAATGTCCGAAGCATTGTTTGCTTGGGCGAAAAAATGGATTTCCGAAAGCAATTAAAAACGTGAAAAAGGAAAATATTATGAAAAATTCAAAACCGAAAATCCTTTTGAATTTTTTGAAAAAATGGCTGCCAACACGGCAGCCATTTTTGCTATTGTCAATCATCCAATCCCAAAGAATGAAATACATTGCACTTAAGCTCATAAATATCTTCAATTTGAATCTTTCTGTCATCCTGCAAAATAAGAAGTTTTTGATATGGATCGATTTTCTTTACAATACTTGTAACAGTACGGTAAGAGCCTCCATTTTTCTTTTGGTCAGGTACAAAGAAGGTTACCGTGATTTCCGGCGATTGAGAAAGGCAGTTCTGAAGAATATTCAATTTTTCGTTGAGCAAGGTTAGCGCGCATTCGTCAAGCTCGATTCGTTTTTCGGTAACGCGAGCTTCCTCAAGCACCATTTCCTCGTATCCCGTGATTGCCGCAAACGGAGCAAAACGTGCGGCGCGTTCTAACATCGTTGGTTGCGGATATTTTTTTGAAATGGGATGGGAAAGATTGATGATGTCCTCATATGGAAATTTCTCGTTCATTTTGTCCTCCCTTATTCATGATGTCCGCCAACGGTTTTGTTGCGCTCGATTCCGGTTGCGGCGTTTTGATGACTGGTACCCTTCATGATCGAGTTTGCGCCGAATTTGTCTTTGATTGCGAGAATTGCTTGTTGACGCCGTTTTTCTCGCGCTTCATCTTCCTTTTCTTTCAGAATTTCCTTGGGATCGTCAAAAAGAGAGAGTTGCTCCATAACAACCGTGTTTTTCGCTTCCTCTTCCGTGAGCAAACGATTGGCGGTAACGGTCAAGCGCCTTGTTAATAGTCTTTTGTCTATGATACGATCAAATAGCTCCAAGGTTTTGGCAGTAATGAGTTTTGTAGATGAGGTGTATTTTCCCATATTTGCCGTTCCTCTTGCGTGCTTGGGGATTTGTCTGCCGTAACGGTCTGTCGTGACTTCTCCGTGATATTCGTTTTTGCGCCAGCCATCAGTCAGATTTTCGATATCATAGCCAACGGTCAGAACGATTTGATCTGTTTTCAGATTTTTTTCGACAAGCTCCAGAACAAGTTTATCGATCATTTCCGTAACGATGATTCGGGTCTCATCAAAGGTATATGGGCGGGGAAGGACTTGTCCCGCGCTTGTGCTGGTGGATTCCGGCTTGTATGCCTTAATGCTTGCGATATCTACGGGCTCCCATCCCCATGCCTGATCGATGAGATAAACGGCGTTTTTTCCGAATTCCTTGTACAGAAGATCTTCGTTGTAAAGAGAACAACGGGCAATGTCGCCCATCGTGAAAATGCCAAGCTTGTTCAGTCTTTTTTCGGTCGCGCCGCCAACCATCCAGAAATCTGTCAGTTTTCTGTGTGTCCACAAGGTTCGGCGATAGGTCATCGTGTCAATTTCAGCAATGCGTACACCGTCTTTGTCGGGCGGAATGCGCTTTGCGGTAATATCCAGAGCGACCTTGCATAAATACATATTTTCGGCAATTCCCGCGGTTGCGGTCACGCCGTAGGTTTTCAGAACGTCTCTGATCAACATAGCGGCGAAATCGTGCGCGGTCATTTTGTATTTGCTCAAATATTGTGTGGCGTCAATGAAAACTTCGTCGATGCTATATGGATAAATATCTTCTATAGCGACATATTTAAGATAGACCGCGACGATTTTTGTACTGTACTCACGATACAGAGCCATCCTCGGTGGCGCGGCAATATAATCAATAGCCAAATGGGGATTTTTCTTCAGTTTGGTATCATCATAAGACGAGCCGATGAAGTCCTTTCCATGCAACAGTGCTTTTCTTTTAGCGTTGGCTGCTTTGACCTGCTGAACGGCTTCGAAGAGTCTTGCTCGTCCGGAAATGCCGTGCGCCTTCAAGCTCGGCGTAACGGCAAGACAGATCGTCTTTTCTGTTTTGGAAACATCGGCAACTAACAAATTTGTTGTCAAAGGATCAAGTCCTCTGGTAACGCACTCGACAGAAGCAAAGAAAGACTTCAAATCGATTGCGATATATGTTTTTTTCTTTTCCATCGTTCAATGCCTCCTATTTTATAACTAAATAAATTATACCATGAATATTTGAAAAAGTCAAATTGATTATGCTGGATTTCTTTTCTCTAAATATCTCCAATGAAAATGGCTACCGAAATGGCAGCCATTTTTGCTATCGTCAATTATCTAAGGTGTGAAATGAATCGCTTTTGAGATTATAGATGTCGAATACGATCACGCTTTTCTTGCCCGGGTGCTTTCTTTTGCTGCTAATTTTCATACGTGAGCCCTGATTTTCTTCAAAAAACGTCTTGATTTTTTTAATTTCTGTGTTATAATATAAAAACATGCATTTGTAAAAGGGTGAGGAGGTTTGGATTTGAGTATTATATACGCGCTCATGGCGTTGACGGCAATATTTTTGCTTTTCGGTTATTTTGTTTTCGTGAATAAAAAAGAGAAGTGGCTGCTTCTCCTTTATATCAGCGTTGCCGTTGTCAATACGGGATATTTTTTGCTCTCCATTTCGAGCCGTCTTGAATTTGCGATCCTTGCTAACGATATTGTCTATTTCGGAAGCGTATTTCTTTCGATGTCCATGTTTTTGAGCATTATGGATCTGTGCGGCTTCCATATCAGAAAGCGATTGGTTGCGAGTCTCGCCGCCCTCGGCGCGCTGATGTTTGCCATCGTTGCGACGGTTGGCTTTCTGCCGTGGTACTATAGGGAGGTCTCTCTAGTCTTCGTCGATGGCGCGGCGAAGCTGGAAAAGGTGTACGGCGTTTTGCACCCGACGTATCTCGTTTATTTGATAGGCTATTTTGCGGCGATGATCATTTGTATCGTTCGCTCCATGCGTAAAAAACGGATCGCTTCACAGAAGCGCGCCGTATTGCTCGCCGCTATCGTTTTCGGCAATATTGCCGTATGGTTCATAGAAAAATTTATTCCGTGGGATTTCGAATTCCTTGCTGTGTCTTATTTGTTCAGCGAGATCGTTCTGCTCGGAATTTATTGGATGATGGAGGATTACGTTCCCGTGGAATTCGCAGCACAGGCGCAAATGCAAACGACATCGGAGTTCGCGCGCATTGCGGAGTCCGTGGATATAGCGACAATGCCTCTGGAGGAAAAGATTCTGAAGGTGCTCTCCTGCTTGAAGGAGGGAGAGATTCTTGCTGTCCGCGAACGGGAGATTCTGGGAATGGTTCTTCAGAACAAAAAGAGAAAAGAAATTGCCGACGAGCTTTGCTTGTCGGAAAATACGATCAAGACCTACACCCGTACGCTGTACGGAAAGATCGGTGTCGGCTCGCGTGAGGAGCTTTTCGCTCTGCTTGTAAAATAATTGAATAAACGAATGGACGGCAGTGTTCTGCCGTCTTTTTTTTGCGCAAAAATTGCCGCGGCAAGTCGAAAGCGCCGACCCCAAACGAGTCGAAATAAGGCTTGGAGCGATGATTTTCGGTCGGGACTCGAGATGTCAAAAGACGCTGTTTGCTTTTGTGCAAAATGATGGTTACAATCCTTTTCTCACCCCTTTTTCACCCCTGTTTTCACAATTTTCACCCTTTTTTCACCCCGAAAAATCGGATTTTCACCCCCCAGGGGTGTACCGCATATAAAAATATTATGATAAAATATATAGGTAATAAAATCGGAAAGTGTCCGAAAACGGCGCTTCGCGGACGTTCGTATGCCCGGCGGACGTGATGGCGGAACGCTTTTCTCACACTTCCGAAGAACGAATTTATTTCAAAATTCAACGGAGCGTTCGAAGAATGAGATGCTCCAACACGAAAGGAAGATGACTATGAAAGCAATGAAAAGAACATCATTTGCGGTTCTCGTTTCGGCGCTCACGGTTCTGGCGATCATCCTTGCGGTGATACTCCTCGCACCGATAAAGAGTAACGCCGCGGCGGCGACGGCTGTCGTGCTGACGCAGAGCGACGGCACGCAGACGCCTCTGACGGATCCTGTTTCAACGGAGACCTATAGCTGGAATCCCGAAACGGCAACGCTTACGCTGAACGGCTGGGAGGGACGAAAAATCAACGCCAACGGCGACTTTAACCTTCATTTGCAGGGAACGAACACCATCAACGTGACGCTCGCTGAAACGGGTGATACCTATGGTTTGGTATGTATCCCCGAGCCGGGCTACATGGGCGATCTCACCGTTACCGCCGACGCGGGAGGTAAGCTCAATATTACGGGCGACCTCGTGGGCGTAAACGACCGCGATATTTACGGCGTATATGCACACGCAACCTGGATCGGCGGCGAGCTCAATGTTGATCTTGCTTCCGACGGCTACGGATATCTGTGCGCAATGTGGGGCAATCAGCACCTTCACGATACGACCGAAAACCTCACGATCAATATTGACGTGGAAAGCAAATACACCGGAAGCTCTATTCCGGACGTTTTCGGCTTCTATAACGGCGGTTTGTCTTACGATCAGGCTGAAAGCAAGACCGCGCCCAAGAACGTTTCCGTCAACGTAACGGCGAAGACCGCTGCGGGCACGAAGGCTGACGTGGTCGCCATCAGCTCTCTGACTCTTGAGTCCGAGGATATCGACATTGATATCGTGGCGGTTGCCGATAACGGAGGCGATCCCGACCGCGATCGTTTTGCGGTTTATGATCTTTTTTATTATGACGTGGGCAAGAACGCAAAGCTGGATTGCACCGGTCAGGTGCGCAGCGGCCGATTGGACGAAGACTTTTATTTCAACGGTCATATGCAGTCCACAACGCCCGCGAACGACAATTACGTCTGGGAGAGAGAACCCGATTCGTACTACGCTTACTTTATTGCCAGCGATCCCGCAACGGGTGTCCCGCTCGAAAAATTCGTGTTGGAATACAACGAGACCATTGAAACGCGCTGGCTCGGCGGTGAAGGTCTCACGATCCCCGGCGGCAAAACGGGGGATGATTCCGCAGAACTTTATTTCTTCCAATATATCAAGGGTACGAAGTATACGGGCTACGATTGGAGATTCGAGCTGAAGGAGGGAAGCGTGCTTCCCGATGGCTTGAAACTCTACAGCACGTCCATCGGCGGCAGCGCGACCGCCCCCTGCGAAGCGGGCTCGGTCACCATTGTTGCGACTGACTACAGAGGCACGCGCGGCGATAGCTCGGACGACGTCAGCATTGAGTTTACCGTCAAATACGATGCTTGGATAGAGCCCGACCGCTATATCGAGATCGACGACGGCGCACACAAGGTTGAAGTGAAGTCGAATGCTTCCGGCACCGGCTGGAGCTACGACGGCACGACCAAGACTCTGACGCTGAACGGCTACAACGGCGGCTCCATCCAATCCGAAAAGGATCTCCATATCCATCTGAAAAACGAAAATACCATCACGGTGGCGGACGTCGAGGACGCAAAAGGTATTTATAGCGACGGCGGTTATATCACGATCACTGCCGACGAGGGCGCAAAGCTCAATATCAAGGGCACGGTCACGAACGACGACTGCCGCGGTATTGACTCTTACGGTCTTTATATGCTCGGCGGCGAGCTGAATATCGATATCAAAGCGGAGTTTGATTCGAATGAGAACGTCTGTGGTATTTGGGGCGGCTTATACCTCGATGATGACTCCGAAAACGTCAAGGTGAACGTCAACCTGGAGGCGACCGGCACCTCCACCTACGCTTACGTTTACGGTGTTTACAACGGCGGTATCTATTATGAAGAAAAGAAGGACAGCACCTCTTACCCCTCCGCAATCATTTCGGTAAAGGTGAAGGGTACCAAGTCGATGTACGTGGATGCGATCAGCTCTCTCAGCGTGCGCTCCCAAAACGCCGACATCTCGATCACCGCGGTTGCGGACAACGGTCTTTCCACAACGAGAGACCGATGGGCGGTCGGTGATCTGCGCGCCTTTGACGTTGGCAAGAACGTGACGCTGGACTGCACGGGTTGGGTTCAAAGAGGCGGTTTTACCGACGACTGGGAATTCAACGGACATATGCAGACGACAACTCCCGCGAACAACTCCTTCGTCTGGAATCGCGATATGAACATGACTTATCCTTATTACACGATGTATAACCTCGACGGCAGCATTGTGGAAAAGGCAGTGTTTGCCTATAAGGAGGATCTCGGTGAATTGAAATATATGGGCGACGGCTTCATTTCGATTCCCGGCGGCGTTATGGGCAACGATATTGATACTGTAGACTTGATGGCGGGTATTCACGGTTCCCGTTATTATTACAACAATTATTCCGCTTATGGCAAGTGGAACTTTGAAATCATTGAGGGTGAGCTTCCCGAGGGAATCGAGCTTTCCGAAACAGACGGCCGTATCGGCGGTACCTTTGAAGGCGTTTGCCCTGCGGGCAAGGTGAAGATCCGCGCGACCGACAAGAATACGGGCCGCTCGGTTGACTTCGAGGTTCCTTACGGCGCGGTTACCTCCAATCGCCCCGTTTCGGGCGTTACGCTCAACAAGACCGAGCTCGTTCTCGCAAACGGCGGCAGCGGCACGTTCACCGCGACCGTTACACCGAACGACGCGGCATATCCCTACGTGGATGCGGACGTTCTTTCCGGTTGGCTCGATTTTAATATCGGCGAGCCCGTGAACGGCGAGACCACCATTACCGTTAAGGCATCCAACACGGCGGGCGTATATGCGGTCCTCGTGACCACCAAGGATATGGGGCTTATCAAGGATATCATCGTTTACGTCCGCGAAGAGACCCCCACCATTACCATTGATTACAAGAACGAGGAGCTCGAGGGCTTCTTGGGCGGCAGAACCTATATCGTTACCGTGGACGATAACACTACGGAAATCACCCCGGAATATTCCTATTACGATATTCCCGAGGAATGGATCGGAAAGACGATCTCCATCGTTCGTAAAAACGGAACGAACGATAAGTGCGACAGCCCTGCACAGGAGCTTTCGATCCCCGAAAGACCTGCGGCGCCCACCGTTGGCAAGACCGATGCCTCCTCGGCGAGCGCAACCGACGGTACGATCACGGGCGTAGACAGCACGATGAAATATCAGGTACCCGGCGACGATTACTGGTACAGTGTTTCCGGCAATACCTTGACAAATCGCGGCGTCGGTGAATATAAGGTCAGATATGCTGCTACCGAGACTGCGTTTGCAAGTAATTACGCGACCGTCGTTATCGGCTACGGCGAGCTTACGTTTACCGACAGCGATTCCTTTGATATCCCCGTCGGCGAAATCGGCACGACCGTCTCGGT
>JAZRLQ010000169.1:0-4552 GCA_045646925.1 Eubacteriales bacterium
ACCGCTTGGCCTCCGACTTCCATGTTCGTCAGTACGCCGTCCTCTCTGTGCTCGACGAGTCTGCGCAGAAAGGATATCGAATCGTCATAAATGCGCGGCGTATAGCGGTCGGTGGGCTTTCGCGCCCACTTTTTCAGCAGATATTCAATGACGGGACGATAGCCGAACGTGCCCGTATCGTCCCCCGCGAAGAAGTAGGCGCGGAAGGACACGCTTTCGCTCGGAGCGAGAGAAAGCTCGTTTACGATGGCGTCGCCGTAGCGGAATTTTTCGAGATACGCCTTCGGGTATTCGATATGCGTGAAAAATACGCGTTGCGTGACGGAATCTCCCTCGATCTCGAGAGAGGCGGCACTTTTCACGGCATCGGGCGACGAAAAGAGAGCCGTACAGCCGCGGCTTCCCATGACCGCCGTGCAGCCGGGGATACCCATGTGGTCGGACGGAATGATCCACGGCTCACCTTCGCAGAGGAGCCCCTTCGGATCCATGCCGTCACCGAACGCATTGCCCGAATAACTCACACACGGCATGAACCATTCGTTCGCGCTGTTTTTCGTTTGAACGGAAAGAGAAGGCAGAAATGTGATCGGCGTTCCGCCGTCGTTTCGGAACGTGCGGACGATCCTCGTGACGTCGCCGTCCTTCTCCGTCTCGTCCTCGATCGTAAGCGCCTTGCAAACGAAGGGCGCGAGCTTCCCGCCGTTGATGTAAAATTGGTCTTTCAGTATAGCGATGGATTCCATAAAATGCCTCCGGAAAGTGTTTTTTCAGTATAACATGGCGCGCCTCAGTACACCGCCTTTTCCCCTGTCGCGCGGTTGACGACGCGTCTAAGATAGGAGGTGGGCGTGACGATCTCTCCTGCGAGGATATCCGCCTCGGTGATCTTCGCCATAAGGATCTCGCGCTCCTCGAATCTGCCGAAATCGTACGTGACGTAGATATTGCCCTCGTCGTCCTCGGTCATATCGGGATAGGTGACGGGCGTGCGCTCGTCAAGAAGGAGAAAGCCCTTCCACGTCGCGCCCTCGTCGTCGGAGACCATCGCCTTCAGATTATTTCTGCCGACGAAATCGTGATGGTTGATAAGGAGCATTCTGCCGCTTTTCAGTCTGCGGATACAGAATCTCGCGCACGGACCGCCGATGCCGCTGTCCTTTTCGTTCGTCCAGGTATAGCCCTTGTCGTAGGACGTGGCTTCGCCGATGCCGCCTCTCGCGCGGATCAGCATCCAGATGGAGCCGTCCTTTTTCTCGATGCACATATGCTCGTCGATCAGACGGTCCTCGTACGCGCTGTGTCCCGCAAGCGTAAAGCTTTCTCCCTCGTCCGTCGAAACGTAAATATTCGAATACATTTCCTCTTCTATGGCGATATTTCTCGTGGGGATCACGGAATCACGGGTTCTGGAAACGTTGCAATCCTTATAGACCGCGCAGGTCATGAGCCATTCGCCCGAGGAAAGCACGATCGGCTTATTCATCATAATGCCGTTTGCCAGACGGCGCGGCGCGGAAAAGCGCGGAGCGGGGGCATCGGGATCCTCACAAACGGATTCCCAAACGCCGATCCTGCCGTCCATAAAGCCGTAGCTCTGCGCCCAATAGAGATGGAGCGCGCCCTTCGGATCGATCCACAGACATTCGTCAAAGCAGCGCACGTTCATGGTCGGCGGAAGGATCGCGAGATAAGGCGCGGAAAACGTTTCTCCGTCGTCGTCGCTGTAAACGAGCAAAACGTAATTTCCGGGCGATTCCGTCTCCATGCCCGTATAAAAGCCGACGTAGATCCTGCCGTTTTTCGTGCGTTCAATGCCGGGAATGCCCTGCCATGCGCGGCGGTGATCGTTGTAAACGCCGCTCGGATGATAGAGGACGGTCGCGGGCATGAGGGCTTCGTCAAAATTACGAAATTCCGTCTGGTGCAGATCGGATTCCTTGTAAACGGGATATTTCGCCATGATAGTTTCTCCTTTTTTGTAATATGGTCAGCGGCGAACGTCGTGAGAGCCGTTTTTCATCAGCTTTCCGATCTCGTCCGCGCTCGCGAAGTTGATATCGTTTGTGATCGTGTGCTTGATCGCGCAGGACGCCGCCGCAAAGCCGACGGTCTCCGAGGCGGAATATCCGCGCGCGAGCCCGTAAATGAAGCCTGCGGAAAAGGCGTCTCCGCTTCCGACGCGGTCGACGACGTGCGTGTGATATTCGGGACTGAGCGCGATCCCGTTTCCGTTCAGGTACGCGGCGTAGGTGACGGCGTCGCTTGCGGATAAGGTTCGGCGGACCGTCACGGCGATCTCGGGAATACCGAGGGTCGCTTTTGCTTGCTCCGCGACGTCACGGAGTCTGTTTTTTCGGGAATCCTCACCGAACGAGCTTTCTATGCCGAGAAGCATTTTCAAATGCTCCTCGTTGCCGATGAGATGGGTGATATGGGGTGCGAGCCGACGGAGATTTTCTCCCGCCTTCGCGGCATCGAGCAGGGAAGGACGGAAATTCACGTCGAACACCACGCGCATTCCGCGCGCCCTCGCCTCACTGCAAAGGGCAAGCGCGCACGCCATGAGATTTTCCGAAAGAGCGGGCGTGATCCCCGTCAGATAAAGAACGTCTGCGTCCGCAAGGATCGACGGAATATCGAAATCCTCCGTTCTCGCCTCCGTAAAACCCGAATCCATGCGATCGTAAATGACCTGCGAGGGACGGACGGAAGCGCCGTTTTCAAGAAAGTAAAGCCCCATTCGCTTGCCGCCGCGCGCAACACGGCGCGTATCGATCCCGAAAGAGCGCAAAAACATCAAGCCCTTCTCCGAAAGCGCATTATCCGGCACGCGCGTTACGAAGGAAACGTCCTCGCCCCAGAGCGCAAGCGCCGCGCAGACGTTGGCTTCCGCGCCCGTGAAGCTCATACGCATGGACTCCGCCTGCATGAATCGCTCGTTCCCGAACGGGCTGAAGTGGATCAGGTAATCACCGAAACCGACAATTTTCACATTGAACCTCCATGACTGATTTTTTCTCTTCCATTATATCACAAATCACGAAAAAGAAAAGCGATAAAACACATTTTATGATCTTTTTGCTCAAAATCGGGAAATTATCCATATTTTCCCGACGTATTTTTTTCATAATTACTATTGACAGAGAGGTAAAAATGTTGTATTATAATATTAGCGAAGCTTATACCTTAAATAATCCCTTTTTCTACGTACTATATAGTGAAATCGGAGTTTTATTTGATTTCGCTTAAAAATATCTAAGGAGGAAATATCATGAAAAAAAGCCAGTTGATCCTTATCGCTTCCACCGCTGCTGTTGTTGCTACCGCTGCTACCATCACCGTAATCGCAATCAACAAGAAGAAGGCTGCAGAAGCTGCTGCCGCTGCTGAAGCTGCTACTGAGGAAGTTGCTGCTGAAGCTACCGCAGAAGTTGCTACCGAAGAAGTTGCTGCAGAAGCTGCTACCGAAGAAGTTGCTGAATAATTTGCAATTGAAGTAAAAAAAGTGGGAATCGTCCCACTTTTTTTATTGTATTTTTAGCGCCGCAACGGGTGTTTACGATATCGCAACGAAAGGAAGTTTTACCATGAATAAATATGAACGCTTAAAAGAAAATTTCAAAAGCCGCGGAAAGATCGTCGGCACGAATGTCATGCTGATCGCCTCCGCGCCCATGATCGAGATCATGGCCGGAGAGGATTATCTCGACTACGTGCTTTTCGACATGGAGCACGGCGTTTTCAATAACGAAAATATCGTTTCCTTGCTCCAGGTCTGCCGTTTGTGCGGTATGCCCGCGTTCGTGCGCGTGCCCGACCACACGAATTTCCATATCGCGCGCTGTCTGGATCTCGGCGCGGACGGCATTATGCTCCCCCGAACGGAAAGCGTCGCGCAGGTGAAGGCTGCGGTCGAATCCATGCGCTTTCCGCCCGTCGGTCATAAGGGCAAGGGCGGCTACTGTCAGGTCCGTCCGGGCGAAACGCTCGAGGATTTCAACGCAAACCGTCATCTGCTCGTGCAGATCGAATCTCCCGTCGGCATCGCGGCGCTTCCCGATATGCTGGAGCAGTACGGCGACGAGATCGCGGCGATCGTCATCGGTCCCTACGACCTTTCCTTCACGATGGGTATGCCCGCGCAGTTTGAGAATCCCGCTTTCGTGAGCGCCGTAAGAGAGATCTTCGATATCTGCCGCGCGCACGAAAAATCCGTCGGCATTTTCTGCGACGGTCCCGCCCAGGCTGAAAAATATCTCTCGATGGGTGCCAATTTCATGTGGATGTGCACCGACGATCAGGTCGTCAAGGCGGGTATGCGCGCCTTGATCGCGCCGATTTCCGATATTTAAATAAAAGACCTTTGAATCAAACGATTCAAAGGTCTTTTTCGTTATTTTATCATTCTGTAGCCTTCGATCTTGGCGCAGAGGTGTTTGCCGATGTCGGCGGCGTATTTCACGTGCGTGGGGACGAGGGCTTCGTCCATGCCATCGGGGACGATCACGCGTCCGTCCAGCTCGTAGGTGAAGTCGCCCTGATAGTCGAT
>JAZRLQ010000170.1:0-12806 GCA_045646925.1 Eubacteriales bacterium
GTTTACTGGGGCAATTCCAAGCTCGTTATGGGTGTAGAAGACGTTCCTTATTGCAATGACAAGATCGGCCCCGGCGCTCCCCCCATTAAAACCGACAAGGGTTGGCTCATCATCTTCCATTCCGTTGACGTAGACCCCAACAGAGGCAAAAACGGTTGGGAAGCCGCTTGGAGAAAGCGTTACGTTATCGGTATCGCGCTTCTCGACCTCGAAGATCCTTCCAAGGTAATTGGTATGTCCAAGAAGCCTCTCATGGTACCCGAAGGCTACTGGGAATTGGAAGAAGGCTACCGTACCAACGCGCTGTTCCCCTGCGGTATGCTTCTCGAAGATGACAATACCGTCCGTATTTACTATAGCGCAGGCGACGCGATCGTAAGAATGGCAACCGCAAAGCTCGACGATCTGCTCGCGCTCTGCACAGAACCCAGACAGTACGATAAAACCGAAGAATAAGCGAGGAAGATCAAATGATTAAATTTGTTGATACCGGTTCCTCCTCCGTCATCGGTTCTTTTGAGGACAGAGAGATTCTGTATGCTTTTCACGACATTGACGGAACGCACTCTCTGATCCGTGATTGGCCTCCCGTTATGAGCATCGTATTGCACTACGTTTCCGAAAACGGTGTGCCTGACGGTTATGATAGCGACGAGCAAGTAAAGAAGCTCGTTTCTCTCGCCGGAACAGAAGCGCTTCCCGAAACGGATAGCTTCTGCATCGAATCTGCCGGTCTTTCTGCTTTGACTCAGATGGAATGGGCAATTCGCCGCGCTATCGATAAGGGACATATTTCCGTACCCTGCGACAAAGAGCAGAACCGTCGCAAAATTGAAATGATCCGCAAGGGCGAAGAAATTTTCGACGATCCCGACACCGACGAAATGACGGCCTTTTTGACCGTCCACACCCCCAGACTTTTCAAATTCTATGAAAAAGTGCTGAACGGCTTCTGCCGCGATAAGAATCTTGAGCTTGCAAAAACAGATCCGGATCGTTTCATTGTCAGCGGATCCAAAGAGTTCCTCTCGTTCCTCCACGAAAAAGGTGTAAAAAACTATTTCGTAACGGGCGCCGTTGTTGAAAAAGGCATGGGTATGCACGAGGAAGTAGAAACGCTCGGATTTGAGATCGGCAACGGAAAGATCATCGAGGATTTGATCGGCTCCACATGGACGGACAAAATCCCAAAGGATCAGATCATGGAAAAGCTTCTGAAAACGCTCGGCGCAGACGGCAAAAACGTTCTCGTCATTGGCGATGGCAGAAGCGAGATCTCCGCGGGTGTCAAGATGGGTGCGCTTTGTGTCAGTCGTCTTGAAAAGACCGATACCTATCGCAGAAATCTTCACAAAACGCTCGGCTCCAACATTGTAGTCGAAAGCTATCTGGAAGAAGATTTCCTTGCGCTTATGAAATAATTGCTAAAACCCCGTCAAGACTCGGTCTTGACGGGGTTTTGTGAAGAAAATCAAGGAGTTTTTTATATGGAATATGCACAGCAAACGATCGTTGACTTTTTGAGCGGGAAATTGGATATTATTGAATTTCGCAGGCTCTACGACGAAAAACCCGAAATCGATGCATTTCTTCAGAAAATTATCGATGATATGAAAAAAGATCCAATCAGAAAACCGATCCCGTATACTTGCCGTTTATGCGATGGAATCGAACGCAGTTTTTCTTCAGTCGTTCCTTATCTTTTGGCACCCGAAACAGATCCTTCTCTCCAATATTGTCCTCCTCGATATGAATCCGTCAGACAAATGTTAACGTATGAATTTCGTCTTTCCACGCATAACGTTAAATCAGCACATGGAGCGACAGTATTTTACAATGAGGTTTACGAAATATATACGCAGATCGATCAGTCGATCCCGTTTTTTTATAAGTATTCTAATGCGTACAATTTTGCTTTGGAAGTGATTCCCGAATATCTTGAAGGAGATCCCGAGGAATATATTCAAGAACATATTATTCCACTATTTCCCGAAACGATGAAAAAAACCGAACGAAAAAAAGCGATCAAAGCAAAGATCAAAGAAGTCTTCAAAAGTGAAAAAGGCTATCCTTGTTGGCCGCAAGCCGCCGAATGGCCTATGGATAAAGAAGGCAAGCCCTGCACTTATATCGGAAAAGGAAAAAATCATGGCGATCTGCGCCGCTTCCGTTTCCGCGACGAAACAACAGGAGAAGAAATCATCGTAGAACAATCTTATTGATATCGCTAACATCTTATTTCATAAAAGCTTTTTAATATTACATATCTAAAAACGGGAGGCTGTCAGCCTCCCGTTTTAACGTATTGGAATTTTATAGCTTAATCTTGGTGTCCCGCAAGATTCTTAACATAAGCACCTCGGTAATAATTGCTCTGCATCCAAAGCAATTCCGCTTCGGTGAAATCGCCGTTTGCGTACCGTTCCGTATAATCCGACACAAAATCGGGCTCATAGCGTTCAAGATATTCCACCGCATACTCATAAATGTAGATATTGCCTTCCGAAAGAAGCTTTTTGCATACCCGTTTCAGAATTTCGCTTTCTCTATATCGTTTGATATCATCAACCTTAATCATACAGAGAGCTTCATTTTCATAAAAACAAATGACTTGACTATTATAGATATACGCATCCGTTTCTCCGGGCAAAACGGGATAGAGAAAAAATTCTTTATCAAGCGCATTGTCCTTCACATAGTGCGGATATAAATCCCCGATATAGGATTGTGTCAACTCGACAGATAATTTGTCATCAACGGATAATGTGATATTATCTTTTTGATAATAAGGCGTTTTCTCCCGTTTTGAAGAAAGTCTGTATATCATCAACGTATTGCCCGATTCCTTTACTTCGCCAAAATACTGATACGAAGTATGATTCGTGGTATGTATTCTAAAGTCTGTCAACAAACCGTCAGGATAGATCGTTTTCAAGCATATCGAGACAAACAAAACTGCACCGATCACAAGCATACGCGACAGGAATACCGTAAAATTACAACGTTCTCGTTTCTCTTCAGATTTTTTAAGCAATCGGTTCATAACCAAAAAGGAAATTCCGATCACCGTATCGAGAAAAGCCGTTTTGACTCCGTATAAAAATTCCGCGTTGGCTTTAGCCGCTGATAATACGGAGGAATTACTTTGATATTTGGGGATCAAACCAATATAATCCGAAATGATAAAGCTCGTTATCAGCAAACTGACCGCAGTCAGGCAAAGAACGAGGCAAGACATAAAAACAAAAATTTTGGCATTTTTCTTTTTCAAATGCCGCTTCCCTACACAAATGAAATAGGTAACGCACCAATATATCGGAAGCATAATATCAAAACCGATATATTTCCATTGTGCATTTATGAAAGAAAGCAATGCGACCGCATAATCGAAGCCGATTTGAAGAAAAAGCAGAGCGACCAATTTCCCGAGCTTATATCTCTTTGCGATAGATTGAGTCTTATCAAACACCTTCTCCGAAAAGATCGTTTTATCCTTGTCAAATGCAATTACAGCAAAGAATGCAAACAGCGCAAAATACAAAAGGCAAACGATATACGACGCAAAAGAACCGCCGTCATCGAAATTGACGATTCTGCGGGGCATATTGCCACATATCCAAAATACCAGATTCAAAACGATCAGCGTGTAAATATTCAATGCCGTTTCTTGTCTTTTTGTCATAAAACCCTCCTCTGCATGAGCTGCTTTTTATCAATTGGGCTCCTTTTCCTGTGGCGCTTCTTTTGCAGATTTTTTACGACGGGCATTTTTCGCCGCGATCTTTTTCAGATCTTTTTTCAATTTATCGATAGAGCGATATCTGTTTTTAGGATCCTTCTCCACACATTTTGCGATTACTTTCTCGATATCCTCAGAAAGCTCCGGTCGAATATTGCGGATCGGCTCGGGATCACACTTCGTAACAAGCTGCTTGTAGCCCGTCAGCGCATGATAAAACGTCATGCCGAGGTTATAGATATCCGTACGCTCGTCACAAAAACCCTCATACTGTTCGGGTGCCTGATAAGGAAGAACGCCAAAGCCAATTTCCTTATTAACGGGAATGTGCTTCTGGGGACGCGCCTCGTCGGTATTGATCAAAACCACTTCGCCCGTTGTTTTGATAACGATGTTGGATGGATCAGTATGTCCGAAGTAAAGGGGTTTTCTGCGGCTATGCAAATAACCGAGCGCCGAGCATACCTGAATACCAAGAGCGACCATCGCTCCCTCCGAAACTTCCTTTATCTGATTCACGAAGAAATTCAGATTTTTCCCCTCAATATGATCGGAAACGATAGCAAATTCATCTTCACCCTCCAAAAATTCGATGACCGACGCAATGCCTCTGTAGTCACACTTTTTCTGAAGCGCAAAATCCTTTTTCGCATTTTCCTTTACCGTCTCATAATTTGACAAGCGTCTTTTTCGTATACGCTTGATCACAAACGTATGCTCCGTCTCCATTTCGTTAGCGAGATAGACCTGCGCCATTACGAACTGTCCGGATTTTATGAAAACGTCCTGTCCCATAAAGCCGACGATACGATACTTGTCATAAACGATATTCCCGTTAGCAAAATCGATCGGCTTTTTCAAGATCGGATCCGTATTTTCCTGCATGTTTTCCTGTGCGTTTTCCCGCACTGTGTTCTCGTTCAAAATATTCTTATCCATATTACACCACCTTGTCTTTTAAAATAATGGGCATCACTCATTTTTGGCGATGCCCTCTGTTTTATCTCTTATTTGCAATACGCGCTTTCCGCTGCAGAACGGATATCAGAAACAGCCTTTGCCGCGTTGGGAGCGCCAAAAATGGAAGAGCCTGCAACCAGCACGTTGGCGCCTGCCGCCGCCGCGATCTTCGTCGTTTCGGCATTGATGCCGCCGTCAACCTGAACGTCAATATCATATCCGCCGAGATTGATCATTTCACGAACCTCGCTGACCTTCTCCATCATATCGATCATGAATTTCTGACCGCCGAACCCAGGTTCAACCGTCATGATGAGAACCATATCCAAATAAGGCAGATACGGCTTCAAAACGTCTGCAGGCGTAGCAGGCTTCAAAGAGATCGCCACTTTTTTTCCTGCAGCACGGATCTTATTGATAACCGCCATACGATCCTCACAGCTTTCGTAATGGAACGTGATCAGATCTGCGCCCGCCTTGACAAAACTATCAATATAACGGATCGGATCCTCGATCATCAAATGCACGTCAAACAGCATTTCGCTCTGTTTGCGGACGGAGCGGATAATATCGGGACCGAAGGAAATATTCGGCACGAACATACCGTCCATAACATCCAGGTGCAGCCACTCCGCACCGGCTTTTTCTACTTTTTGAACTTCTTCTCCAAGCTTTGAAAAATCACAAGCGAGAACCGAAGGTGAAATCTTAATCATAGTGAACCTCCCGACTGACTCAAACAGTCTTTTCGTTTTAACAATAAATTCAAAACACTCTTTCAAAAACAGTGTCGTATTTCAACGGTTGACATATCATGATAGTAGCAAAAATCAAATTCGCCGATCTGCCTCACGCAAGGACAACATGGAAAAGGCTGTTTGCAAGCAAAGCGCGCGGCATTCGGTTTCATATAGATTTCATACGTTCAAACAGATCTGCCATTTTACGACAGATCTGTTTTTATTATATTCTGAAAATACAAATTTGTCAAGCATTACAAAATTCATCAACGGAAAGAATGTTTTTCTTCCTTATATTTCGTAAGTTTGATCGTAAATTCGCAATATTCACCGTACGTGCCTTCGACAGAAATGTCTTCGCCAAGATTGTCCATAATGGTTTTGCAGATATAGAGTCCCAAGCCCACGCCGGTTTTATCAAGTCCGCGGCTCTTATCGCTTTTATAAAAACGATCGAAGACGTACGGCAGATCCTCATTGGGTATACCTTCGCCCTCATTGTAGACCTTAACCGTCACCTTTGACGATTCCTCCTTGATCCCGATCTTATACCTTCCTCCATCTTTCGAGAATTTCACGGCATTATCGCAGATATTATAGAGGACCTGATTGATCGCGTCCTTATCGGAAAATACCATCAAACGATCGTCCGGAGCCTCGAAATCTACTTCCAAATGCTTTGCTTCAATTTTGGATTCAAAAGAGAGCAGTATAATTCTCGCCATTTCACAAATATCAAAGGGAGTTTTCTCAAATTTACGATTACCCGCCTCCATTCGTGAAATATCCAAAAGAGAGTTTACAAGTCGGGAGAGTCTCTTCACCTCCTGACCAATGATCTCCAGATAATATGGTTGTTTTTCCGGCGGAATCGCTCCCTCGAGAATACCATCTATAAAGCCGGAGATAGACGTCATCGGCGTACGCAGATCATGTGAAACATTCGCAAGGAAAGAGCTTCTCGTGTATTCGTAATGTGCCAAAGAGTCCGCCATGGAGTTGAAAGCAGTAGCAAGCTCGGCAATTTCGTCTTCTCCGATAACGGGGGTCTTGACGTCAAACTTCCCTTTCGCAAAATTTCTCGTGGCATACGTCATCTGCTTGATGGGCGCTACGATCTTTTCCGTAATGAAATAAATCACGACGAAGCTCGCGATCATGACCCAAAGGCTCGCCAGAATGATCGTTCTTACCGTGCCGATCGCAAGATCGTTGAGCGTACCTGCACTATAGCAAACGATCAATGCGCCTGCGCTGATATCCGCGTGATTATACTGAAAAGGAATGATCTTGACTCCGTATTTACGGTCCAGCAAGCCTTCCATATCCGTGTAAAATTTACTTTCCTGTTTCCCTGTCAAAGCGGTCAAGACTCTTTGATCCTCGATCGTTCCGGTATACGCATCGTCAGTCGAAACCAATATCTTGCCTTGCGGATTGGTAATCAGAATCGTCATTTTCTCCGCATTTTTGGAAAGGATATTGACCATGGTCGTGATATCACTGTTTTTCAAGGAAACAAATTTTTCAAAATCCATCGGTATAAACGATGACGAAAATTCCGAAACAAGATATTCCGTGATGTAATTTGCCGTATTTTCAGCAATCATCTGTTTTTTCGTATTTTCCGAACGGATCGTCATCGAGGTAATGATCAACGTCAAAACGAAAAAGCTGATAAAAATAATCATCAGAAACGTAGATATATATCTTACAAAAATACTCTTTTTCACAAGAAACCTCTCTGTAATATAAATTTGGCAGAGAAAGAAGACTTTTCTCACTCTGCCAATTCGTAGTCAAGCGTTAGCAACTACCTCAAACTTATAGCCAACTCCCCAAACGGTCTTCAAAACCCATTTATTGCTGACGCCTTCCAGCTTGTCACGCAATCTCTTGATATGAACGTCAACCGTTCTCGAGTCGCCGGGATAGTAAAATCCCCAAACCTTGTCAAGAAGCTGATCTCTTGTAAAAACATGATTATAATTGGAAGCCAAAAAATAAAGCAATTCCAATTCCTTTGGCGGAACGTCTACGATCTTGCCGGCCACCTTGAGCTCATATTGTTGCAAGGAAATTTCGAGATTTTCAAATTTGACGCATTTCTCATCTGCGCGCGCTTCACTTGCCTGACAACGTCTGAGGACCGCCTTGATTCTCGCGGCAAGCTCCTTCATATCGACGGGCTTTGCAAGAAAATCATCCGCGCCAAGCTCCAAGCCAAGCACCTTATCAAAAACTTCTCCCTTTGCCGTCAGCATAATGATCGGCTTGGACGAGATCTCTCTGATCTCACGGCAAACCTGCCAACCATCTTTCTTTGGCATCATAATATCAAGAAGTACCAGATCGGGATCATATTTTTTAAAGCAAGCAATTCCATCTGCGCCGTCGTAAGCGTTCTTTACCTCGTGGCCCTCTTTTTCCAAATATAATCTTAACGCTTCGCTGATATGCGGATCATCGTCAACAATCAAAATTTTCGTGCTCATACTATACCTCCAATTTATATATCCGTATATTTAAAACAACTTTTTGTTTGATTCCAATTTTTTCTTCTATTATAACATTTCCCTCTAAAATTGTAAAGGAATTTGAAAACAAATTCAAAATTCGTTCAATATTTTTTATAAATCCGTTCAAAAGTTTTCGTCAAAAAAGGAACGGCCTCCCTTGCGGAACACTCATACCCATCAAGGAAGGCCAAACGAAAATTCAATTTACCAACATGGAAAAGCTTTGCAAAAATTCTTCATTCAATACATTCGTTTTCCCCTCTAAAGAAACCATGACTCCGTCATAACAGTATACGATCATTACCCGATCCGTGTCCTTGTATTCATAAATCAAGGCGCTGATCTCTCCGCTTGCTATGCGGACGTTTTTGAGATAAACGTTTTTATAGTTCGGATAATGCTTGTAGTTATCAACGTTGACGGCGTTCGGATTGATCTCCTTTAAAATTTCGGAGCAGTTTTTCGAATAGTCAATATCATTTTTCAAGCAGTCGGGATACGATATCTTGACGGTTACCGTTTCATCACCAACAGAGCAAAAATACCAGATCCATGGCATATCACACCATTCCCGAGGGAAAAACGTAATATTGGAAAAACCTTCTTTATTCCGATACGCCATCGGTTCTCCATTTTGCATTGGCAACGGAATCGATCTCTTCGATTCGATCCGTTCCACAAAACGAGCATAAGTATCTCCCAAAATCCTCTTATAGTACCGAATCATATTGTCCTCATAAGAGCTGTCTTCATGTAAAAACGCACTTAACATTTCCTTATATGTTTGAAAAGAAAGGGATCTTACGGATTGCTGAGACTCGGAGCTCGTACCGTTGGAGGCGCCTGGTTTGGTCGGACCTATCGCAGAGTTTTTCCCCGTAAGATTGATGATCTGAACAACACAAACGCATATCATCAGACACGCTGCCACAGAACTCCATCTCATAATCCTCTTTTTTCTCGCCTTCGACATCATTTCGTTTTTCACTTTGAAATATCGATCCAGAATATCGGAATCCAGTTCCGTGATCGCATCGATCCATTCATCACGACTCATATACTGTATCCCTCCTTTTCAAACAAATTTTTCAAGCCAATCTTTATCTCATAAAGCTCTCTTTTTACGGTAGAAATACTGCATCCAAGCTCGTTTGCAATCTTTTGAATCGGATCACACGCATAGTATCGGCTGATAAAAACGACCATTTGTCTGTCGGAAAGCGAACGAACGTATCGACTGATAAGACTCGCCAGCGCTCTCGTTTCCATTTCCGTATCCATGTCACCCTCCGTTGCTATAAAATTTTCAAGCTCAGAAAGGGATAAAACGAATTCCGATCCGAGTCGTTTTTCACAATGATTGGCGCGATAACGATTGATGGCAACGCGGCGCATGATTGTCGTGAGAAATGCTTGCAAACCGTTTGGTCGGTGCGGAGGAATCGCATTCCATGCGCCAATATAGGTATCATTCAAGCACTCCTCCCCATCTCTGTTATCATGAACAATGTTATATGCAACTGAAAGCAAAAATCTTCCGTATTTGACGTCAGTTTCACGAATCGCCAACTCATCGCGCAACCAATACAGTTCGACGATTTCTTCATCGCTTAAAACGGTCTGTTTCCACTTCATAACGACTCTCCTTTCTGTTTTTCATGCGCCTTCATAAATAATAGTCGATTATTTTTTTGAAAAAGCTCAGTTTTTCGGAAAATTTTTTCGATTATAGCAAAAAAGTACTCTGTTTTGAGCAGAGCGCTTTTTTCTTTTACAAATGCGCAGATTTATCCAACAAGGCTCTTGCCTTCCCATTCGGGATCCGCTTCAACGTCGAGCAATGCGGCGATCGTGGGCGCAAGATCTTTGATATTTGCGTTTTCAAGACTTTGGATCCGATCCGCAATTTTACCCACAAAGATCATAGGAATCGTCATATCCTCGGGAAGCTGACTTCCGTGGCCTCTGTCGTGTCCGCCGTGATCCGCCGTAATGATAAAGGAATAGTCGCGAGGCAAGGAGGAGATGATTTTTTCGATGTTATCCCAACTTGTTTTAACGCTTTCCATATATTCTTCTTTCATCCAACCGGAATGATGTCCCGCAGCATCGGGATGACCGAGATAGAGGAAGGAAAAATCAATGGGATATTCGTTCAAAAAGCGAGTTGCTTCCTCCACTAGATACTCTCCCGCACGCAGATAGCCATATTCTGCACCGCGGAAAAAACAAGCGTGCGAAAGAATGCTGGGACGAACAAGATCGCGAAGCTCATTCCAACTGTAAAAGAACGCGCTCTTTTTGCCCGCAATTTTCAATGTTTCGCAAAGTCCGCCGACAGGTCTTACCTGCGGCATATACGTATTGGTCGTCGTTCCGTGTCTTGCAGGATCGACGCTGTGAAACAATGACATATGGCAAGGCAACGTAATCGACGGCATAACCGTAGTTGCGGTCATGGTGCTTTTGCCACTTGCGATAATCTTCTGTGCCGTAGCGATATTCGTCAACGCATCGGGACGCATACCGTCCACCAAAATAAGCATGATCTTCATAAATAACCTCCAAAATTAAGTTAACTTTATTATATCAAATATTTTTTTGTTTGTAAAGAGAGTATTTTCAAAGACAAAAATTCTCTTTGTTGACAAAATAGGAAAATACATGTATACTGATAATAACGATTCACAATATTCTCAAAAGTTACTTTTGTAACAGAGATGAAAGAAAGGAATTACGTATGAAAAAACTAACGTCCCTCATCGCTCTTCTTCTCGCGCTCATCATGGTGCTTTGCGCCTGCAACACAACGCCTCCGCAAAACACAACCGAAAGTACATCCTCGGAATCAACGGAATCTGAAGCCACAAGCTCCTCAACGAGCAATTCCGAACAAGGCGGAGAAGCCGTTGAGTCAAAATCTCTCAAGGTTCTCGCCATCGGTAACAGCTTCAGTGTAGATGCTATGGAATATCTTTGGAATATTTGCGATTCCGCGGGTTACGATGACGTTGTTCTCGGCAACCTTTATATCGGTGGTTGCTCTCTCGATACGCATTGGTCGAATATGCAGTCGGGCGCTTCTGCATACGAATATTACGTCAACGAGTTCGGCTACTGGACCAAAACCAAAAAGAGCATTCTCTACGCGCTCGAATATGAGGAATGGGACATCATCACCATCCAGCAGGTAAGCCAAGACAGTGGCAGACCCGAAACCTTCAACAACCTGCAGAATATTCTCGATTACGTCAATCAGCACAAGAAAAATCCGGACGCCAAGATATACTGGCACATGACGTGGGCGTATCAGACCGGCTCCACCCATTCCGGCTTTTCAAACTATAGCAAAGATCAAATCAAAATGTATAACGCAATCACAAGCGCCGCGCAGAATATTCTCAAAAACTACGATGACATCGAAGGAATCATCCCCAGCGGCACTGCGATTCAGAATCTCCGCACTTCGTATATCGGAGACAAGCTCACAAGAGACGGATACCATTTGAATTACTCAATCGGACGTTATACCGCCGCGCTGACCTGGTTCGCCACCCTTACCGGCAATTCTCTTGACGCTGTGACCTGGTATCCCACCGGAACAAATGCCGTAAATCCCGCCGATCTCGGTGCGATCCGAGAAGCCGTCGCCAATGCGACTGCAACGCCGTTTGCGATCACAAAATCTTCCTACGAACCGAAGGTCGAGCCTGTCAAAACCACGCCTTTGACAGAAAAGGATAAGCAAATTCTGACCGAAGCAGGATTCGATCCGAATGAATACGTAGCGCTCGATCTTGAATTCACTGTACAAGGCTACTATAACTCCTCCAGCAGTTCCATTCTCGTAACATCCGCAACCAGCACCGCGTCCAATATCGTGAACTTCAACGGAAGCCGCATATTTGAAAAAGTTGCCATTCCTTACGGTTCCGTTATCTCCATTGCCGACGGCTATCAGTATCGTCCGGAAGCGTGGTATGATCTGGATGCAAAAAACAATAACCGCCCCGGAAACGTCACTGAAAAAATCGTGGTCGTTGACGAAGAATGGTGGGGCAATTATACGCACCGCGCATTCAACCTTTCCGCCGTTGCGACCAAAATCATGACTGCGGCAGACAGTGAAAATCTCCGCGTTTATATTCCTACCGTCGAAAATCCAACCATTCCCGAAAGCGAGAAAAAACCTGAAACGGAGCTTCTTCCCTCCGGCGATCAGATGGCGGCAGATTTTGCGGTACTTGAAAAGCTCGGCGTAGCTTCCGTTGGAGCGATGAATAGCTACACACTTTTCGATTGGAACCCCACGGTCGCTTCTTATTACAATTCTTCTTCCAACTCCAATCGAATCTCCTCTGCCAACAGTTCCGCTACCAATATTCCGAATTTCACGTCCTCCAATATCTATACGAAAGAAGCGCTTCCCGTCGGAACGATCATCATCGTCGATAAAGGTTATCAGTACCGACCGGAAGGTTGGACGGATCTGAATACAAAAACATCTCCTCGTCCCGAAAACGTCACCTCCAATGTGATCGTTGTCGATGACAATTGGTGGGGCAATTACCAATATCGCGCATTCAATCTTTCCGCAACCGCAACAAAAACCATGACGGAAGCAGATTCCGCTCATCTCCGTATCTATATTCCCAACACCTAACAGAAAAGGCTTACCGAAAACTTCGGTAAGCCTTTTCCATTTTAAACACCATAATAGGTATCCCATGCCGAAAGGATCTCTTCTCGTGTCGCAGTGCCCGTTTCACCCAATTTTCTGATCGTCACTGATGAACACAAAGAGGCAACCTGCGCCGCTCGTAACGGGTCCGCGCCGCCTGCAAGGAG
>JAZRLQ010000171.1:0-3969 GCA_045646925.1 Eubacteriales bacterium
ACAAGTTCGAGACCAACGGCGCGACCATTCTCTACCCCGAAAGAGCCGTGCGCGTCATGAGCTGCTCCAGCTACAGCGCGATCGACGAGGAAAACTGAGCGACGGGGTAAATCGGGCGGATCTTGCGTCCGCCCTTTGAAAATCTGATTGGAATAAGAAAGGAAATCAATGATGGAAAACAAAGAAGCATACGTTGAGCTTTACGTGCCGAAGGGCTATGCAAACGACGATCCGAATGTTTTCATGAGCATTAACGGCAAAAACTATCTGCTCCCGAAGGGCAAGACCTCCCGCGTGCCGACGTGCGTGAAGGAGGAATACGAGCGTTCGCAGAGAGCGCAGGAGGCGCTGGACGAAAAGAGCGCGAGCCTTCTCGAAAAGGCTGCGAAGCCTCTCTGATCGGAGGGAAGCCTATGACGGTCATGGAGGCGATCACCCACGTTGACACCGTGAAGCCGAACGGCTTCGGGCAGACCGAAAAGCTCCGATGGCTTTCGGTCCTTGACGGCGCGGTGAAAAACGAGATCATCGACACGCACGAGGGCGCGGAGAACGCGCCTTTCACGCCGTACGATGAGAATACCGACTTTTTGCAGGAGCTGCTCGTGCCTGCGCCGTACGACGAGGTCTATATCCGTTGGCTCGAGGCGCAGATCGACTACGCCGGCGGCGAGTACGGCAAGTACAACAATAGCATACGCCTTTTCAACGCCGCCTACGCCGCGTTCGAAAAGTATTATAACCGCACACATCTGCCCCGCGCAAAAGCCTTTGCGCATTTTTGAGGGGAAGGCAAGGGGCAGTGAAGAGTGAAGATGTGAAAGCCCTCTCCGTCACCTTCGGTGACAGCTCTCCCGAAGTGAGAGGCTTGAGATTGATTCCGTCTGCGCACGAACCTCGGTTCTGTTGTAGGGGCCGACCTCCCGGGCGTCCCAAAAGCCTTCCCCAAGGGGAAGGCAAATAATCCGTCTGCGCACGAACCTCGGCTACGTCGTGGGAAGGCAAATGCTACGCCGCCCCTCATCCACATTTGAATTTACGAAAAGGAGAACAACATGAAATATCCCACGCTAACCCCGCCTGCGACGACGAGAGAAATGCTCGACGTTTTCAAGGGCTATCACCACAATCTCCGGAACGGAGAGGGAGAATTTTACGAGATGGAAAATCTCTCCTCCGACCATTATCCGATCCTCGCGCCCCGCGGACAAAGGGGCGTTGCGGCAACGCCGGGGATCGCGCAGGGCATGATCGCAAAGACGGCGCTTTGCTACGTCGACGGAAGCGATTTTGTCATGGGCGACGCGCGCGTGCCGATGGGACTGACGGCTGACGAAAAGCCGAAAACGCTGGTCTCAATGGGCGCGTACGTCATCGTCATGCCCGACAAAAAATACGTCAACACCGCCGACCTTTCCGATTTCGGAAGGATCGAGGCTTCCTTCGAGACGACCTCCGAGGCGCGCTTCACGCTATGCAGCCGAGAGGGTGTGGACTACGGGACGGTGCCTGCGCAGAGCGATCCGCCCGAGCCCACAGAGGCGATCTCCTTCTGGATCGATACCTCACAAAAGCCTTACGTTCTGCGGAAATATTATCCCACGTCGAACAATTGGATCGCGATCGGCGCGACCTACGTGAAGATCCATTCGGCAGGCATCGGCGCCTCGTTTCAGGTCGGGGACGGGGTGCGCATTTCGGGCGTGAGGTGCGGAACGCTCACGAATCTGAACCGCGAGTCTGTCATATGGGCAAGGGACGAAAACGATATCGTCGTCAGCGGCGCTGTCGTCGGGGTTCTCATGCAGAACGAGCCCGTCACGGTCGAGCGCAATATGCCCGACATGGACTTCGTCATCGAGTCGGAAAACAGACTCTGGGGCTGTCGTTACGGCGACGGCGTCAACGCGATCTACGCCTGCAAGAAGGGCGATTTCCGAAATTGGTGCGCACAAGAGGGCGCGGACACGGACTCTTGCTTTCTGACGGTCGGCACGGACGGCGCTTTTACGGGCGCGATCGCGCACCTCGGCTACCCGCTTTTCTTCAAGGAGAACTGCGTGCATAAGGTCTACGGCAGCTCCCCCGCCAATTTTCGTATCCAGACGACCGTTCTGCGCGGCGTACAGAAGGGCTGCGCGAAGAGCCTTGCCACCGTCGGAGAAACGCTCTATTACAAATCGCGCGCAGGTGTGTGCGCTTACGACGGTTCCTTGCCGACGGAGATCTCCTCCGCGCTCGGAGACGAGGCTTACGAAAACGCCGTCGGCGGCTCGCTCGGCAACAAATATTACGTCTCCATGTCCGATCCTGCGGGCGATCATCATCTTTTCGTCTACGATACGCTCAAAAAGATGTGGCACAGAGAGGACGGCACGCAGGCGACGGATTTCTGCGCGTTCGGCGGCGATCTCTACTACATCGACTACGCGACCAACCGTATCATGACGGTCAAGGGAACGGGCGTTCGCGAGGAAGCGCCGATCCGTTGGTCTGCCACGACGGGCGTGATCGGCACGGATTCGCCCGACAAAAAGTATATTTCACGCATGGACGTGCGGTTGAAGCTCGACGTTGGCGCGCGCGTCACGTTTTTCGCGGAGTACGATTCGAGCGGCGAATATGAGTATCTGTTCGCCATGACGGGCAAAAATCTGCAGAGCTTTTCCATTCCGATCCGACCGAAGCGGTGCGACCATCTGCGCCTCCGTATCGTCGGCGTTGGGGACGCGAAGATCTTTTCGATCTGCAAAACGGTGGAGAAGGGAAGTGATCTCTGATGGACGTTCAGCTCCGATTGCCCGATATCAAGGGGGACGACCGAGAACAGCTCCGACGGATCCGAAGCTATCTCTATCAGCTCGTGCCCCAGCTTCAGTGGGCGCTCGAAACGGCGCAGAACCGCGCGCAAACGGAAAGCGAAGCGCCTGCGGTCGAAGCCGCGGAGACCTCTCGCGCGGCGAGAACGGCGGTCTCGTCGGGAATGGGGCTTTCCGTGGAGGTCACCATACCCGAAAAAAGCTTCGGCAGAGGCGGAGCGGGGTGCCGTTACCGCACCCATGAGGGAAGAGTTTCCGTTTCCTTTTCGTGCGGCGCGGAGAATTTGCCGAGGCGCGTCAACGAAACGCCTCTTCCCGAGGCGTACAGACCGGTAGCCCCCGTCCATGCCGTGTGTCACGCGGAGCTTGCGCATGGCGGTTACGGCGTTGCCTTCGCGTGTGTGAATCCCGACGGCAACGTCATCCTCTTCGATGCCCACGGCGCAAACGGCGCGGATGATCCCATCGCCGTCGATGGATTTGTTGAGTTTTTGCGGTGAGGGGAAGCACGATGTAACCGAGTTTGTGCGCAGATGGATCTTGATCGCCCATACGGTCTTCACGAACGAAAAACCCGTTGCTCCTTGGAAGCAACGGGTGAAATTCATAGTTCATATAGAAAGATGGTGACGGTAGCCGCCCTCGCGGTTTTTGAGCTTTTCCGCCCAGCCTTTATTGAAGGCGAGGACCTTTATGCCCTTGTCGACGGTATGACGGAAGATCTTTTCCATATCGTTGAGGTGCGGTTGCGACATATTGATGGCGGAAAGCCCCTTCATCTCGGAGACGATGTCGATATAATGATCGCCTCTGCCGCAGAAATGGATGCAACCGCCGCTGAATCGGTCGAGCAGCAGGCTATCGTACGGCGCGGCGAATTCGCGGTAAAATTCGGGCGAGAGGTTCATCGCGCTATCGTCGCGCAGAAGGATCGCGCCCTTGTGCCAGAGGTACGCCCAACTTGTCCAATGGGGGTTCATCTCCTTATTGATCGGGACGATCTCATACCATTTGTTGAGGAACGCGGTGTAGGTCTCCGTGATCAGCGAGAGCGCCTCGTGAACGAAATCGGGATCGTCGTACATCTCGTAAAACATATCACAGCCCCAAAGAAGCTCGCACATATCAAGAGGAAGTCGGAGGCCAAGCG
>JAZRLQ010000172.1:0-13214 GCA_045646925.1 Eubacteriales bacterium
TCGATATTCTTTATCTCGGCGTTAAATTCGGCGTATATCCTTGTCTTATTTTTATCGGTATCGGTGCGATGACGGACTTCAGTCCCCTCATCTCCAATCCGAAGAGCATCTTCCTCGGCGGCGCTGCTCAGCTTGGTGTATTTGCCGCTTTCGCGGGCGCGCTTCTTCTCGGCTTTACCGAGATGGAAGCTGCCGCAATCGGTATCATTGGCGGTGCGGACGGTCCGACCGCGATCAATACCACCAAAGAGCTTGCTCCCCACCTCCTCGGTGCGATTGCAATTGCCGCATACTCCTATATGGCGCTGATCCCCATGATTCAGCCGCCCTTCATGAAATTGCTCACGACCAAAGAAGAACGCGCAATCAAAATGGAAGCGCTCGGCTCGGTTTCCAAGCTCGAAAAAGTGCTTTTCCCCTTGATCGTTCTCCTTATCGTAGCGATCCTTCTTCCCGAAGCGGCCGTTCTCGTCGGATGTCTGATGTTCGGTAACCTTCTCAACGTCTGCGGTGTAACGGACAGACTTTCTCAGACCGCTCAGAACGGACTGATCAACGTCGTTACCATCTTCCTCGGCATTTCTGTCGGTGCTACTGCAAGCGCGGAAATGTTCCTGCAATGGGAAACGGTTTATATTATCGTTCTCGGTCTTACTGCGTTTATTCTCTCTACCATCGGCGGCTTGCTCGGCGGTAAGCTTATGTGCAAGCTCTCGAAGGGTAAGATCAACCCCCTCATCGGTTCCGCGGGCGTTTCCCCCGTTCCGATGGCTGCCCGCCTTTCTCAGAAGGTCGGACAGAAGGAGAACCCCTCCAACTTCCTTCTTATGCACGCAATGGGTCCCAACGTTGCCGGCGTTATCGGTTCGGCAATCTGTGCGGGTGTATTCCTCGCGCTCTTTAAATAATCACGAAAGAAAGGGAGGCCAAAACCTATGGCAAAAGTTAAAATTTGTGAGACTGTCCTCCGTGACTCTCACCAGTCCCTTATCGCAACGAGAATGACGACGGAGGAAATGCTCCCCATTCTCGAACAGATGGATAAAATCGGCTACCATGCGCTCGAAGCATGGGGCGGCGCAACCTTTGACTCCTGCTTGCGCTTCCTTGATGAAGATCCCTGGGACAGACTTCGCAAAATCAGAGATAAAGTAAAAAATACCAAGCTCCAGATGCTTTTCAGAGGTCAGAATATCCTCGGCTACCGTCACTACTCCGACGACGTCGTTGAATACTTCGTTCAGAAATCCATCGCGAACGGTATCGATATTCTCCGTATCTTCGACGCGCTCAACGATTCCCGTAACCTCAAGACCGCAATCAATGCGACCAAGAAAGAGGGCGGACACGTTCAGGCTGCGATCTGCTATACGACGAGCCCCGTTCACACGAACGAAAGCTTTGCGAAATTCGCAAAAGAGCTTGAAGAAATGGGCGCTGACTCTATCTGTATCAAGGATATGGCAGGTCTTCTCAAGCCCTACGACGCTTACGAGCTCGTAAAGATGATCAAGGAGCAGACGAAGATCCCCGTTCAGCTTCACACCCACTATACCTCCGGTCTCGCTTCCATGACCCTTCTCAAGGCGATCGAAGCAGGCGTAGATATCGTGGATACCGCAATGTCTCCCTTCGCAATGGGTACCAGCCAGCCGCCTACAGAGCCTCTCGTAGCAACGCTTGCAGGTACGCAGTACGATACGGGTCTCAATCTGAACGAGCTTGACAAGATCAGCAAGTACTTCATGCCCTTGCGTGAGAAATACCTCGCAAACGGCTTGCTCGACCCCAAGGTATTGAAGGTAGACGTAAACGCTCTTCTTTACCAAGTTCCCGGCGGTATGCTTTCCAACCTCGTTTCTCAGCTGAAGCAGGCAGGTCAGTCCGAAAAGCTTCTCGAGGTTCTTGAAGAAGTTCCGCGCGTTCGCGCAGACGCAGGTTATCCTCCGCTCGTAACACCCTCTTCTCAGATCGTTGGTTCCCAGGCGGTATTCAACATCATCGGCGGCGAGCGTTACAAGATGGTAACCAAGGAATTCAAGGGTGTTGTACGCGGTGAATACGGCAGAACTCCCGTTGAAGTTTCTCCCGAATTCCGCAAAAAGATCATCGGTGATGAAAAGCCGATCACCGAACGTCCCGCAGATAACATTCCGCCCGAATTGGATAAGCTCCGCGAGGCAGTAAAGCCTTGGGCAATTCAGGACGAAGACGTTCTCTCCTATGCACTTTTCGAACAGGTTGCCGTTAAATTCTTTGAAAGCAGAAAAGCAAAGATGTACGGACTTGATTCCAAAAATGCAGATTTCGAAAATAAGGTACACAATGTATAATTGATTAAGCATTGCGTGAAGAAAGAGCAAATACAGCAAAGACTGCATTTGCTCTTTCTGTTTGAAAACGGGGAAGCTTCGCTTTCATCGTTACGCAAATCTTGGTCAATATTTTATAACGATCATGACTACAGCGACATATCAAGAACTTTTTTATTATACGGCGTTTCCAGTATTCGCCGTTCTTCGCAGCACGGGAGAAGTTATTTATAAGAATATCGCGTGCGAAAAATATTTGCCTAAGCTCTCTAGAAAAAATTCCTTGAATCCATTCGTTTTTGCGCAGAGCTTCAAGGGTGTCGGTCCCGTGAAATTGGCGGAAACCGAGCTTTATCATACCGCGATCGCATTCGAAGACGGTGAAAATTCGGTTTTTCTATTTATGAGCCACCTTCAATATCAGGAAGGAATGTCCCACGCCGCGCAACTGTTTCAGATGACGGGACCGTCGCTTGAGAGCTTTCTGACCTCCATGAGCGTGGGCGCATCGCTTCGCACGAGAGGTTCTGTTTTGCAGGGAACGAATTCCGGTCTGTATATGGAGACCGTACAAACGCTTCGTTACGAAAACGATTTCGGATCGCAAAAGAGAGTGCCTTTTTATCAGGTGATCGCGTGCGCATTCGAGAAAATGAATTCGGAATTTTCCGAGTTCGGCTATCGTGTGAATGCGAAAATCGACGAGGATTTTCCGAAATATCTCCACGTTGCCGCTACCGTGCAGGACGTTCTTTTTATTATCGGCAGATTGCTTTATTTGCAGATGAAGGTCTCCAAAACGAAGGAAATCGAGCTATCGCTTTCTTGCGATATTGCGTATTCGCGACATACGTTCCGTTTGACCACGGAAACGAATTTTGCGGATTTGTTTGAAAAGCCGGATATGCTGGACGCCTTTCTTTTGGAATTTATTCCCGAGTGCAAGATCGAATTTTCGATTTTGCAAAAGACGGGACTTTTGTCGAAAGAAAATTTTGCAACAAAAATGGACCGATTCGGGCATTTGAGCTTGCTTTATACTGTTCCCTATACTTCGCCGGACTCTTATTACGTTCGCAGCATCGGAGGAATGGATATATTCCTGTCGAGGTTGATCGACAATATGATCGAAAGCATTCGTGAGAAGCTTACAAATACCGACGCATCTTGTTGATCGTTTCTTCGTGAAACGCGAGAACGTCTCCTGCCAAACGGATATTTTCAATACTTGCACCCGCTTCGTCGGCTTTTCGGATCTTTTCCTTGAATTCTCTCACATTCGCAACGGCGTTTTCGATGACGAGACCAGCGATCTTCGACGGCGAATGATCGGTAAGCGTTGACATGAAAACGGAAAGCTCTGAAGGGAGCTTTTCGAGTATGCCGGGAGCTTGCGTTTCGGTTTTGGATTCTTGTAAGCGTTGGCCGGCTTTTTCGGCAAAACCTTCGCAAGTATCCAGCATGGCGGAGAGCAGACTTTTTTGCCCATCGTCCTCCGTTTTTCCGATGATGGCGATTAACGTATCGGCGTGGAGAGAGACGCTTCTTTCGATATCTTTTAGCAGAATGATATCGGGATTTTCATTTTTGTTTTCCATTTTGCACCTCGTATCTCGCGGGAAGCGAAGAAAAATTTTTCATAGCGGACGCCTGTTGCAGGGGAAACGCCGCGGTTACGAAGGTAGTATTTGTGTGGACGAAGCGATATTATGCAATATTTTGAAAGAAATATTGTTATAATATAAAAAAATCGTCAAATATACGAAAATATTTTTCATAAAACTATTGTATATTTTTAATTTTTGCGTTAAAATATAAGTAGGTACGGAGCGTCATAATCTGGACGTTCCAAATCAAATTTATTAACATACGGAGGATTATTCCCATGGTTAAAGTTGCTATTAATGGTTTCGGTCGTATCGGCCGTCTCGCATTCCGTCAGATGTTCGTTGCTGAAGGCTACGAAGTTGTTGCTATCAACGACCTCACCAGCCCCAAGATGCTCGCTCACCTTCTCAAATACGATACTGCTCAGGGTTCTTTCCTTGGCAAACTCGGTAACGAAGCTCACACTGTTGAAGCTACCGAAGATTCCATCATCGTTGACGGTAAAGAAATCAAGATCTATGCTTGCAAAGACGCAAAAGATTGCCCCTGGGGCGCTCTCGACGTAGACGTTGTTCTTGAATGCACCGGTTTCTACACCTCTAAGGACAAATCTATGGCTCACATCGAAGCAGGCGCTAAGAAAGTTGTTATCTCTGCTCCCGCAGGCAACGACCTTCCCACCATCGTTTACAACGTAAACAATGAAACCCTCACCGCTGATGACAAGATCATCTCCGCTGCTTCCTGCACCACCAACTGCCTCGCTCCTATGGCTAAGGCTCTCAATGATTACGCTGCTATCCAGAGCGGTATCATGACCACTGTTCACGCTTACACCGGCGACCAGATGATTCTCGACGGTCCCCAGAGAAAGGGTGACCTCCGCCGTGCTCGCGCAGGTGCTCAGAACATCGTTCCTAACTCCACCGGCGCTGCTAAGGCTATCGGTCTCGTAATTCCCGAACTCAACGGCAAGCTCATCGGTTCTGCTCAGCGTGTTCCTACCTGCACCGGTTCTACCACCATTCTCGTTGCAGTTGTTAAGGGCGCTAACATCACCAAGGAAGGCATCAACGCTGCTATGAAGGCTGCTTCCAACGAATCCTTCGGTTACACCACTGAAGAACTCGTTTCTTCCGACGTTATCGGTATGACCTACGGTTCTCTCTTCGACGCAACTCAGACGATGGTTGCTAAGATCGACGACGACACCTACCAGGTACAGGTTGTTTCTTGGTACGACAACGAAAACTCCTACACCTCTCAGATGGTTCGTACCATCAAATACTTCGCAGAACTTTAATTCAAAGTTTAAGACGTATTTTCACAAAGCCAAGGAATTTTTCCTTGGCTTTGTTTTTTGGGTAAAATTTGTCGTGCTGAAAGGAGTATACCAGCATGGAAAACAAGAATATTCAGATCATCAATTTTGAAAAGGCGCGTCCCGTATGGATCCTCGGTAGAGAAAAGGAAATGAATCTTTGGATCTCTCTTCGCGCGGTCGCTTCGGGCGCAGAGAAGACGATGCTTCGATTGACGGGCTCTTGCGCTTACGACGTTCGTGTGAACGGTGAATTTGTGGCTTTCGGGCCTGCAAGATGTGCGCACGGATTTTATCGTGTCGATGAATTGGATCTCACTGCGTACGTTTCGGAAAAATCTGTCATCACCGTAAACGTGGCGGGATACAATGCGGATTCCTTTTATCATTTGGATCAGCCGTCTTTTATTTGCGCAGAATTGATCGAAGACGGAGCGGTTAAAGCTGCAACGGGAGAAGAAGGTTTCCTTTCCCGTGTGATGACCGAGCATGAACAGAAGGCGCAGCGTTTTTCCGGTCAGAGAACCTTTTGCGAGGTTTATCAGATCTCTTCTTTGATTTCAAAATGGGAGAAGAGTCCCATGATCAACGAAAGAGACTACGCGCTCGTCTGTTTGTCTGATGTTGAAGAAAAGAATTTTATTGCGCGCGGCTCGTCCTATCATGTATACGACAAGATCCTTGCGGAAGAGATCGTCTCTCGCTCGGATTTTATTTTGGCGGATTATAAGGATCGCGTGCGTTATCCTGCATATATCGTTCCGCGAGGAAACGATACGGGCGCTTCCAAAAAGTCCTTTGCTCTCAAGGAAATGGAGACGGATCTTTTTGTGCAAGCGAGAAATATTGAAGTTTGCAATCTGAAGAAAACAAGCGAAAGGCCTTCTACACAAGCACTCCGCGCGGGAGAAGCCGTAACCTATCATATGCCTTGCAATACGACGGGCAAAATCGATTTTTTCGTGGCGTGTGATGAGGATACGGAGATTTTGGTCACGTTCGATGAAATTTTGGACGAGAAAGGACTCATCAATTACCGCCGTATGTATACGGTCAATGCGGCAATGTGGAAGCTCGCGGGCGGGAAATATCATCTTTCGACATTTGAACCATATACTTTTGGCGTGATTACCTTCCACGTTGTAAAAGGCAGGGCGATTCTGTCCGACGTGGGTATCATTTATTTCGGCGCAGAGAATACGAAGCGCAGTTATCGGGGTGAAGACGAGACTTTGAACAGAATTTTCCGCGCAGCTGTGGAAAGTTACAGACAAAACACCTTTACGATCTATATGGATTGTCCCTCTCGTGAACGCGCGGGATGGTTGTGCGATAGCTTTTTCACGTCCCGTGTAGAAAAGACGTTGACGGGCAAAAGCGAAATTGAGCGTTGCTTTCTGGAAAACTTTTTCTTGCCCGATCGATTTGAAAATCTTCCCGAGGGTATGTTTCCGATGTGTTATCCTGCAGATTTCTATAACGGCAACTTCATTCCCAATTGGGCAATGTTCCTTGTGCTGGAGCTTGAGGAATATATGGACAGAACGGGCGACGGGGAATTCATCGAAAACGCAAAGGACAAGATATACGCATTGATGGATTATTTCAAAAAATTTGAAAACGCCGACGGTTTGTTGGACAAGCTTGAAAAATGGGTGTTTGTGGAATGGTCCGAGTGTAATAAGCTGACGCAGGATATCAATTTCCCGACCAATATGCTGTATGCGAAAACCCTGAGAGCCGTTGCAAATCTGTACAATGATAATGATTTTGCAGAAAAAGCAGATCGTTTGAAGAAGACGATCAACGAGAAATCGTTTACGGAAACGGGCTTCTATTGCGATAACGCCGTGTACGGTGAGGACGGTGTGGCGCGTCTTTCCGGCAAATGTACGGAAACCTGTCAATACTACGCGTTTTTCTGTGGCATTGCGACGCCCGAGGAAAAGCCGGAGCTTTGGCAAAGGATGCTCCATGATTTCGGTCCGGAGAGAATTGTACCGAACAAATGGCCCGAGTTCACGCCCGAAGCGAAATGGCAAGAGATATATCCATCCAACGCTTTCATTGGCAACTATCTGCGTTTGGAACTTTTGTATTTGTACGGCGAACACGAAAAGCTTGCGCAAAATATCAAGGGCTTCTTTACGAAGATGGCAGACCTTACGGGTACTCTTTGGGAAAACGATTCCACAACCGCAAGCTGTAATCACGGCTTTGCTTCTCACGTCGTCTATTGGATGGACGGTATGGGGATGCTTAACTAATATCAGAGCTGTAAAAATAACCGCAGAGTGATTCTGCGGTTATTTTTTTGCGTATGTCGAAAAATAAAATATGAAAGTGCTTATTGCGTGGTTATTTTTCTGCATATCGGCATATACTATCTTGTTTGGCTTTGATTCTGAAGGCAAAAGGAGGATATGTGATGGATAAAGATTTTACGTTTGCAGTTATCGGCGGTGACCGCAGAAGCTTTTATGCGGCAAAACGACTTGGAGAATACGGTTTTGAAACGAAATTATTCGGTCTCGAAAAAGAACAAGCATACGATCCTTTGAAAAAAATACAGGAAGATGCCGTTTTGCTTCCCATTCCGTTTACTCGCGACGGTGTCCATCTGTTCGCGCCCGAAAGCATGGAAAAAATTTTGATTTCGGACGTATTGGCGTCTATTCCTGCCAATGCTTTGATTTTTGCGGGAAACGTGAACGATATGACGGATAAAAGGATTTCGGATTATGGCAAAAGGGAGGACTTTGCAATTAGAAATGCCGTTCCCACGGCAGAGGGCGCGCTTTTGCTTGCCTTGCAGAATGGGAGACGAACGGTATTTGGTATGCGCGTTGCCGTGATTGGATATGGAAAGGTTGCTTCTGCGACCGCGAAGCTATTTCGATCTGTTGGAGCGAACGTTACGGTTTTTGCGCGAAAGTCGCAAGCAAGGCTGGAAGCGCATATGATGGGTTATACCGCAAAGCCGCTCTCTGAGCTTTCCGCGTGCGCGGGAGAACACGAGCTTCTGATCAACACGGTACCCGCAAGGATCTTGGATCGGGAGATTTTATCGAAGATTCCCAAAGATGCTTGGATCATGGAGCTTGCCTCCGCTCCGTTCGGATTGGATTTCGAAGAAGCTGAGAGCTTCGGCGTACACGCGGAGCTTGCCTTGGGGCTTCCGGGAAAATTTTTTCCTGAATCAGCGGGATATGCCGTGGCGGATACGATATTGGATATCTTGCGGGAAAAGAATATTTTATTTTGAAGAAAGGTCTGTAAATATATGATAGGATATTGTTTTTGCGGTTCTTTTTGCACGGTTTCGAAATCGCTGGGGATTATGAGAAATCTTGCCGCAGAGGGAAATGCTCTGCTTCCGATCATGAATGAAAGCGTTTATTCGACGGACACACGTTTCGGAAAAGCGACGGACACGGTTCGAACCGTTGAGGATATTTGCAAAACGTCCGTGATCCATACGATCGTTGACGCGGAGCCTCTTGGCCCCGACATTGCTTTGGATATGTTGGTCGTTGCGCCCTGCACGGGCAATACGCTTGCCAAGCTTGCCGCCGGTATTACGGATAGCCCCGTTACCATGGCGGTCAAAGCGCAGCTTCGTTGTAACCATCCCGTTGTGATCGCGCTTGCAACCAATGACGCGCTCTCTGCCAATTTGAAAAATATCGGGCTTCTGATGTCGAGAAAGAACATTTATTTCGTTCCGATGAAGCAGGATGATCCTCAGAAAAAACCTTATTCTTTGGTTTGTGATTTTGATATGCTGAAGCCTACGATGCTTAGCGCATTTGCGGGAAGACAGATCATGCCGATCTTTTGATAACGGGGTTTTCATTCAGAAATGTCTGAATTTTCGACATTTGTGTATTTTTTAGGTTATTTATCCTATTTTTGTGCGTTCGATTTCTTGTTTGTAAGTGTAAAATCATGAATTTTTCAAAAATAATAAACAGATGTTGACTTTTTGCTATTTTTTTGGTATTATAATAATAAAGAGAAGCTTATATAAGCTTAAATTCAAATTAAAAAGGAGTAATGCGATATGAAAACCGAAGTTAAAATCCGTTTGAGTTCTATTGAGGATGTACGCAACTTTGTAGAAGTTGTACGCCAGTATGAAGGTGACATCGACCTTGCCAGCGGCAGATACGTTGTTGATGCAAAGTCTATCATGGGTATTTTCAGCCTTGATCTTATGAACCCGATTACCTTGACTGCGTACGGCGCTTCCTCCGAGAAGATCCTTCCCAGCTTGAAGAACTACATTGTTGACTAATGAATGAAATTTATACCTCTCCTTATGGGGAGGTATATTTTTTTCGTTTTTTCATAGATATGATAACAAAATTATTCTAGAAAGGGTTATGATTATGAAAAAACGAATATTTCAATTGACGATGGCTTTTTGCTTTTGCGTTGCTTGTCTTTTGTCTATGGGAGAAAATTTTGTGTTGGCGGCTCCCGCATATACTGCGGAACCGAATGCTCGCTCCTGTATTCTGATGGACGGAAAGACGGGCGCGATTCTGTATGAGTACAATGCGGATGCCGCATTGCCGCCTGCCTCCGTTACAAAGGTAATGACCATGCTTCTTGTTTTTGAGGCTCTCGAAGAGGGGGTGTTGAGCTTGGAACAAACCGTCCGTATCAGTGAGACTGCCGCTTCGATGGGAGGCTCGCAGATCTTTCTTGCGGCAGGCGAGGAGATGAGCGTAGACGATCTTCTGAAAGGATTGATCGTTTCTTCGGCAAACGACGCGGCGGTTGCGCTTGCCGAGGCGGTCAGCGGAAGCGAGGAGGCTTTCGTTGCCCGTATGAATGCGCGCGCGGCGGAGCTTGGTATGCAGAATACGCATTTTGAAAATACCAACGGTCTTGACGATACGACGGACAATCACGTTACCAGCGCGCGAGATATCGCTATCATGACGAAGGCACTGATCCGTCACGAGAAGGTGTTCGATTATACGACGATCTGGATGGATACGATCCGAAACGGTACATTCGGTCTGTCCAACACCAATAAGCTGATCCGCTTTTATAAGGGGGCGACCGGACTCAAAACGGGCTCGACGGAGAAGGCGAAATTCTGTATTTCCGCAACGGCGGAAAGAGACGGACTTTCTTTGATTGCGGTCGTGATGGGATCTCCCACGAAGGAAGAAAGAAACGCGCTCGCGACGTCGCTTTTGGATTTTGGCTTTGCGAATTACGGTTGTTATACTTCTCCTGCCGAACCTATGAATGATGTTCGTATTACGGGGGGCGTCGGGAATACGCTTGCCACCGTCAAGGAAGATTTTTCAGCCACCGTCGAAAAAGCGAAGCTGTCGAAGATCGAAACACGCGTGGATATCCCCGAAAAATTGGCGGCGCCTATTACCGAGGGACAAAAGATCGGAACGGTTACATACCTGGAAAACGGAAGAGAGATCGGAACGGCGGATATCCTCGCCGCGCATTCTGTGGAGAAGATCACGTTTTCGACGCTGTTTCCGAGAATGCTGGAGTGGTTTTTGTTAGGGGAGAGAGCGTGAAGGCGTGAAAATCTCCTATATATTTACATTTTTTCGGAGTTGTGTTATAATATTTTTGCCGTAATATGTTAATATAAGGAGGTTTCTATGAAAACCAAAGATAAAATTTTATGGGCGTTCGGCGCGGTTTTTCTGATCGTGCTGATCGTTTGGAGTATTTGTAATGCAGGAAGCGAGTCCTATAATTATGCTGGTTATGTAACGGAGATTACAAAAAATGAGAAAGCTCAAACCGTCATCACGACGGTATCGGGCGGTCAAACGAGTAATTTCGTTCTCAAATGGTCTTCGCGCAAACAATTTGAAAAGAATGAACGCGAATTGGCTATTGGTGACAGAGTTATGCTTTCCACAACACATTTCAGCAATGTCAATATCAAGAAAATGTGCGTCGAGGACGGTTATTTTACCGACGGAAAGCTTGTTTACGTCAATGAATCTGAAACCCCTTTGATTTTGGCGGTGGATTCGTCACAAAATCAGAAGTATCTTGTTATTTTGACGAGCCATTACGGTGATATTGGTGGTAAAACAGGCGATGGTGTTCGAATTTATCACGCGTATCCGATTCACGAACAATCCATTTCGGTTTTGGATGAGGCGTGGACGGTTGTTTCCGAGTCTTCTGAGTTGACGATAGAAGAGATTGCTTTTATCGCCGCCAAAGGCTATACGGTAAAGGAGTGAGACAATGAAGAAATGCCCTACTTGTCGAATGACTGTGGACAACGAAAATGAATGTCCTTTTTGCAGAACCTCTTTGATTTACGAGCCTTTTTGTGACGCAGAGAAGGAACAGATCGTTTGGAACAAATATTATCTGAAATATATGGCAAAAGCAATCTGGTTTTCTGTGATTTGTTGTATTGTCGGCGCTATTAAGATGATTATTGAAAGACCTCCGATGAGTGAGCTTTTGATTGCGGCAATCGTATTTGCGCTGATTTCCTTGTGGATTTCATGTTTTCAGCGTTCTTGGCTTGCGAAAATGAAATGGAAGTACAGTGAGTCTTATCTTCTGCTTCTGATTCCCCTGTGGAAATATGGGTGCGGATTGCTTTCCGTTATATTCTTTTTGTTTATAAAATAAGTTTAAAAATAAAAGTCCGATTTTTCGGGCTTTTATTTTTGAAGTGGTATCGGATTGTCTCGTAAAAAATATTTCTTGCATCTGTCCCAAATCCATGATATAATAATATAAATACATGTTTGATTTTCAAAGAAAAGAGAAAAGATTATGGAATATAAAAATCGAAATCCCCGCGCCGCGATCTATACGCTCGGTTGCCGAGTCAATCAGTATGAATCTGATGCGGTGGAAGAGGAATTGAAAAGTCTTGGCTTCGACGTTCTGTCCTTTACGGACGTTTGTGACGTATATATTATCAATACCTGCGCGGTGACTGCAGAATCCGAACGAAAATCCCGTCAGATGATCCGTCGCGCAGCGGTGGCAAACCCCGATGCTTTTATTTTGGTTATGGGATGCTTTTCGCAGATCAAAGCAAAAGAGGTTGCAGCGATTCCCGGCGTGGATTACGTTTGCGGAAACCGCAATAAGCTTTCTGTTTCGGAGTTCGCGGCAAAGCTCGTTCGCTCGGGTAAGAAAGAAAAGGACTGCAGAATTCTGGATGTGGAAACTGCGGCACTAGAGACGATGACGGTGAATAAGGCGTACCGCGACCGTTGCTATATCAAGATCGAAGATGGTTGTGATAACCATTGCACCTATTGCATTATCAAAAAGGCGAGAGGAAACGTCGTTTCCCGCGCCCCCGAGGACGTACTGAAGGAGGTTGCCGCAATTGCGAAGGACGGTTGCAGAGAGGTCGTTCTGACGGGCATTGAGGCGGCTTCCTATGGCAAGGATCTTGGCGGATATCCTTTGTCCCGCTTGATGAGACAGGCAACGGAGATCGACGGAATTGACCGCGTTCGCGCGGGCTCGCTCGAGCCTTCCGTTATGACGGAGAGCTTCTGCGATGAGCTTGCTAACACACCCAAAATCATGCCGAGCTTCCATCTCTCTTTGCAAAGCGGAAGTAACCGCATTCTTGCGGCGATGAAGAGAAAATATAACCGTGAGCAGGTTCTGCGCCACGTGGAATATATGAAATCCGTCATGCCCGGCGTGACGTTTACTTGTGATATCATCGTGGGTTTTCCCGGTGAAACGGAGGAGGACTTCCTCGAAACGGTGGATATTGCGAAAAAAATCGATTTTTTGCATATGCATATTTTCCCGTTTTCTCCCAGAGAGGGCACGGAAGCGGCAAAGATGAAAAATCAGCTTCCCGAAGCGGTCAAAAAGGAACGCGCGCACCGTCTCGGCGAAATCGGTAAAGAACTTTCGGAGAAGAGATATCTCCGCTGTATCGGGGAGGAAAGAAGCGTTCTTTTCGAATCCCGTATGGG
>JAZRLQ010000173.1:0-29647 GCA_045646925.1 Eubacteriales bacterium
ATTATTGTAATGGACCGTTTGAACCGCCGCAATCTGGCTCCCTTTATCGGTGAAAACGGACATAAGGTATACTCGCTTCTTTCCTTTGCAGGGCGTGACGGTGACATTTCGGATCCTTGGTATACCGGAAATTTTGAAGACACCTACCGTGACGTGGTTCTGGGGCTGAATGGCCTATGGGAATATCTTCAAAATCAAAAATAACAAAAATCGGAGGAAATCCAATGAAGACTTATTTTTCCACACTTCCTAAAATTGAATACGAAGGCAAGACGACAGACAATCCGCTGGCGTTCCGTTACTACAACCCCGATGAAGTCATCGCGGGCAAGACGATGCGTGAGCATCTGAAGTTTGCAATGTCCTACTGGCACACCATGTGTGCAGAGGGCACGGATATGTTCGGCGTAGGCACTGCTGACAAGTCTTACGGCGCAACCGATCCCATGGAGCTTGCAAAGAACAAGGCTTACGCCGCGTTCGAATTGATGGAAAAGCTCGATATCGACTACTATTGCTTCCACGACAGAGATATCGCTCCCGAGGCGGCTACCCTCGCGGAAACCAACGCGAGACTCGACGAGATCACGGCTCTCCTCAAGGAGCTGATGGATAAGACCGGCAAGAAGCTTCTCTGGGGTACGGCAAACTGCTTCGGTAACAAGCGTTATATGCACGGTGCAGGCACTTCTCCCAACGCGGACGTATTTGCTTTTGCGGCGGCGCAGATCAAGAAAGCAATCGAGATCACGGTAGCGCTCGGCGGTGAAGGCTACGTATTCTGGGGCGGCAGAGAAGGCTACGAAACACTTCTCAACACCAATATGGCGCTCGAGCAGGACAACATGGCTCGCCTTATGCGTATGGCTGTGGATTACGCTCGCTCCATCGGCTTTACCGGTGACTTCTACATCGAGCCCAAGCCCAAGGAACCCACCAAGCATCAGTACGACTTCGATACCGCAACCGTTCTGGCATTCCTCAGAAAATACGGTCTTGACAAGGACTTCAAGATGAATATCGAAGCAAACCACGCAACCCTCGCGGCACACACCTTCCAGCACGAGCTCCGCGTTGCAAGAGATAACGGCGTATTCGGCTCCATCGACGCGAACCAGGGCGATATGCTCCTCGGCTGGGATACCGACCAGTTCCCGACCAACGTATACGACACTGCGCTCTGTATGTACGAGGTGATCAAGGCAGGCGGCTTCACCAAGGGCGGACTTAACTTCGACGCAAAGACCAGAAGAGGCTCCAACACCGCAGAGGATATCTTCCTCGCTCATATCGCAGGTATGGATGCGTTTGCTCTCGGTCTCCGTGTTGCCGATAAGATGATCCGCGACGGCAGAATCGACAAATTCGTCGCTGACCGTTACGCAAGCTACGAAAGCGGCATCGGTAAGAAGATCGTTGACGGCAACGTAACGATGGCTGAGCTTGAACAGTACGCGCTCGCAATGGGTGACGTGACCACCAATACCAGCGGCAGACAGGAATATCACGAAAATATCATGAACGCGATCATGTTCGGTTGATATTCGGAATCATAAATATGAATAAATCCATTGCCCGAAAGCTTTCGGGCAATGTTACTTTTCGGGAAGGATGAGGCTTACAATGAAAAAAGAATATTTGAATTTTGCAAAAGAGATCGCTTACCGTGCGGGCGAGATCATGATGAAATATTATAAAGCCGACAACGGCGCGAATTATAAATACGATCAGACGATCGTGACGCTTGCCGACAAGGAGATCAACGATTACCTGATCGAGCGCGTAAAAGCTGTTTATCCCACGCATTCCGTAGACGGTGAGGAAGCGGGCTTCGGTGAAAGCACGCACGTCTGGGTATGCGATCCCGTGGACGGCACGGCGATGTACGCGAGACATATCCCCACGTCCGTTTTTTCTCTCGCGCTCGTGATCGACGGCGTTTCCGAGATCGGCGTCGTTTACGACGTGCAGGGTGATCAGATGTATACCGCGATCCGCGGCGAGGGCGCCTTCGTCAACGGCGAGCCGATCAAGGTCAGCGACATTCTGCTTGACGATATGCGTAGCCTCGGCAACTTTGATATGTGGCCCGCCGCGGAATATAATTTGTTCGACGTTTTCAAGGAGCTTGGCAAAAGAACCTACGCCGTCGGCCTCGGCAGCGTGATTCGCGCCTCCATGTGCGTGGCGAGAGGAGACTTCAACTTCGTTCTTTTCCCCGGAACGCTTCATAAAAACTGCGATATTGCCGCCGTCAAGGTCATCGTCGAGGAAGCGGGCGGTAAGGTAACGGATCTCTTCGGCAACGAAGAGCGCTACGACCGCTCCATCAACGGCGCGGTGATCACAAACGGCAAAATCCACGACGAGCTGCTTGCGATCGTCGGCAAGCACGTTGAGCCTCTCGCGCGATAACGCTATAATTCCTTGCGGATCCGTTCCAGCGCGCTTTTTTCGATGCGGGAGACCTGCGCCTGCGAGATCCCGATTTCGGCGGCGATCTCCATCTGCGTTTTTCCGCGGAAAAACCGCATGGCGATGATGGAGCGCTCACGGTCGGAGAGCTTTTTCATCGCTTGCGCGACGGCGATATTTTCGAGCCAGATATCGTCGTTGCAATCCTCGTCGCGGATTTGATCCATGACGTAGAGCGAATCGCCGTTTTCTCCGTAGATGGGATCGTAGAGAGAGATCGGCTCCATGATGGCTTCCAGCGCTTCGGAAACCGCCTGCGGCGATTCCTCCAGATACGCCGCGATATCCTCCGCCGTCGGCTCGCGGAGCAGGGTTTTGGAAAGCTCCTCCTTGGCGCTGAGCGCGCGGTAGGCGAGATCCCTCGTTCCGCGGCTGACGCGCAGGGAATTGTTGTCCCTGAGATAGCGGCGGATCTCCCCGATGATCATGGGGACGGCGTAAGTGCTGAATTTTACGCCGATCTCCGTGTCGAAGTGGTCGATCGCTTTAATCAGCCCGACGCAACCGACCTGAAAAAGATCGTCGGCGTCGCGCACCTTCCCGTTGAATCGCTGGATAATGCTCAGTACGAGACGAAGGTTGCCGTCGATCAGCTCTTCGCGCGCTTTCCGATCGCCGCTTTTCACTTTTTTCAGTAATTCCGTCTTTTCTTCACAGGACAGTATCTTTAATTTTGACGTGTTGATTCCGCAAATATCGACTTTATTATAATACATAAATGACTCCATGCCTTCCTTCAAATTAAAGAAGCTTCGGGCGGTTTGCGAAGCGGATCCGACTCAAGGAGAATAAAGCTTCGGCTTGCGTAACGCCCTTCAGACAAAACTTGGCTTTGTGGTCAGTATTGCCGAAAACCGTCGTTTTTTATACATGGGAAAACTTTCCGCGGACGCTTCGGAAGCCGACCTTCCGAAATTTTTTGCCGTGCGGATGGGAAAAAACTTTGCTGAATATATTGAAAAGCGATCATTTTTTTGTTATAATAGTTCCGATATACGGATTTTACGGAAAAGAAAGGATTATCAGATGAAGGGACTTAAACGGCTTCTCAGCTACACAAGACGCGCCGCGGACGATTATCATATGATCGAGGACGGGGATAAGATTGCGGTTGGCGTTTCCGCGGGAAAGGATTCGCTTTCTCTTTTATACGCAATGGCGGAGCTTCGCCGTTTTTATCCGAAGAAATTTGAATTGATCGCGATCACGGTGGATATGCGCTTCGGTGATCTCGAGGAGGGCGGTGTTCCGACGGATTATACACCGATCAGAGAGCTTTGCGAAAAGCTGAACGTTCCTTATCATATCGAGCCCTCCAATATCGCGAAGATCATTTTTGACGTGAGAAAGGAATCCAATCCTTGCTCTCTGTGCGCAAAGCTTCGTCGCGGCATGGTCAACGATACCGCGAAAAAGCTTGGTTGCAACAAGGTTGCTCTCGGTCATCATTTCGACGACGCGGTGGAAACCTTTATGCTGAATCTTTTTTACGAGGGAAGACTCGGTTGCTTCTCTCCCGTGACTTATCTTGACAGAACGGACGTTACCGTGATCAGACCGCTGATCTATGCGCCCGAGAAAGATATCCGTTATTTTGCGGCGTCTGCAGAGCTTCCCGTTGTGGAAAGCCGTTGTCCTGCGGACGGAGCGACGGAAAGAGAATCCATGAAGCAGCTGCTCGCCGATCTCGAATATAACAACAAGGGTCTGCGCCATCGAATCTTCGGCGCTATGCAGAAGGCGGGGCTCGACGGTTATATTGAAGCGAAGGTCAAAAATTATTCCGATCCCAAAAAGGACGAATAAATACATAAAATCTGTTTTTCCGCAAACAATAATCAAAAATTGATTGCGGAGAGAAAGATATGGATACTACCCCCAAAAAACGCGAATTTTCCATGAAGTATTGCCCTGATCTTGAAGATCATGTCGTGGTTATGACGACGGGCGATGAAAAGCTTCCAAGCAAGATCTGTCTTTCTTCTCATCTTTGTCATACGGATACGAGAATGTCCTGCGGACACGAGCGTCCGGACGCGGAGAAGAAAAACGGGTCAGACGTCTTTTAAAAATAAAAAGCCGCGAAGGCGGCGGAATTGAGGTTATATATGGCATTTGTATTTTCTGACAAGTACGTTCACAGCTTTGTCGGTGAAGCAGATCTTCTTGCTGTTTCCGATGAAGTGAATGCGGCACACAAAACTCTTTGCGAAAAAACCGGTGAAGGCAACGATTTTCTCGGTTGGGTAGAGCTTCCCATCAGCTTTGACCGCGCGGAAGTTGCACAGATGAAGAAAGCGGCTGAAAAGATCCAGTCCATGTGCGACATTCTGATCGTTATCGGTATCGGTGGCTCTTATCTCGGCGCTCGCGCTGCAATTGAGTTCATTCACGGCAACTACTACAACAACAAGCCCAAGAAGACTCCCGATATTTATTTCGTCGGCAAGGATATCAGCTCCTCTCATCTGAAAGACATTCTCGATATCTGCGAAGGCAAGGATATCTGCGTAAACGTGATCTCCAAGTCCGGTACCACCACCGAGCCCGCTATCGCATTCCGTATTTTCCGTGATCTTCTTATCGAAAAGTACGGCAAAGAAGGCGCGGCAGAACGCATTTTCGCTACCACTGACGCGAAAAAGGGCGCTCTTCGTTCCCAGGCAGATACATACGGCTACGAAAGCTTCGTAATCGCAGACGACGTCGGCGGCAGATATTCCGTTCTGACTCCCGTAGGTCTGCTTCCCATCGCAGTTTCCGGCGCTGACATCGAAGAAATGCTCGCAGGCGCTGCAAAAGCATACGAAGATTTCAAGGACGGCGACGTTCTTACCAACGGTTGTCTGAAATACGCGGCGATCCGTAACATCCTTCACAGACAGGGAAAGAGTGTTGAAATTCTCACCGCAAACGATCCCGCTCTCACCATGACTTGCGAATGGTGGAAACAGCTCTTCGGTGAATCCGAAGGCAAGGACGGCAAGGGCCTCTATCCCTCTAGCGCGATCTATTCCACCGACCTTCACTCCATCGGTCAGTTCATCCAGGAAGGATCCAGAGTAATGTTTGAAACCGTTATGAACGTCAATATCAACGACGGCTTCAAGGTTCCCTTCGATGCTGAAAACGGCGACGGTCTGAACTTCCTCGCTGACAAAGAGATCAACTTCGTCAACCAGAAGGCTCACGACGGCACCATTCTCGCTCACACCGACGGTGACGTTCCCAACCTCTCCATCACTCTTACTTCCCGTAGCGCATTCGATTTCGGTTATCTCGTATACTTCTTTGAAAAGGCTTGCGCGGTTTCCGGTTATATGCTCGGCGTAAATCCCTTCAACCAGCCCGGCGTTGAAGCGTACAAGAAGAATATGTTTGCTCTTCTTGATAAGCCTGGTTACTCTGATCTTCGCGCAGAGCTCGAAACCAGACTCAAAGGCTTGAACTAATTGAATCATCACGAAAAGTCTTCCTCTTCCAAGGGGAAGACTTTTAAAATACCGGGATACGTGATCGGCGAACATATATGTTTAAAAAAGAGAAAGGCATGGTCATAAATATGAAGGCTACGGAAGGAAAAAGACTTGCCGCGATATTGGGCGCTTATATCGGGCTCTTTGCTTCATACGTATTGATGCCGAGGCTCCAACCGTATATTTTTCTGGTCGGCATATTGATCGTGGCGGTATATTTCGCGGTGTTGCTTCTCCGCGAAAATCGCCGCGGTATTTTCATGAGAAAGTCGGTCCTCGTATTGTTGATGACTGTGTCGGTCATTGCCGCGAGTATTCGAGGGGCTATTTTTTTCGAAAAAACGGAGATGGCGGCAAATCGATATACAAATGGAAATTCGTATACTGCGAAGGCTTACGTATCGGAAATTACATACGAGGAAAATTACGGTTCCTGCTATGAGATCCAACTGATCTCCTTGAACGGAAGAAAAACGGAGCTTGGCGCTCTGCTATCGCTTCCGTACAACGGAGATTTTTCGGTGGGAGATATTCTTGTTTTTGAGAGCTCCTTTTCCGCGCCCGAGCCGGAAGCGGCTATTTATCGGAAGGCGGACGGCATTTTTCTTTCTGCAGAAGCAGACTCCGCTGAGAAGATCGGTGAGCAGGGGACGGATACGCCGAACGTTTTTGAAAGCGTCCGCCTTTTCATGAAAACCAATTTTGAACGGTATATCGAAAAAGAAGAAGCGGGCTTTGCGACCGCCATTATGACGGGCAATCGTGATAACGTGAACGCGCAGGTCAGACTTGCCTTCACAAGAATCGGTATTTCCCACGTTCTTGCGGTTTCGGGACTGCATTTGTCGATCATGGTCGGAGGATTGGATTTTTTCTGTCGGTGCATCGGTATTCCGAGAAAGATGAAAAATATCCTTTTGATCGTTTGCGCTTGTTTGCTCGCTTGTGTTTGCGGACTTTCGGCTTCCGTGATCAGAGCGGCGATCATGCTGTCCTTTTTCTATATTGCGGATTCAATCGGAGAAATCGGCGATTCGTTGACGGCGCTTTTTGCGGCAATCTTTCTGATCGTGGTCTTTCGTCCGCTTGCGGTTTATGACGTCGGTATGTGGCTATCCTTTCTTGCGACGCTTGGAATCGTACTGACGGCTCCCATCATTCCCATGATCAGAAATTCCGATTGTCCGTGGCTTGTGCGGAAGATTCTCAATTTCATCATTTCTTTGATATTCGTGACGATATCGGCAACGTTTTTTACGTTGCCCGTCGTTTGCATTGCGTTCGGCGGAATTTCCTTGATCTCGCCGTTGGCAAATCTGATCTTTATTCCCTTGATACAGATCGTTTTGTATTTGCTTGTTATTCTTACCGTTATCGGCTTTTTGCCATCTTTGGCGTTACCGATCGGAAGAGCTGCGCAATTTCTGATTTCATTCGTTTGCGATACCGCGGAGCTTTTGTCGGATAAAAAGGATATCTATGTTTCACTGCGATATCCTTTCGTGTCGTGGATGATCGGCGTGTTGATCATTGGCGTTTTGACGGTGCTTACAATACGAAAGATCCGCGCGGCGCATTTGTATACGGTATTTGCTCTTTGCGTTGTTATTTATGCAGGCGGTTTTTTCACGCATACGCAGACACAACGGGAGCTTACGTATACGTTTCTTGAAACCGATGGAAAAAGTGACGTGATGGGTATCGTTAGTCATGGCGAAACGGTCGTGATAGATATATCTACGGGAGGATATTCGGTTTTGGGTGAGGCGGTGGACCATATCGGAGATTTTTACGAATGTGAGATCGACGTATTGGTGCTGACACATTATCACGGATATCACGTGAATAGCTTGCGTAAGCTGCTCGGCAAAATCAAGGTCCACAAAATTCTTTTGCCTGAACCAACGTCGGAAAAGGAAATGGATTATTATCGGGATATATGCGGTCAGCTTGCAGGATACGTTGACGTTGAGGTATATGCGATGGATGGAACTGCTTCGACTCTGCGGATAGGAAATGCGGAGCTTATATTGCCGGAAACGGAATATCTGGAGCGTTCTTCGCACCCGATCGTGAGATTTTCCGCTTCGATCGGAGAAAAGGGATTTTCTTATCTGGGCGCCGGCGCAACGGAAACGGATTTCTCCGATTACGTGAATTCCGTCGTCGTCTTCGGCTCGAACGGCCCCTCTGTTCGTAATATCTTCGATATCGAACCGCTTTCAGATTCGGAGCTTTTGATCTTCGCGAATTCTTCCCACGCGGATTTTGCGGATATGGATTCCGTTTACGGTCAAATTGCATTTGCTGAAAATTATAACGGATGGGTCAAAATTTTGTTTGAATGATTTGTGTATAAAAATAACACCGCGAAAATCTCTTTGTTGATTATAGCAGAGAAATTTGGCGGTGTTATTGATTTTATGGTTTTTTGAAATGATGAAAGTGTCGGTACGTTCAACCTTCGGTAAGGGTGGATTCATTTTCTTCAAGCTTTGCAACGTCCTTCAGAATCTGCTGAGCTTCCAGAGGAAATCTGCCGAGATGATCGGGCCCAATATTGATCAGATAATTTATGCCGAGCGCAGAGAGTCGTTTTTTGTTTGCAAAAATCGTTTCCGCGCTTTTATATCTGTGATCCCAGGAGCAGTAGCCCCAGGATTTGTTGAGCGTGCAGGCAGATTCGTAAAATCCGTAGGGAGAGGGTTTGAAGCCGTGGATCCCGTTCCAATCTACCGTCGTTGTTTCCGTATCGATCTTCGAGGGGATCTCATTGTCACCGAGAGAAACGTAATCGTATTTGCCGTTGCCGAGACGGGAATTGACAAGACAGTTCGGCTGATGCTTTTTCACGAGCGCATAGATCTCCTCACTTTGCGCCGGCGTGAGCGTCATCGGCATATCAAACCAAGCGAGAGCAATTTCGCCGTATTTCGTCATGATCTCTTCTATCTGAGGCAGAATTTTCTTTCTGAATGTGATCTCGAAATTCTTTTCTTCTTTGTTGGGGAAATCCCATGAGTTTTCCCATGTGACGCCTGCACAGTTTACGGGCTCACTGTTATAGCCGCCGCCGTTCTTTTCGTGCCAATCGAGATCCTGCGAGTAATAGATACCGAATTTCAATCCGTGCTTTCGGCAAGCCTCGGAAAGCTCCTCTATAATATCACGCTTGAAGGGAGAGAAGTCGTGACAGTTGTAGCTGTCCGCGTCGGATTGGAAAAGAGCAAATCCATCGTGGTGCTTCGACGTGATGACGATGTATTTCATACCGCAGTCAACGGCGAATTGCGCCCATTCGTCGGCGTCGAAGTAAATGGGGTTAAACGTGCGCGCGATCTGTTCCATTTCACTGTTCGGGATCGCGTGAGTCGCTTGTATCCATTCGGCGTAAGCTCCCGATTTTTTTCCTTTATATACACCGCCGAGGACGGAGTAGAGTCCGAAATGCACCATAAGACCGTACTTGGCTTCTTTGAACCATTGCAATTCTGTCATTTTGCTTTTCCTCTTTTCTGTTGAACGCGGTCATTTTCCGCTTTTTCAATATTATACACCTTGCCCGTTTCGGTTGTCAAGTCTCAGGGCGGAAAAGGAGGAGTGGAAAGATATGACTGCTATCGGTGCGAGCTTGACAAGCATTGGACTGTATGATATAATGGAATCTCTTTAATGAAGATATAAGCAATTTTCATTTGTTGTGGAGGTAGTTATGACCTTGGATGAAAAAATTTTGAAGGCGTTTCCTTTGGTTTCGTACGAAGAGAACCGCGCGGAAGAAGGACATCTCAGAATGATAGAAGAAACGGAAAATCGCGAGATTTATGCGGGTGTCCGTTATTATAAGCGTCGTTATTGCCGCGGCAGCGGAAAGGACGTTTGGGTATATTTGGCAACGATCGCGCCGGACGCGCCTGCGAGGATTGCCGTTTCGGCGATGCCTTTGCGCACGGTCAAAATGGTAAAAAGACAGGCGGCAGAATTTGACGGTTACGTCGTTTTCGCAATGAATGCAGGTTTCTTTAGATTTTTCAACGATGGCGATCTGACGCCTTACGGAATTCAGGTGACGCATGGTGTGGAGATGGCTCTTCCCGGCAAGAATGAGCCTGAATATAGTAACAACTGGGTGGGGCTGACCAAGCAAGGAGAAACGGTGATCGGTAATGCGGATGATTACTATAACCATTGGAGAGGGAAATTGGAATACGCGGTGGGCGGTAGTCTGCGATTGATCCGCGACGGAAAGATCACGCTTCATCGCAACAACGGCTTGCATCCGCGCACGGCCATCGGTATCGCGGCTGACGGTACGGTGATTCTGATGTGTGCGGACGGGCGTACCTCCGCCTCGGCGGGACTTTCCTTTGGCGATATGGTTGAGCTCTATACGGGGCTTGGTTATGAGATTACGGAGCTTCTGAATCTGGATGGAGGCGGTTCGACGACGGTCGTGCTTCGCGAAGATGACGGCACCTTTGGCGTTAAAAATATTCCCGGCGGTCCTCCGCTTCCGATCGATTATAAAAAATACGATCTTCCGTATCCCGTTCCGTGTGGTGAAACGCAGGCGCGCGCCGTTGCCGATTGCGTGCTGATCGTTGCAACGGATCGATGAATCATATTTGAAAATAAATACAGAAAAGAGCAAGAAACGAAGGATTTTTCCTTCAATTCTTGCTCTTTTTTGTCTGAAGAAGACTTGCTCGGTTTTCTCAGTACTTTTAGTCGGCTCTGTTGACTAAATTTCTTTTTTGAAGTAAATAATAGAGAAAATTGACGGGAAAGGGAGATCGTGTGATATGAGGAAACGTCGGATCCATGGCGACGTGCGCGCTTTTCTGAAAGCAAAGAAAAGCGAAAGCAAAGTGTTTCGTTCCGTATTGAAAAAAGACTCCATGCTATCTCCGCTGGTTGCGGAGCATGAGGCTCAGCTTGCGGAGTTGTCTTCGGAGAGCATTCGTTTATTGAAGAGGCATTGTGGTGCTTCGCTTTCATGTGACGGCGTTTTGCATTTATACCGATTGGTTCGGAATTTTCTGGATGAAAATGACAATGCATTCAGTCAGAAGAAGCTGAGGGAAATGCTCTTTTTGAACGGCTCGGCATACGGCGACGAGGAATTGTGGGTGATTTCTTCTCTTTTGATATTGGCGTCGGTTGAGTTCTATTTGCAAACGAGGGACAATGCGTGCTTACAAACGATGCTTACGGTCGAAGGGATGGATTTTTCGGATATCTTCTTTTCATTTTCCAAAATAGAAAAGATATTCCTGTCCGAAGCTGCGGGTGTGTATGCTGACAGTACGGTGGCAACGAAATATCTGTATCATCAAAGACTGTATGAGCACGTAAAGAAGACGGGAAAGGCGCTTCTTCCCACCGCGCGTTATATCGTGGCAAGGGCAAATGAAAGGAACACCCATCTCGGAGACGTTCTTCCGAAAAAACGCGAAGGCGGTAAAAGGTATTTTGCGGTTCTGTTATTGATGACAGCGGCTTTGCTCGCGGTATTTTCGGTTGCTTCCGGAGCGGGAGCTTGGAGCGCCATTCTGCTTCTTTTGGCGGTTATTCCCGTTTTTTCCTTTGCGGAGCGATTGGTTTCTCCGTTTTTTAAGGGCGTGGGGGAGAAGTTTTTGCCGTCGCTTGACAAAGGGACAGAGATGGAGCAAACGCAGGTTCTGGTTTCGATCGCCACCTTTTTATACGGAGAAGAAAAAGACAAGTCCATTTTCGACAAAATCGAGGATTTTTATCTGACCAACGGCGCGTCCAACGTTTCGTTTGCCGTGCTTGGAGATCTGCCGCAGAGCAATCGTAGAAAAACGGAGTCGGACGAGGCGACGTTTGCGTATGCGAAGGCGAGGATCTTTGCATTGAGGGAGAAATACGGGGATCATTTTTATCTTTTTATCCGCGAACGGCGCCGTTCTGCAAGCGAGGGGGCGTATATCGGTTGGGAACGTAAGCGTGGCGGCGTGCTGGAGCTTTGCCGTTTTTTGAGAGGCGGAAAAACGAGCATTGTTTCTTTTTTCGGTGAGCGGGATTCTTTGACGCAGACGAAATATCTGATCACCTTGGACGCGGATACGAATTTATATATCGGCGCGGTGCGCGATCTGCTCGGAAGAATGCTTCATCCCGAAAACAGACCTGTGGTGGACGAGGAAAAGGGAATCGTCGTAAAGGGACACGCCGTCATTCAACCGCGCATGATCCCGTCTCTGCTTTTGCGATCGGACAGTGCGTTTGCGGAATTGACGGGGGGCGGCGCGGGACTTGATGCCTATGCGAAAGCGGGATTCGATCTTTATCAGGAGCTGTTTGATGAAGGCATTTATTGCGGAAAAGGTATTCTGGATATTGATGTGTTTTTGCAGGTGTGTGAGGGATTCTTTCCGAGAGAAAGGATTCTCAGTCACGATCTCGCTGAGGGGAATTTATTGCGCGCCGCTCTTGCTGAGGATATCGTTTTATCGGACGGAACGCCGAAGAACGCACTTTCTTACTATATGCGCGCTCACCGCTGGTTTCGCGGAGATCTGCAGATCTTGCCGTATGTTTGTCGGTATATCCGTAACGAGAAGGGCGCGTGCATAAAAAACCCCATGACACCTCTTTCAAAATTCAAAATATGGAATAATCTCTTTCGCGCTTCCGCGCCGTTGTTTTCGATGGTATTGCTGGCGGCGAGTTGCTTTTTTGGCGGCGCGACGTTGTGGATATGCGCGCTTTTCACATTGCTCCCAATCTTATGGCGTATGGGAGAGGGAATCGTTTCCGGCGCTTGCAGAAGAGATCTTCCCGCCGTTCTTTATTCTGCGAAAACGGCGTATTACGCGCTTTCTTCCATGGCGTACGAAGGGTATCTCTTTTTGGATGCCGCCATACGCGTGATTTACCGCTTTTGCGTGAGCCGTAAAAATTTTTTGAACTGGATGACGGCGTTCGAAGGGGACGGTATGAGAGCGGACTCCTTGCGCTTTTATTACAAAAGATTTTTTTCTTCGGCTTTGGCGGGCGCTTTCTTTTTTTCTTTCCCGATGGCGATTGCGAAAATATTCGGTATCGTCTGGATGACGTTTCCTCTTTTTGCATGGAGCTTGTCTTGTGAAAGGAAAAATGGCGCGCAGATGGAAAACGGCGATCGGGAAAAATTGCTTGGGTATATGGCGGATGCATGGGCATATTTTCGTGATCATGTAGGTGAAAAAACGAGATTTCTTCCGCCCGACAACGTACAGTTTTCCCCGACCTATACAGTCGCTATGCGCACGTCTCCGACGAATATGGGGATGTATCTGCTCTCCTTGCTTGCCGCGAGAGATCTTGATCTCATTGGGAAAGACGAGTTTTTGCTTCGGGCGCAATCGACGGCGGAAACGTTGGTATCGCTTCGGAAATGGAACGGACATCTCTATAACTGGTACGATCTGCAAACACTTTCCGTATTGGATGGTTTCGTTTCGACGGTGGACAGTGGAAATTTCGTGGCGGCGCTGGTTACTTTTTGCGAAGGAGCAAAGGAATACGCGGGAGAATCGCCCGCATTGCTTCGCGTGATCGCTGCTTTTTCGCGCATGATATCGGAGACGGATTTTTCCGCGCTTTACGATCGGGATCGATCTTTGTTTTCGATCGGATATTCCACGACGGAGGGGAAATTCAGCAAATCCTGCTACGATACCTTTATGAGCGAGGCGCGAACGACGAGCTTTTTGGCGGTGGCCTTTCGGCAAGTGCCGAGAGAGCATTATTTTGCGCCGCGCAGACGAGTGATCGGCGGATTTGGCAATTATGGGATCGCTTCCTGGAGCGGAACGGCGTTCGAATATTTCATGCCGTCGATCTTTCTTCCGAGGGTGAGATATTCACTGACGGACGTTGCGTTGTCCTATGCGTATCGTATGCAACGCAAGGCGGCGGTCAAGAGCGTTTTTTTCGGTAGACGGCGATCGGTGTTCGGTATTTCGGAGAGCGGGTATTTTGCTTTTGACGGAGCGATGAATTATCAGTACCGCGCGTTCGGCATTGAAGCGCTCGCATTGGATCCCGTCATGAAAACGGGACGTACCGTAGCGCCGTACGCAAGCTTTCTTATGCTGGAGAACGGTCCCGCGGAAATTATGCGGAATCTGGAGACGTTGAAGGACTTTGAAATGTACGGGAAATACGGCTTTTATGAATCGCTGGATCTTGACAGAAACCGTGTTGGGCGCGGATACGCCGTGCTGAAAAGCTATATGGCGCATCATCTGGGAATGAGTATCGTCAGTATTGCCAACGTGCTGAATGACGATGTCTTCGTAAGACGATTTTTGCAGAATCCGAGAATCCGAGCGGCAAGAGAATTGCTTGCGGAAAAAATGCCGACGGCGGTCTCTCCTTTGCCGAAAAAAAGAGGGGAAATACCCGTATGTCCGAACGTCGAGGCGGAAGAAGCGATCTTCGTTTCCGATGGACGAGAAAACCAATTGCTTTTTCCGCAAACGGTATTGCTCTCCAATAACAAAACGAAAATATTTTGCTCCTCGAGCGGCCACGTCGAAATTCTGAACGGCAGGGAGGCAATATTCGTTTCGGACTTCGATCGGTTTTCGCTTGGTTCAGGCATGAGAATCTACGTGAACGTAGACGGTATCGTCTTTCCGACCGTTCCCTTGGGCGAGGTGCCGGATGGATTTGTGGGTGAATTTGAGTTTTTGCCGCGATCGGATATCGTGGAATACCGTTCCCGATTCCGTTCAAAGAGAGACGGCTCCGCTTATGAGATCCGACTTCGGATATCCGTTTTTCCAGATATGGAATTTGCCGAGTTTTCCTGCAAGGTTTCCGGAAATGATACGGAATATTTTGCGCTTCTTTATTTTGAGCCGATTCTTGCGGAGAAGCAGACGCATCTTGCGCACAAGAGCTTTTCCGATCTTTTTCTCGAGAGTGAATATGTGGAGGATGAAAACGTTCTGATGTTTAAGCGCCGTGTGCGCGACGACAGAAAGGAGACGAAATATTTCGGTTTGACGACCGTGCCGGAAGAAAGATTTTCTTTCGAGTGTATGCGGGACAGATGTTTTCCCTTGCTACCCGACGAGAAGGATTATGCGCTTCTTGCAAAATCGGGACGAACGCTTTCCGATTCACAGGGTGCGCTGATCTTGCCTGCCTGCGCTGTAAAAACGGCTCCCGTTGGATTTGGAAAGCAGATATCCTTTTATCTCGGTGCGTCGCGCGATGCGGACGATCTTTTGTATCAAATGGAAAAATGCCACGCCAAAGGCACGCGCAAGCAAAGGGAAAGAAAAATGGGAGCGCTTCTGCACCTGCAATATGCTTCTGCAGGTCTCGGCGCGCCTGCAGAAGCTTTTGAAAGATTTTTACTCGGAAAAATGATTTTTGGTACGGAGGAGAGGAGGGTTCCCGATGGATTTTCGCTTGACAGAAATGATCTTTGGAAATATTCCGTTTCGGGCGATAATCCGATCGTTCTGGCGAGATTTCGCGATGGAACGGACGAGGAGTTTTCCAGACTTTCCGTTCTGATCGGTCTATTCAAATATTTTTGTATACGTGGACTTCGGTACGATTGTTTGATTCTTTTTAATGAATCGGACGCTTATGCGCAAACGGTACGAAATAAGATCCTTTGCGTGATTCGGCGAGCAGGGTGTGAAAACTTTATTTCGTGGCGTTGCGGGATCTATCCGTTGGAGCAGAATCGGATGTCCGAGCATGAAAAGCATTCGATCGCTCTGGCGGCGAGCGCGGATCTTGCGCTTTCGTCCTCGTTTTCGGATATGATGCGCACGGCAGACACGCCAAGGCTCTCGCAAAGAGCGGAATTTCTTTTGAAGCAAAGAACGGGAAAGGCGGTGTTGCCTTCGTCTATGCCGAAGCGAAAGGGAGCGCGAAAAACGGAGAGCGGTTATTTTCACGCGGATGGATTTCTCGTGAAAAAGCCGCATGGGAAAGCGCCGTTTGCACACGTTCTCGCTTCGCGAAATTTCGGAACGGTTCTGACGGAAAATTCTCTTGGCTTCACGTTTGCGCGCAACGCCGGCTTGCAGAAGCTGACACCGCATACGGCGGACGGATTCCGTGAGGATCACGGGGAACGATTGATTTTGCGATTGTACGATCCGTTTGACCGTGAGCGATTTTGTGATTACGATCTGTGCGCCTCGGCGGCGTGGGTGGATTTTTGCTTTGATCACGCTTGCTATTACGGAAAAATCGACGGATTAAGTTATACCGTTTCCGTGGAGACCGTTGGCTTGCATGACCTCAAGAAGATGAGGGTTTCTCTTGAAAATTCAAACAGCGAGATCCCCATTACGCTTGGATACGTCATTTCTCCATGCTTGGGCGCAAGTCCGAGAGAGACTCGGTTTTATCAATACGAGAAGGAAGAGAAGGGTGTTCGCGTTCGTGCGCTTTCGGATATCGGGAAAAGAAATTTTTCAGCTTTCGTCTTTTCTTCGGATGCGAATGCGGTCTATACGGACGAGGTCGCTTTTTGCACGGATGGGGCGGCGTTCGGCGGAAAAGACGATATTGCCGCGGTATGCGTAAAAAAGGTGATTTTCAGAACGGAAAGTGTGACTTTCTTTTTGGGGGCGTATTTTTCCGAAAAACAGTACCGTTTTTTGCAAAAGCATTGCTGTGAAGAAAACTGCAATTTCGAAAATGAGTGGAACGAGCGTTTTTCGAAGGTTTCGATCAGAAGTAAATATTATTATTTTGATACGATCGTCAATCGGTGGTCGCTCTATCAGACGGTGGTTTCGCGTATTTATGCGAGAAGCGGCTTTTATCAGGTGAGCGGCGCATATGGGTTCCGCGATCAATTGCAGGATGCGCTTGCATTGATTCTCGTGGAGCCGAAGGAAGCGAAGCGATTGATCCTGCGCGCCGCGGCGCGTCAATACGAGGAGGGGGATGTGCAGCATTGGTGGCACACGACGGAAAAGACGGGGATACGGACGCGTTGCTCGGATGACTTTTTGTGGCTACCCTATGTCACTGCGGAATACGTGGAGCAGACGGGCGATCGTGATATTTTGAATAAAATGATCCCATATATCACATCCGTTCCTCTTGGCGAGGGTGAGCATGAGAGATACGAACGGACGAACGTGAGCAATTTGCGCGAGCCTTTGCTCTCGCATTTGATCCGCGCGGTATCTTACGGAAAACGATACGGTCCGCACGGACTTCCCTTGATCGGTACTTGCGATTGGAATGACGGAATGAATCTCGTTGGAGCACATGGGAAAGGCGAGAGCATATGGCTGGCTTTTTTCAGGGTGTTGGTCATACGAAAAATGGCTTTTCTTTGTGAAGACGAAGCGCTATGCAGAGAAATGGATGAGGAAGAGAATCGTCTGTGTCGGGCAATTGAGAAATACGGTTTCGACGGAGAATGGTATCGGAGAGGGTATTATGATGACGGATCCGTTTTGGGTGGCAGTGAAAGAGAGGATTGCAAGATCGATCTTTTGCCGCAGGCATTCGCCGCGATCCTCTTTTTCGAAAGCGGCTTTGCGGAGGCACGAGCCCGAAAAGCCATGCATTCCGCGGAACGTATGCTTTACGACAAAAAACATGCGCTTGTCCGACTCATGTATCCTCCGTTTGATAAAGACGCGCAATCGCCCGGCTATATCAAGGGCTACGTGCCGGGAATTCGGGAAAACGGCGGTCAGTATACCCATGCGGCAGTATGGGCGGCGCTCGGATTCTTTATGCTTGGAGAGTTCGAAAAGGGAACGGAGATTCTGTTTGCGATCAATCCCGCAGAGAGATATCTTAGCGCGGATATTGCGAATGAGTATCGCATCGAGCCGTATGTTTTCGCGGGGGATATTTATACGAACTCTCAGCATATCGGAAGAGGCGGATGGAGCTTCTATACGGGCTCGGCGGCTTGGTACAGAAAGGTCGCGCTGGAGACTCTCTGCGGTTATTGCGAGCGGGAGGACGGATTTTATCTGAATCCCCGTCTTTCTGAAAAATTCGACGCGTTTTCCATCACGGTCAATAAAAAAGATACGGTTTATCGTATCGCGGTTTCTCTTGCGGAGGCTTCCTTGCTTCTTCTCGACGGCAAGAAGATCGATCATGAAAAAACGTATTTCTTTCGATTTGACGGTGGGAAGCACGAGGCTGAACTGAAAATTGCGAGAGCGTAATAAAAAAAGACTTGTATATCCGGAAATCCGTTTATACAAGTCTTTATGCTATTTGGAATCAACGGTAATTTTTTACGTTCAATACGCGCATGGCGTTGAGAATGGCGATGACGGACACTCCGACGTCGGCAAAAACTGCCGCCCACATACCGACGATACCGAAAGCGCCGAGGATCAGAACGAGTCCCTTGACACTGAGCGCGAAGAAGATGTTCTGATAAGCAATCTGCAGAGTTCTTTTGGAAATGCGGATCGCGGTGGCGATCTTTTTCGGATCGTCGTCCATCAGAACGACGTCGGAGGCTTCGATCGCGGCGTCGGAGCCGATCGCACCCATGGAGATGCCGATGTCGGCGCGGGAAAGCACAGGCGCGTCGTTCACGCCGTCTCCGACGAAGGCAAGCGTTCTTTTCGGATTTTTTTCACGCAGGAGCGCTTCCGTATGAACGACCTTGTCTGCCGGCAGAAGCTCGGAATATACCTCGTCAATATTGAGCGCGTTTGCCACGTGCTCTCCGACCGTTTTGCCGTCACCCGTCAGCATGACTGTCTTGCGGACACCGACCGCTTGCAGATCGCGGATCGCTTCTGCGGAGGTTTCCTTGATTGTATCGGAAATGACGAGCGCGCCGAAATACGTTCCGTTCACGGCAACGTAAACGATTGTGCTGAAATTATCGAGGGGTTTGAAGCGGATACCTGCATCCTGCAGAAGCTTTTCGCTACCGACGAGAAGCACGTCGCCGTTTTGTCTGTACGCAAGGATGCCTTTTCCTGAAATTTCGCGGACGTCCTGCAACACTTCTGTGATCTTATCCGCGCAATGCTCGCAAATGGATCTTGCGATGGGGTGATTGGAGCTTTGCTCCGCGAGCGTGGCGAGGGAAAGAACGGTGTTTTCGTCCGTGAAGTTTTCCGCATGGATGTGGACGACGGAGAAAGAGCCCTTCGTGAGCGTTCCCGTTTTGTCAAAGACGACGGTTTCGCATCGGGAGAGCGCTTCCATATAGTTGCCGCCCTTGATCAGTATACCATATTTGGACGCGCCGCCGATGCCTCCGAAAAAGGAAAGCGGGACGGAGATCACAAGCGCGCACGGGCAGGAAATAACGAGAAATGTCAAGGCGCGATAGATCCACGTGGACCAATTTCCGTCGATGAGAGAGGGTATGATCGCAAGAAGAAGCGCGGCGCCTACGACGGAAGGCGTATAGAATCGAGAGAACTTGGAGATGAAGTTTTCAGCCTTTGCTTTTTTCGTGCTTGCGTTTTCAACAAGTTCCAGAATTCTGGAAACGGTCGATTCTTCGAATGTTTTCGTTACGCGAACGCGGATGAGTCCCGTCATATTGACGGTGCCGCTCACGACTTCGCTTCCTACGCAGAGATCCTTCGGCACGGATTCTCCCGTCAGCGCGGCGGTGTCGACCGTGGTTTCGCCTTCTTCGATCACACCGTCCAAGGGAATCCGTTCTCCCGGCTTTACGACGATGATATCTCCCGTTTCAACTTCATCGGGGAACACCTCGGTGACCGTTCCGTCTTTTTCCAGATTGGCGTAATCGGGACGGATATCCATGAGAGCGGCGATGGATTTTCTGGATTTGCCAACGGCATATTGCTCGAACAACACACCGATCTGATTGAAGAGCATGACGGCGACCGCCTCGGGATACTCACCAATGATGAAGGCTCCCGTGCTTGCCGCTGCCATCAGAAAATCCTCGTCGAAAATTTGCCCACGAAGACATCCGCGAAGCGCTTTCCAGAGCGTATCGTATCCGAGGATCAGATACGGAATCAGATAAAGCCCCATACGGAAGTATCCGCTAGCGGAAATGAAGCGCACCGCGACCAGCAGAAAGGCGCCGAGCAGGATGCGGGATAATTTGATTTTTTGAGAACGTGTCATAGCAGCTCTCGTATCAGAAAAGGATCTTGCAGTCGGGCTCGACCTTGCGGATCGCCTTGACTGCTTTTTTCATGATCTCTTCCATTTTTTCTTCGGGGGCGCATATGGTGAGTTTCTGCATGAGGAAGCTGACGTCAACGGATTCCACTCCGTCGATTTTGGCGATGGCGTTCTTCATTTTTTCGGCGCAAACCGCACAATCGAGATTTTCAAGCTTGTAGATTTTTTTCATAAGATCATTCCTTTCGTACTGTTTCATTCTTCGAGATGGTGGATGCCCATATCGAGAATACTGTGAATGTGGTCGTCGTCGAGAGAGTAGAAAACGGTCTTTCCATTGCGGCGCGCTTTGACGAGCTTGGAGCTTTTCAGAACGCGAAGTTGATGAGAAACGGCTGTCTGTGTCAGACCGAGGAGATTTGCGATGTCGCAAACACAAAGCTCGTTTTCCTTGAGCGCGTAGAGGATGCGGATTCTTGTGGAATCTCCGAATACCTTGAAAAACTCGGCAAGATCGTAAAGAAGCTCTTCTTCGGGCATTTTTTCGAGAACGTCCTGCACAACGTTTTCATGTACACAGAGAAATTCACATTTTTCAATTATTTTTTTTTCTTCCATATCATCGTCCTTTCGCAACAACATATGAATATCTGTTCATATGTTACCATAAAAACAGGAAAAAGTCAAGGGGAAAAAGAAAAACTCAACCGCAAGGGTTGAGTTTTTTCAACAAATATGAATTTAAGCCAGCTTATCGCCGAGCTTTCCACCGCCGAGAATATGGAAATGGAGGTGGTGTACGGTCTGACAAGCATCGGGTCCGCAGTTGGAAACAACGCGGTAGCCGTTACGAATTCCTGCGCAAGAAGCGATCAGAGGAATGTTTTCGAAGATATAAGCGATTTCTGCGCTGGTATCTTCCGTGATATCCTCGATGGAGTCCATGTGCATTTTCGGAATGACGAGAACGTGAACGGGGGCTTGAGGATTCAGATCTTTGAAAGCGAGGATCTTATCATCTTCATAAACTTTGGTGGAGGGAATGAGACCTGCGGCAATTTTACAAAAAACACAATTTTCCATAATGAAAACCCTTTCTGCATTACAATTATTTTGATGGGATCGCCGCGCGGCTCCGCGCGGTGATCTTTAGAGGAAATTGATGATTGAGACTGCGGTTGTTACATTTTATGCAAAAGCGGAAATTGTCAGCGGCGTCTTGCCGATCAAATCAGTTTTTCAATGATAGAGGGGAGCGCCTGAAGTGCTTCGTCGAGCTTTTCGGGCTTCTTTGCGCCTGCGGTTGCGCTGTCGGGACGTCCGCCGCCGCCACCGCCTACGAATGCGGAGAGTTCTTTGAGAACGACGGGGGCTTTGATTCCTTTTGCGAGGACTTCCTTGCCGCATACGCAAACGAGGGTGAGCTTGCCGTCAACCAAGGAGGAAACGACTGCGATCATATCGGCGTATCTGCTCTTGATATCGTCGCCGAGAGAACGGACTGCCGCAACGGGAAGCTCCGTTTTCATGGAAGCGACGCGGATTCCGCCGACGGAAGCTGCGGAGGAGATCATTGCTTCAGCTTTTGCGGAAGCGAGCTTTGCGGAAGCGGATTCCAATTCCTTTTTGGTCGTCTTGAGGTCTTCGGAGAGCGCGTTGATCTTGCCGATGATATCTGCGGAGGTGCCTGCCTTGAGAGCCTTCATTGCGGAGTTGATCAACGCTTCGTTGCGGTTTACGTACGCGTATGCGCCGAGACCGGTAACTGCGGTGATTCTTCTAGTGCCTGCTGCAACGGAAGCTTCGGATGTGATCTTGAACATACCGATCTTTGCGGTGTTGTCGATGTGCGTACCGCCGCAAAGCTCTGCGGAGAAGTCGCCCATCTTGACAACGCGAACGGTCTTGCCGTATTTTTCACCGAAGAGGGCGATCGCGCCGGACGCCTTTGCGGATTCAATGTCGGTTTCAAACGTGGAAACGGAAATGCCTTCCAGAATTTTTTCGTTTACGAGAAGCTCTACGCGAGCAAGCTCTTCGGGAGTAACGGAAGAGAAGTGAGTGAAGTCGAAGCGCGCTTCGTTTTCGTCAACGTAGGAGCCTGCCTGACGGATGTGGGTTCCGAGAACCTCGCGGAGCGCTGCATCGAGAAGGTGAACGGAGGAGTGGTTTCTTGCGATCGAAGCGCGTCTTGCGGTATTGATCTTGAGGGTTACGGTGTCGCCGACGGAGAGAGAGCCGGATTCCATCTTGCAGATGTGCATATAAACACCGTCGTTTTTCTTGGTGTCGGTAACGATCGCTTTGCCGTTTTCGGATTCGATGATACCGATATCGCCGACCTGACCGCCGCCTTCGCCGTAGAAGGGCGTCTTGTCAGTGATGATGACTGCGTTTTCACCGGTGATTTCAGCGAGCTCGTCGGTGTCGCCGTCGATGATGGCAACGATCTTGCCGGTCGTTTCGGTTTCGGTGTAACCGGTGAATTCAGTTTTTACGGAGGTGTCAACGAGGGATTTCATGCTATCGTCCCAACCGCAGATATTGCCGCGTGCCGCGCGGGCGCGCTGCTTCTGTGCGAGAAGGTTTTCTTCGAAGCCCTTTTCGTCAATGCCGAGACCGTTTTCTTCCGCGATCTCACGAGTGAGGTCGAGAGGGAAGCCGTAGGTGTCGGAAAGCTTGAAGACATCTGCGCCGCAAAGCTCGGTCTTTCCGCTTGCTTTTGCTTCAGCCATGAGAGAGTCGAGCAGATTCATGCCGGATTCAACGGTCGCGTTGAATCTTTCTTCTTCAATGCGGACGATCTTCTGTACGTAGTCGAGCTTTTCGGTGAGCTCGGGGTAAGCGGTTGCATTTTCCTTTGCAACGACAGCCATAACGTCGCAGAGGAATACGCCCTTAATGCCGAGGATTCTTCCGTGACGGCAAGCGCGTCTCATGAGTCTGCGGAGAACGTAGCCGCGGCCTTCGTTGGAGGGCATGACACCGTCTGCGATGAGGAAGGCGGAAGCACGGGCGTGGTCTGCGATGATACGGAGAGAAACGTCTGCCTTTTCATTCGTTTTGTAGGTAACGCCGGCTTTGTCGCTGACGGATCTGATGATGTTCTGGATGGTGTCTACCTCGAACATATTGTCAACGCCCTGCATAACGCAAGCGAGACGTTCGAGACCCATACCGGTATCGATGTTTTTGTTTGCAAGTTCGGTGTAATTGCCGGCGCCGTCGTTGTTGAACTGGGAGAATACGTTATTCCAGATCTCCATGTAGCGATCGCAATCGCAACCGGGACGGCAATCGGGGCTGCCGCAGCCGTATTTTTCACCGCGGTCGAAGTAGATTTCGGAGCAGGGACCGCAGGGGCCGGAGCCGTGTTCCCAGAAGTTGTCTGCTTTGCCGAGACGGACGATGTGATCTTCTCTTACGCCGATCTTATCGCGCCAGATCGCGTATGCTTCGTCGTCGTGTTCGTAAACGGAGGGCCAGAGAAGATCTGCGGGGATCTCGAGAACTTCGGTCAGAAATTCCCATGCCCAAGTCAGCGCTTCTTCCTTGAAGTAATCGCCGAAGGAGAAGTTGCCAAGCATTTCGAAGAATGTGCCGTGGCGTGCGGTGTAGCCAACGTGTTCGATATCGTTCGTACGGATACACTTCTGGCAGGTTGCCATACGGCGACGGGGAGGTTCAGCTTCGCCTGTGAAATATTTCTTCAGCGGAGCCATGCCCGCAACGATCAGAAGAAGCGATTTGTCGCTTTCGGGTACGAGCGGATAGCTTCCTCTGCTGAGGTGATCTTTGGATTCGAAAAATTTCAAAAATTTTTCGCGGAGGTCATTGAGAGATGTCCATTCCATAATGCTTTTCTTCCTTTTTATTTATTTTAATATCAAAAATTTTATTCAAAAGTAAAAAATAAGTGTATTCAAATTCATTATATTAGCATTTTGATGAAATGTCAAGATTATTTGAAAAAAATGTTGAAAAGTTATTGACATATTGCGGACTCAGTGATATAATTATAAATTGCATTACAATTGCTTGCATTATGGTGGGGTTTTTGCGAATGAAAGCGAAAAACCGGGCGTATTCCGAGAGAATACCGCCTTTTCCGAAATATTGCAGGCCGTGGAAAAATACAAATTTCACCAAAGTAAAGGCAAGCTTAAATTAGAATTGGAGTGATTTTAATGAGGATCAAACCCCAGCAGCTTGGCAAAAATGTACGAATGAGCTTTTCTAAGATCGACGAAATTTTGCAGATGCCCGATCTTCTCGAAGTTCAGAAAAATTCGTATCAATGGCTTCTTGACAAGGGAATCACCGAAGTATTGCAGGATGTTTCCCCGATCGTTGACTATTCCGGAAACTTTGTTATCGAATTCGTTGATTATTCCATCGATTCGACGCCCAAATACCCTGTGGAAGAATGCAAGGCGCGCGATGTAAACTATGCGGCTCCCTTGCGTGTAACCGTCCGCTTGACCAACAAGGCGACGGGCAGCGTAAAGCAGCAGGAAATTTTCATGGGCGACTTCCCGTTGATGACCGAAACCGGTACTTTTGTAATCAACGGCGCTGAACGTGTTGCTGTTTCCCAGCTCGTTCGTTCTCCCGGTATGTACTACACCTCCGTTACGGACAAAACCGGCAAGAGCATGCAGACGGCACAGATTATTCCTTACCGCGGCGCATGGCTCGAATATGAAACCGATATGAACGACGTATTTTACGTTCGTATTGATAAGAACAGAAAGATTCCCGTTACGGTTCTGATTCGCGCATTGGAACAGAACGTATCCACCTCTACCGACGTACGCGCTCTCTTCGGTGATGACGTCAAGATCCTGACGACTCTCGAAAAAGACGGTATGCAGGCTGAAGCAGAGAAAAACGGCACCACTGCTTACGAGGAATCTTTGAAGGAGATCTACAAGAAACTGCGTCCCGGTGAACCTCCGCTCGTAGAATCGGCGCAGATCCTTCTCAACAACCTTTTCTTCGATCCCAAGCGTTACGACCTCGGCACTGTCGGCAGATATAAGTTCGACAAGAAGGTCGCGCTCGGCAGAAGACTTTCCGGCAAAAAGCTTTCCCGTCCCGTTGTCAGCCCTCTGACCGGCGAAATCCTTTTCGAAGCGGATACGACTCTTACCTTTGACGATGCAATGGCGATCGAAAACGCAGGCGTTAACGAAGCTTACGTTTACATTTCCGATGAAAAGGAAATCAAGGTATCCGGCAACGGCATGGTTGACCCCGCAAAGCTGATTGGTTGCGATCTCCGCGAGGTTGGCATCAACGAAAAAGTAAACCTCAACCTCTTCCTCGAAATTCTTGAAGAAGTCGGCGGCGACTTCGACGAAGTCAAGAAGATCGTTAAGGACAGAGTTGCAGAGCTTTCTCCCAAACATATTACAAAAGACGATATTTATGCGTCCATCAACTATCTGATCTGTCTCTCTCACGGCATCGGTACGCCCGACGATATCGACCACCTCGGCAACCGTCGTGTCCGCGCCGTTGGTGAATTGCTCCAGAACCAGCTCCGCATTGGTTTCTCCAGAATGGATAAGATCATCAAGGAAAGAATGACGATCCAGGACGTCAATAACCTGACTCCTCAGGGACTGATCAACATCCGTCCGATCGTTGCGGCGATCCGTGAATTCTTCGGATCCTCCCCCTTGTCTCAGTTCATGGACCAGAATAACCCCCTCGCAGAGCTTACGCATAAGCGCCGTCTCTCCGCTCTCGGTCCCGGCGGTCTTTCCCGTGACAGAGCGTCCTTCGAGGTTCGAGACGTTCACTATACGCACTACGGTCGTATCTGCCCGATCGAAACGCCTGAAGGTCCTAACATCGGTTTGATTTCGTACCTTGCTACTTATGCGAAGATCAACGATTACGGCTTTATCGAAGCGCCCTACCGCAAGGTTGACAAGGCGACCGGTAAGGTTACCGACATCGTTGAATACATGACTGCCGACATGGAAGATAACTTCATCGTCGCGCAGGCAAACGAGCCTCTCGATGAAAACGGATGCTTTGTAAACAAACGCGTTCTTGCCCGCGACCGTGCGGAAATCATCGAAGTAGAGTCTTCCAAGATCGACTATATCGACGTTTCTCCGAAGATGGTCATTTCCGTTGCGACCGGCTTCATTCCGTTCCTTGAAAACGACGACAACTCCCGTGCACTCATGGGTTCGAACATGCAGAAGCAGGCAGTTCCGCTTCTCGTTACGGATTCTCCTATCGTCGGTACCGGTATGGAATATAAGGCAGCGATCGACTCCGGTGTTTGCGTTCTCGCAAAGGAACCCGGCGTTGTTACGACCGTAACCGCTGACAGAATCATCGTTACCGAAGATACCGGCGTAAGACGTCCCTACGATCTTCTCAAATTCCAGCGCTCCAACCAGGGTAACTGTATCAACCAGCGCCCGATCGTTAACGTTGGCGACCGCGTAGAAAAGGGCGACGTTCTCGCTGACGGTCCCGCGACCAGCAACGGTGAAATCGCGCTCGGTAAGAACGCGCTCATCGGCTTTATGACCTGGGAAGGTTATAACTACGAAGACGCCGTTCTTCTTAACGAAAACCTCGTTCGTAAAGACGTTTATACGTCTATCCACATTGAAGAATATACATTGGAGGCAAGAGACACCAAGCTCGGACCGGAAGAAATCACCAGAGAAATTCCGAACTGCGGCGAAGATGCGCTCAAAGACCTCGATGAAAGAGGTATCATCCGTAACGGTACTGAAGTACGCGCGGGCGATATCCTCGTCGGTAAGGTAACGCCCAAGGGTGAAACCGAGCTGACCGCTGAAGAAAGACTCCTTCGTGCGATCTTCGGCGAAAAGGCAAGAGAAGTAAGAGATACCTCTATGCGCTTGCCTCACGGTGAATCCGGTACCGTCGTTGACGTCCGCGTATTCTCCCGTGAAAATTCCGATGAACTCCCGACCGGCGTAAACCAGTCCGTCAGAGTTTACATCGCTCAGAAACGTAAGATCTCCGTCGGTGACAAGATGGCGGGACGTCACGGTAACAAAGGTGTCGTTTCCAGAATCCTCCCCCCCGAAGATATGCCGTTCCTCGAGGACGGTACTCCGCTTGACATCGTACTGAACCCGCTGGGCGTACCTTCCCGTATGAACATCGGTCAGGTGCTTGAGGTTCACCTCGGTATTGCGGCAAGAGAGCTTGGCTTCAAGGTCATGACTCCTGCGTTCGACGGTGCGAAGGAAAGCGATATTACCGAAATGCTCACCGTAGCGGGACTCTTCAGACCCGTTCTCCGCGGCGAAGCGCTCACCGGTAAGAAATTCTATGAAGAAATCGTCGACGAACAGACGGGCGAAAAACGCTACGAGGTCGTCGGTGACGATAAACTTGCAAACAAAGCATGGGTTGCGCAGATGATCGAAGACCATAAGCTCAAGACCGTCGACGGTAAGCGTATTCTTTACGATGGCCGTACCGGTGAGGCGTTCGATAACCCCGTAACCGTTGGTATCATGTACTACCTGAAGCTCCATCACCTCGTTGACGATAAGATCCACGCTCGAAGCGTTGGTCCTTACTCTCTCGTAACACAGCAGCCTCTCGGCGGTAAAGCGCAGTTTGGCGGTCAGCGTTTCGGTGAAATGGAAGTTTGGGCACTCGAAGCATACGGTGCCGCTTACACGCTTCAGGAAATCCTGACCGTTAAGTCCGACGACGTAACGGGACGTGTTAAGACTTACGAAGCGATCGTCAAGGGTCAGAACATTCCTACTCCGGGTGTTCCCGAATCCTTCCGCGTTCTTGTTAAGGAATTGCAGTCTCTCGGTCTGGATATCCGCGTTCTCGACGACGCAGGTGAAGAAATCGAGCTTTCTCAGATCGGCGACGATCTCTTTGAGGATAACCGCGGTTACGTTACCGACGATCGCGAAGTCAGCGAAGAAGACGTAGGTCCCTCCGTTCTCGAAGAAGGCGACGAAGCTCACTTCTCCATGGTAGACGAGGATGAGATCAACGAGTCTTTCGCAAATTCCGAGGACGAATTCGATGACGAATTTGATGAAGAATACGAAGACGATAACTACGACGAAGAATAAATTGGAGGCGAGATAAGATGGGTAAAAATGTTTTTGATTCAATCAAGATTGGCCTGGCATCTCCCGAAATGATCAGAAGTTGGTCTTATGGTGAGGTAACCAAGCCCGAGACCATCAACTACCGTACACTCCGTCCCGAACGCGACGGCTTGTTCTGCGAAAAGATCTTTGGACCTACAAAGGACTGGGAATGTGCGTGCGGTAAATATAAAAGAGTACGTTATAAAGATAAAGTCTGTGACAAATGCGGCGTTCAGGTAACGACCAAAAAGGTTCGTCGTGAACGTATGGGACACATCGAGCTTGCCGCTCCCGTTTCCCACATCTGGTATTTCAAGGCTACCCCTTCCAGAATGGGTCTGCTTCTTGACATTTCTCCCAGACTTCTTGAAAAGGTTATTTACTTTGGTCAGTACATCGTACTTGACCAGGGTAATACCCCTCTCGAGAAAAAACAGATGCTCACCGAAACGGAATATCATCAGATGTATGAAAAATACGAAGACGATTTCCGCGTAGGCATGGGCGCGGAAGCGATCAAGGAGCTTCTTCAGGAACTCGACCTTGAACAGCTTTCCGTACAGCTCAAAACGGAGCTCAGCACCGCAAGCGGTCAGAAGAAGCTTCGTATCATCAAGAGACTCGAAGTTGTTGAAGCGTTCCGCAAATCCAACAACAAGCCGGAGTGGATGGTTCTTGACGTTCTTCCCGTTATTCCTCCGGACCTTCGCGCAATGGTACAGCTGGACGGTGGCAGATTTGCAACCTCCGACCTTAACGATCTGTATCGCCGCGTAATCAACAGAAACAACCGTCTCAAAAAGCTTCTTGAACTCTACGCTCCCGATATCATTATCAAGAACGAAAAGAGAATGCTCCAGGAAGCAGTTGACGCGCTCATTGATAACGGCAGACATGGTAAGCCCGTGACCGGCTCCTCCAACCGTCCGCTCAAATCCCTCTCTGAAAGCCTCCGCGGTAAGCAGGGTCGTTTCCGTCAGAACCTTCTCGGTAAACGTGTTGACTATTCCGGTCGTTCCGTTATCGTCGTAGGTCCTACGCTGAAGATCTATCAGTGCGGTCTTCCTAAGGAAATGGCGCTTGAACTCTTCAAGCCTTTCGTTATGAAGCGTCTCGTTGAAACACAGAACGCTTCCAACATCAGAGACGCAAAGAAGAAGGTAGACAAAGCAAGTCCTGAAGTATGGGATGCACTTGAAAACGTAATCAAGGACCACCCCGTTCTTCTGAACCGTGCGCCTACGCTTCACCGTCTTTCCATTCAGGCGTTCGAGCCCGTCCTCGTTGAAGGTAGAGCGATCAAGCTCCATCCTCTCGTTTGTACCGCATTTAACGCGGACTTCGACGGTGACCAGATGCCTGTACACGTTCCGCTTTCCAACGAAGCGCAGGCGGAAGCAAGATTCCTTATGCTTCCCGCAAACAACTTCTTGAAGCCCGTGGACGGTAAAGCCGTAACCGTTCCTT
>JAZRLQ010000174.1:0-4725 GCA_045646925.1 Eubacteriales bacterium
GTACCTACGCGGATACCGCTGGTAACGAAGGGACTCTGGGGATCGTCGGGAATGGAGTTCTTGTTTACGGTGATGTAAACCTCGTCAAGACGCTTTTCGAGTTCCTTGCCGGTGATGTTCATGGGACGAAGGTCAACGAGAAGGAGGTGGTTATCCGTACCGCCGGAAACGAGATCGAAGCCTTCTGCGAGGAGTGCTTTTTCGAGCGCCTTCGCGTTCTTTACGATCTGCTCCTGGTAAGCCTTGAATTCGGGCTTGAGAGCTTCGCCGAAGCAAACTGCCTTAGCAGCGATGGTGTGCATGAGAGGACCACCCTGCGTGCCGGGGAAGATCGCCTTGTCGATCTTCTTCGCGAGTTCTTCTCTGCAAAGGATCATACCGCCACGGGGACCGCGGAGAGTTTTGTGCGTGGTGGTCGTAACGATGTCTGCATAGGGAACGGGGTTGGGGTGAAGACCTGCTGCAACGAGACCTGCGATGTGAGCCATATCAACCATGAAGTATGCGCCTACTTCCTTTGCAATGGCGCCCATCTTTTCGAAATCGATTGCGCGGGGATAAGCGGAAGCGCCTGCAACGATGAGCTTGGGCTTGCATTCGAGAGCGGTTTCGCGGAGCGCTTCGTAGTTGATCTTGCCGTCTGCGGGATCAACGCCGTAGGGAACGAAGTTGTAGTAGCAGCCGGAAATGTTAACGGGAGAACCGTGAGTGAGGTGACCGCCGTGAGCAAGGTTCATGCCGAGAACGGTGTCGCCGGGCTGAAGGAGCGCGAAATAAACGGCAGTGTTTGCCTGCGCGCCGCTGTGGGGCTGAACGTTTGCGTGTTCTGCGCCGAAGAGCTTGCACGCGCGTTCGCGAGCGATATTTTCAACGATATCTACGCATTCGCAACCGCCGTAGTAACGCTTGGTGGGATAGCCTTCTGCATATTTGTTTGTGAGAACGCTGCCCATTGCCGCCATAACGGGCTCGGAAACGAAGTTTTCGGAAGCGATCAGCTCAATGCCGCGTCTCTGACGAGCGAGCTCAAGGCCCATTGCTTCACCGACTTCTTTGTCGTATTCAGTGATAAATTTGATGTTTTGATCTACCATGAGAATCATCCTTTCTTTTATATATATAGGTGAAAAAACTCTTTGATACTTTATTATACCATATATTTTCGCGCGTAGCAAGTGATTTTTGAAAGATATTATATTTTTCGACATATTGAACGATAAATAATGCTCATTGATAAAAATTATCTTGAAAATCAATAAAAACCGTGTTATAATATAAAATAAGATATAATGTAAAGTATACTTTTCATGAAAGGTATGGCAAGGTTTATGCAAAGACAGGATAAAATCCGAAATTTTTCAATTATCGCGCATATTGACCATGGTAAGAGTACGCTTGCGGACCGCTTGCTGGAGGCAACGCAAAGCGTTTCCACCAGAGAGATGGAAGAACAGCTTCTCGACAACATGGACATCGAACGTGAGCGCGGTATTACGATTAAAGCAAGAGCCGTCAAGGTGAAATACGAAGCCAAGGACGGAAATATATACGATCTGAACTTGATCGATACGCCCGGACACGTTGACTTCAATTACGAGGTGTCCCGTTCGCTCCGCGCTTGCGAGGGCGCGCTTCTCGTTGTGGACGCAACGCAGGGCATCGAGGCGCAGACGCTGGCGAATACGTATCTCGCGTTGGAGAATGATCTTGAGATCATTCCCGTTATCAATAAAATCGACCTTCCGAGCGCAGATATTCCCGGCGTTCGTACGGAAATTGAGGAGGTTATTGGTATTCCCGCGGAGGATTGCCCTGCGGTTTCCGCAAAAACCGGTCTCAATATCGGTGACGTTCTCGAGAAGATCGTAACGGATATTCCCGCGCCCGAGGGCGACGAGGATGCTCCGCTCAAAGCGCTCATTTTCGACTCCTATTACGATTCCTATCGCGGCGTTGTCGTTTACGTCCGCATTCTCGACGGTACGGTGCGCGAGGGAACGAAGATCCGCATGATGAATACCGGCGCGGAATTCGACGTCGTTGAGGTCGGCTATATGTCGGCGTTCGGTCTCGCGCCCGCAAAGCAGATCTCCGCAGGCGAGGTTGGCTATATCACCGCGAGCATTAAGAGCGTTGCGGATACGCGCGTAGGTGATACGGTGACCGACGCGGAAAATCCGACGGATGAAGCATTCCCCGGATTCAAGGAAGCGCTTCCCATGGTTTATGCGGGTATCTATCCCGCGGACGGCGCGAGATATCCCGATCTTCGCGACGCGCTTGAAAAATTGCAGCTCAACGATGCGGCGCTGACGTTTGAACCGGAAACGAGTATTGCGCTCGGCTTCGGCTTCCGTTGCGGCTTCCTCGGCTTGCTCCACATGGAGATCATTGCGGAGCGTCTGGAGAGAGAGTTCAATCTCGATCTCGTTACGACGGCGCCCAGCGTAATTTATAAAGTAACTTACAAAAACGGCGACGTCAAATATATCGATAACCCTGCAAACTATCCGACTCCCGACGAGATCCAGACGGCAGAAGAACCCGTCGTCCGAGGCAATATCATCACGCCGACGGACTATATGGGAGGAATCATGGAGCTTTGCAAGGAGCGCAGAGGTATCTTTATCGATATGAAATATCTCGATAAGACCCGTGTGGAGTTGCACTATATTCTCCCCTTGAATGAGATCGTGTATGACTTCTTTGACGCGCTGAAGAGCCGCAGTAAAGGCTACGCTTCGCTCGACTACGAGTTTGACGGCTACAGAGAAAGTAAGCTCGTGAAATTGGAGATCCTCCTCAATCTCGAGGTCGTGGACGCGCTTTCCTTTATCGTTCACTCGGACAAGGCTTACGCGCGCGGCAGAAAGATCGCGGAATCGCTGAAGGAAAATATTCCGAGACAGCTCTTCGAGGTTCCGATTCAGGCATCGGTCGGAGGCAGAGTTATTGCAAGAGAAACCGTCAAGGCGATGAGAAAAGACGTTCTTGCGAAGTGCTACGGCGGTGACATTACCAGAAAGAAAAAGCTTCTTGAAAAACAGAAGGAAGGTAAAAAGAAGATGCGTAAGCTCGGTTCCGTAGAGGTTCCTCCGGAAACCTTCATGGCGGTTCTCAAGCTTGACGATGAATAAACAGAGGCGAATAAAAAATTTTCAAACGAGAGGAATGTCTCTTTTATGATGGAAAAACTCAGCATTTATGTCCACATTCCATTTTGCGTTAAAAAATGCGAATACTGTGATTTCTATTCCTTGTGCGATCTTTCACGCAGAGAGGCTTACGCCGCCGCGCTGATCGCGCAGATCAAGAGTTTCCGATCGGAAGCAAAAAATAAACTCGTCGATACGATCTACTTTGGCGGAGGCACGCCGTCCTTGCTCGCGGGCGAGGATATCGTGCGGATTCTGAAAACGATCCGTTCGGTGTTCCGCGTTTCCGACGAAGCGGAGATCACGCTGGAGGCAAATCCCGGTACGTTAGATCCGGAAAAGCTTTCTGCGTATCACGAAGCGGGTATTAATCGTCTCAGTATTGGTTTGCAGAGCGCGAATGCAGGGGAACTGAAGCGTCTCGGAAGGATCCACACGAGAGAGGATTTCGAGAATTCGTTTCTCCTTGCCCGTCTGGAGGGATTTCAGAACATCAACGTGGATATTATGTATGCGATCCCCGATCAGACGGAGCAATCGCTTTCCGATACCTTGGATTACGTAATTTCTCTGGATCCGGATCATATTTCCTTCTACGGACTGAAAATTGAACCCGAAACCCCCTTCGGAAGAGAGGAAAATATAGAAAATTTTATTCCCGTCGAGGATACGCAGGCGGATATGTATTTGACCTCTACACAAAAATTGGAAGAAGCCGGATTTCTGCAATATGAGATCAGCAATTTTTCCAAACCCGGTTTCGAGTGTAATCACAATCTGAAAAACTGGAAATGCAGGGATTATCTTGGATTCGGTCCTGCGGCGCACTCCTTCTTTGAGGGAAAACGCTTCTCTTACAAGAAGGATATCGACGCATTCATTGCCGATCCGCTTCAAAGAGACAATTTGTACGATGAATTTGGTTATCTGACTTACGAGGACGTTGCTTGGCAATACGTCATGCTTGGATTCCGCTTACGCCTCGGTATTGATATTATTGAATACGGAGAGCGCTTCGGGGATGATTTTGAAGCGCGTTATCTCGAGAAGATGATGCCGTTTATCGAAAAAGAATATATTTTGAAAACGAAAACGGGATATCGATTGTCCAGAAAGGGACTTTTGATCTCCAATTATATACTGAGTGAAATTCTTGAATTTCAGTAAAGATCAAATTTTAAAAAAGTAAAATTTATGCCAAAAGGCAGATAGGAGAAATATTATGAAAATGACTCTCAGATGGTACGGTACGGGACACGATACCGTAACCTTGAAGCAAATCCGCCAGATCCCCGGTGTAACCGGCGTTATCACGACTCTGTATGATTCCGTTCCCGGCGAAGCATGGGAAATGGACAAGATCCTCGCTATGAAGGCAGAGGTCGAGGCTGCAGGTTTGAAGGTTGAAGGTATCGAAAGCGTAAACATCAGTGACGATATCAAGACCGCAGGACCGAAGCGCGACGAACACATCGCAAACTACATCACGACTCTCGAAAGACTCGGACAGGCAGACATTCACATGGTATGCTACAACTTCATGCCCGTATTCGACTGGAAGTCGGAGGCC
>JAZRLQ010000175.1:0-2346 GCA_045646925.1 Eubacteriales bacterium
GGAAACTTTTTTGGAATTTTTCAGTGCCATTTCTTTTTTCCTCCGTGTATATACACGCATTTTTAGATACTATATATTGTAGCATTTTTTTTCAAATTGTCAACACATATTCGTGAATTCATTTATTTTTGCAAGTTTCGAAAAAAATTCACAAAAAAGCCTTGTTCTTTTGTATAGTTCGGTGTATACTATGGTCAACATATTACAGTTTGGCGGTGTGGTCTTACGAATCATGATGAAATCAACCTCCCCGAGGAGGCAGAAACGGAAACTCGCTTTGCGGATTCCGTTGATTGTTATACGGTTGTCAATTTAAAGCAAAGGGAAAAATCCCGCAAGGGATCTCAGATCATTTCCCTGCTCATACGAAGCTTGATTATTGCTTTTTGTATCGGACTTATGGGATATTCCGCATTTAGGATCGGGAGCAAAATGTTTGAGGATCAACAAGCGGAAGAGGTGTACGAGGATCTTCGTGTCGACGAGGACTATTATATTACCGTCTTGCACGCTACCAATTTGAAAGAGCCTAATTCTATGCCTACCGTTTTGGAGATGCTGAATGCTGACGGCGAATATGAGGACTATATGCCGTCGGATATTATCCCTCCCGATAAAGCGCAGCATTACAATAGTTATTATTTGAATTTTATTGAAAAATCTGCGGAATACGACGAGATGTACGGATGGATTTTTATGTCCGATACCAACATCAATTATCCGCTGATGAAAGGTAAGGATAACGACTTTTATTTAAATCATAACTATAAAGGCGATGAATCCCGTTCCGGAAGTATCTTTGCTGACTGCTCTATTTTGGATAACTATTATTCCAATTACAACATGGTTATCTACGGTCATAATATGCGAGACGGCAGTATGTTCAACACCTTAAAGACTTGGTGTAACGATGCTTCCGTTAAAACCCTTGTCCAAACTACGCAAATTGAGATTTACACGCATGAAGGTGTATATATCTATGACATATTCAGCTTCTACGTAGATGATAGCAATCAGTTTGCCAGAACGCTTTTTACCAGTGAATCGGATTACAAAAAGTTTTTGAAGCAGATTGCAAAGGAATCGAATGTGAAAACCAACCGCGAATATAATTCTCAGAGCAGGATCTGTACTCTGATTACCTGTACCAACGGTTCTAACACTGATTCCCGATACGTTGTTCACGGTATTTTGAATCAGTTTATCCCGTTCACTCCCCCATCATAAGCAAAAACGTCGGCATTAAGGTGCCGACGTTTTTTATGGTCTGCTTCGGTTAAAAAGCGGGCTGTCTATCTCGCAGATGCTGTGAAGTGCAATAGGGGGCTTCCCTTCGAGATGCAAAAGCGATGCTTGCTGATCTATGACCGAAAGGACGCCTCGTGCAGCAAAAAACGCACCGCCTTCTTTGGTATTGTCCGATAGAAAATAGCGGATCGTTACAAAAGGATGTGAATGCTCGATTTTGTGCAAGAGATTGAGCTTGAACTCCAATTCCCGTTGTAGGTCCTCTGCGGGATGCAAACGAAGCTCCGTGAAGCGGCAAACCTCTGTGATTTTCGCTTCGAAGCCCGTTAGGGCGGCAAAGGGGGCGAATTGCGCCGCGCGATTTTCAAGGGGCATACGCTTCCTTTTACGAGAAGCGGGACGCGGGATGGTTAAGAGGGTGCTGTTATATTTCATTCTTTACGCTCTGTGGCCTCCGATCTGCCGATTTCTTTCTTGCGCGGTAGCGCCTTCCTCTAAGTTCATTCCCTTCAAAAGAATGTTTTTTCCGTACTTTTGTTTCATGGAGAGAACGGCTTTTTGCAAGCGTCTCTCTGCTTCTGCGGAGTCCCTCTCCTGCTGTCGGAGCGTTTCGCAGGCGATAATATCCGAGAACATTTCCAGCTGCATCTCTTCGTGCTTTACGGGGGCTTTTTCGGTCGGCAAAATTCGATTGGCGCATAAGGTAACACGACGAACCAGCAAGGAGGGATCTGTTACGCGGTTGAAAATCTTTGTCATGGCGGCGACAATTTGTTTCCCGGAGGAGGTATATTGCGCCAAGGTTTCCGTTCCGTGGGCGTGCTTGGGCACGTTGCGTCCGTAATGATCCTTCGCCGTGCTTCCTGCGAACGCTGCGGCACGAACGGGATCAGATAAGTTTTCTGCATCGTAACCGATGGTTAAGGTGACCTGATCGGTTACCACGCCCCGTTCTACAAGATCGTATGCCAAGAGATCCGCCATTTCTTTTACGATCAACTGTGTTTGCTGCCACGTGTAAGGCTTAGACAGAACCTGCCCGGAGCTGATGCTGTTCGTGGCGGGTTTATATGCCTTGATCTGCTCCATGGTACACGG
>JAZRLQ010000176.1:0-4479 GCA_045646925.1 Eubacteriales bacterium
CCTTGCGGATAAGTTAAAATCGTTTTTTCAGAGTCTTAATTCTAAGCTTCTTACTTTAGTACTTTGTGTTCAAAGTTTATTAACGAGAATTTAATTCGTTCTTATTTGTTGTTGTTCAATTTTCAAGGACCGTTGTTTTTGTCGCTCTTCCGTCGAGCGCTCATGTAGTATATCATATACGTTTTCATTTGTCAATACCTTTTTTAAAAGTTTTTCATATTTTTTCAAACTTTTTTCATCCTTTTTCATTTGATTTCACTTGCATATATATTTTGTTTCGTATATATGCAAAACAAACACTTTTCTGCCATTTTCTTTCTCATTTTCTTTTCGTCTTTTTTGATTTCAACCCTTTTTTGCCCGATTTTCTTAAAAAAATTTTTGAAATTCCGTGAAAAGTTTTTTGAGAATTTCTTAAAAAACTACAGTAGCATTCCCTTTCATCTGAATTTTCCCAAGCGGTACCGCTGTTCTTCATCGACCGAGTCGCTTCCATTTTTATAAGTATAGTCCTTTTTCTTATGAAAATCGCACGCAGTGATCATAGGCGCTTTTGGGATCAAGTTCAAAGACATAAATTATTTTGACGTCGTTTTCAATACGCTCTTCGGTATAATAAGGAAATTCCATCGGCTCCCTCTCCTTTGCATTGACAAACATTATCCTTATTATTATATGCATCTCGATAAAGTCAAGCAAGAGCCTCGGATTTCCATAGTTTTTTTCACAAATTGCTTGATACCGAAAAGATTTTATGATAAAATAGAAGTATAATCGGTAGAAATATAGGCTTTTTTACAAAAACAAAATTCAAAACATATACATTTTTTTCTTGAAAGGAATGGTGCAGATCATGAACACAAAAAAACAGTATGCTCAAAATCTTCTCGACTTTCTGAACAATGCTCCTACCGCTTTTCAGTCCACAGACGAGCTTGTAAAAATGCTCGACGATTCGGGTGCGATCCAACTCAATGAAAGCGATGCATGGAATATTGAAAAAGGAAAATCCTACTACTTCACAAAAGAAGGTACTCAGTGCGCCGCTTTCCGTATTTGCGGTGATCCCAGAGAAACCGGTTTCCGTATCGGCGCCGCTCATCAGGACGCTCCTGGCTTCCGTATCAAAACCGTTCCCTCCAAAATCGATATGGGTATCGAACGTATGACTTTGGAAGGATACGGCGGTCTCATCGTTCACGGTTGGCTCGACCGTCCCCTCGGACTCGCAGGACGAGTTTTCGTAAAGGATGAAAACGGAGAAGCAAAAGCAGTCAACGTTAACATCAAGAAGCCTCTTCTCATCATCCCCAGCGCCGCAATCCACGTTGTCAAAGGCGTTAACGACGGCGCCAAATTCAATATTCAGACAGAACTCCTTCCCTTCTTCGCGCAGAACAGCGAAGGAAAACCTAAGTTCCTTTCTTACCTCGCAGAATACATGGGTGTAAACGCTTCCGACATTCTCAGCTTTGAGCTTGCACCTTACGAATTCTTCGACGGATGCTTCGTTGGCGCAAACGAGGAATTCATCTCCGTCGCAAGACTCGATGACGCCGCAATGTCTCACGCGATCATGGCGGGCTTCATCGAATGCAAGGACAATTGCGGTGCTTCTGATATCGCAGTCGCATTTGACCACGAAGAATGCGGATCCAACTCCAACCGCGGCGCCCGTTGCAATACCATCATGCAGATCATCGACCGTATTTGCGAAAAGCTCGGCTACACCGCGGAAGACAAATATCGCGCGCTCTCCAAAACGATCGCGCTCTCTGCAGACATGGCACACGCAACGCACCCCTCTTATCCCGCAAATCACGAAATGGCGCTCCCCGTATTCCTTAACAAAGGTCCTGTATTGAAGCTTTCCTACACGCAGTCCTACGCTACCTCCTCCAAGGGCACCGCAGTGTTCAAGCTACTCTGCGAAAAGAACGACATTCCTTATCAAATCTTCAACAACCGCAGCGACGTCAAGGGTGGCGGCACCATCGGCCCGATCCTTTCCTCCGAGCATGGCATTCTTACCATCGACATCGGTAATCCTTCTCTCTCCATGCACGCAGTCCGCGAGCTTGGCGGTACGGATGACTGCTACTACATGACCAAGCTCTTCTACGCTTTCTTCAAAGCATAAAATCATACTTTCTTCAATAAAGGAGTCATTATGGCTTTTCTTCCTATTACAAAAGAAGAAATGATCGCTCGCGGCTGGGATACTCCCGATATCGTCGTCGTCACCGGTGACGCTTACGTTGACCATCCCAGTTTTGGAACGGCGATCGTTTCCCGCGTTCTGGAGGATCAAGGCTTCCGAGTTTGTATCCTTTCTCAACCGCAAAACGACGATGACTATCGTCGTTTCGGAAGACCGCGACTCGCATTCTTTGTAAACGGCGGCAACATTGACTCAATGGTCGCGCACTACACCGCCGCAAAACGAAAACGTAGCGATGACTATTATACTGCCGGCGGCATTGCAGGAAAACGTCCCGACCGCGCCGTCACTGTATATTGTAAAGCGATCCGCCGCGTTTACGGAGATATTCCGCTTTGTATCGGCGGATTGGAAGCGTCTCTGCGTCGATTCGCTCATTACGATTATTGGGATAACGCCGTTCGCCCTTCCGTTCTGATCGACACCAGCGCCGATCTTCTGATGTTCGGTATGGGCGAACATCAAGTTATCGAAATCGCACGACGTCTGCAAGACGGCGAACCCATTTCGATGATGCACGACATTCTCGGTACGGCTTACGCCGTTCCTACAGATGAATATACTTATATCCCCTCTTCCGTCGAATGTCCTCCCTTTGACGAAGTCAAATCCCAGACACCCGAGGGTTACCTCGCGTATGCGCGCTCTTGTCGCATCCAGCAGGATGAACACGATGCCGTCAGAGGAAAAACGATCATTCAGAGACACGGTAAAAAAATCGTTGTACAAAACCCTCCTTCTCCCCCTCTTGAGACAGAAGAGCTTGACCACGTTTATGAGCTTCCCTATGAAAGAAACTATCACCCCTCGTACGAGGCTCTCGGAGGCGTTCCCGCCATAGAAGAGGTTAAGTTTTCCGTCAATCACGTCCGTGGTTGCTACGGCGCCTGCAATTTCTGCGCGATCGCTTACCATCAAGGAAGAGCGATCACCACAAGAAGTGAAGACTCCGTCATCAAGGAAGCAGAAATGCTGACGAAGCTTCCCGATTTCAAAGGCTATATACACGACGTCGGCGGGCCCACAGCAAACTTCCGTCAGCCTTCCTGCAGAGGACAGGAAAAACGCGGTATGTGCAAAGGCAGAAAGTGCCTTGCTCCCCAACCTTGCAAAAATCTCGTTGTCGATCATAGTGAATATCTGCGCATTCTTCGCCGTATGCGCGCGATCCCGGGCATCAAAAAAGTATTCATCCGTTCAGGAATTCGATTCGATTATTTGATTCTTGATCAAAACGAGGAGTTTTTCAAGGATCTTGTCCGCTATCACGTCAGTGGACAGCTCAAGGTCGCACCTGAACATTGCTCAAACAACGTTTTGAATGCAATGGGCAAGCCCAATATCGAGGTTTACGAAAAATTCCGCCATCGCTTCTACGAGCTTACCAAGAGCATGGACAAGAAGCAATACCTCGTTCCCTACCTCATGTCTCCCCACCCCGGAAGCAAGCCTGAAGACGCAATCGAGCTTGCACTCTTCCTTAAAAAAGAAGGCTTACACCCGGAGCAAGTGCAGGACTTCTACCCCACGCCCGGAACGATCTCAACTTGTATGTTCTATACCGGACTGGATCCTTATACCGAAAAGCCGATCTTCGTCCCGAAAACGAAAGAAGAAAAGGCGCAACAGAGAGCGCTTCTCCAGTATTTCCGCCCCGAAAACAGACAGATCGTCATCGCCGCGCTCCGCAAGGCAGGCAGAAGTGATCTGATCGGATACGGAGAAAACTGTCTGATCCGCCCCGAAGCGCCCTCCAAAAACCAATCCTCTTACAAAGGAAAAGCCGGCACGCAGAACAAACAACCCACGCAAACGCTGTCAAAACGCGCTCACGTAAGCACACCCATCAAAAACACGAAAAACGCCAAGCCTCAAAACAGAAAAAATAAAACATAACAACGGAGAATAATCATGTTTAACAGAACAGATTTTTTTGAAAAATCCGCCGACGTGCTTGCAAAAATTTATGCAAGCAGAAACGCAGAATTTGTAAAAGCTCGCTACAACGCAGCTTTCGACGAATTCGAAAACATTTACGGCGAAACAGACGAGCTTTCCGTTTTTTCCGTAGCAGGACGCAGTGAAATCTGCGGAAACCACACCGACCACAACTACGGAAAAGTTCTCGCCGCTTCCATCGATCTCGATATCATCGCCATCGTCAAAAAGACAGACGAGCCCGTCATCAGAGTAAAAAGCGCAGGATTCCCCGAAGACGTCGTTTCCATCGAAAAGCTCACACCCGAAATCATGGGCAC
>JAZRLQ010000177.1:0-2162 GCA_045646925.1 Eubacteriales bacterium
AGTAGGTATCGATCATCTTGATTTCGGTGATCGTGGGGTTTCTGCCCTCGGTCTTGAAGTAATCCTGGCAGAACGCGATATCGCCTTCGTCCATAGCAAGACCCATATCACGGATCATTGCGGCAAGACCGTCTTTATCAAGATCGATGAAGCCGTCGAGGGTCGCAACCTCGGTGGGAATTTCATATACGGGCTTCAAGGTTGCGGGAAGCTCCATGGATGCTTCGCGGCATTCCACGGGGTTGATCACGTACTTCTTGATGCGCGCGATGTCCTCTGCGGAAAGATCGCCGTAAAGGCGGTAAATCTTAGCGGTACGAACGACGGGACGTTCGCCCTCGGAAATGATCTGGATGCACTGCGCCGCGGAGTCTGCTCTCTGGTCGAACTGACCGGGGAGATATTCAACGGCGAAAACGTAAGCGCCGTCGTTTTCAAGATCACTCGTTACGATATCGAGCTGGGGCTCGGAGAAAACGGTGCCTTTGCAGGACTCAAAAAGAGCGGCTTCAATGTTTTCTACGTCGTAACGGTTCAGAACGCGGATATTTTCAAGAGAAGTAATGCCGAGCAAGCCGCGGATATCGGAAAGAGCCGATTTTGCTTCCCTTGCAAGCTCTGCTTTCTTCTCAACGTAAACTCTGTAAACCATCGTAATACATTCCTTTCGTGAAAGTATGTTTTATCAAAACGAAATTTTTGGGGAAATTATTTCAAAGCCGCGAGAGCTCTCGCGCCGATGTCGTGACGGTAGAAGCCGTTTGCGAAATCAACGGTTTCCGTCTTTGCGTAAGCTGCCTTGACAGCGTTTTCAAGCGTATCCGCAACGGAAACGACACCGAGAACACGTCCGCCTGCGCTGACGAGACCGTTTTCTGTCTTTTTCGCGCCTGCAACGTAGATGAAGCCGTTTTCATCGTCTGCGGGAAGCGTCATGGGGCAACCGCTTTCGTATTTCACGGGATAGCCCTTGGAAGCTACGATAACACAGCAAGCGGACTTATCGCTGAATTTCACTTCCGTTTCAGAAAGCGTACCGTTTGCCGTCGCCATCATAACGGTGAGAAGATCGCTTTCCAGAAGAGGAAGAACGACCTGCGTTTCGGGGTCACCGAAGCGGCAGTTGTATTCGATCACGCGGGGACCCTTGGGGGTGAGCATAAGACCGAAGTAGAGACAACCCTTGAAGGTTCTGCCTTCTGCGTTCATAGCGTTCATCGTCGGGATGAAAATGGTATCCATGCAGAGCTTTGCGATATCGTCGGTATAATAGGGGTTCGGAGCGATCGTACCCATACCGCCGGTATTGAGACCGGTATCGTTATCGCCTGCGCGCTTGTGGTCCATAGAGGAGATCATGGGGATCACGACGTTGCCGTCCGTGAAGGAGAGAACGGAAACCTCGGGACCGGTCAGGAATTCTTCGATAACGACACGGCTACCGGAAGCACCGAAAATTTTGTCCTCCATCATGGAACGAACCGCGTCCATTGCTTCGTCGCGGGTCTGTGCAATGATAACGCCCTTACCGAGCGCGAGACCGTCTGCTTTGATAACCGTAGGAATGGGAGCAGTCTCGAGGTAAGCGAGAGCCTTATCCATATTATCGAAAACCTCGTAGGAGGCTGTGGGAATGCCGTATTTCTTCATCAGATTTTTGGAGAAGACCTTACTGCCTTCGATGATCGCCGCATTTGCGCGGGGACCGAAGGCGGGAATGCCGATCGCCTCCAATGCGTCAACAGCGCCAAGCACCAACGGATCGTCGGGTGCGACGACGGCAAAATCAATTGCGTTTTCCTTTGCGAAAGCGGTGATACCCTCGATATCCTTCGCTCCGATGTTTACGCAAACGGCATCGTCTGCCATACCGCCGTTACCGGGAAGCGCGTAGATCACCTCTACAGCGGGATTTTCTTTGAGTTTTTTGATAATCGCGTGTTCGCGGCCACCGCCGCCGACTACCATCAATTTCATAATGCTATATTTCCTTTCCCTTTGGAATATTTTATCTTGTAAAGCAAGTCCGCCGGCAATATTTCAGCCGGCGAATATGATCCGCGCGGAAAGCTCCGCCCGTTCAGCCAAGCGAGCCAAAAGAACGTTCGGAGCTTTCCCCGAATGATTAGTGGTGGAACAAACGCATACCTGTGAATGCCATT
>JAZRLQ010000178.1:0-5913 GCA_045646925.1 Eubacteriales bacterium
AGACAACCAGCATACAGAGAATACTGCCGATGATTGCCAGTCCGCCCCCGGCAATATGGGTCACCATATTCATGCATTCTTCGCCTTTGGTGTAGCAGGGAAGCAGTCGGTCTTTTAGTTGTGTTCGTTTCATAAAAATCACCTCGTTTAATATCTGTTACCATTATAATATTACTAAAGTAAAAATACAATATATTATAAAAAACTCTTGCAAATATTTTTAGTGTGTGTTATACTACATAAGTACCATCCGCCGGCGTGATGGAATTGGCAGACGTGCCGGACTCAAAATCCGGTCCTGGCGACAGGGTGCGGGTTCGACCCCCGCCACCGGCACCATAAAAATCCCTTTTGTCGATAGACGAAAGGGATTTTTTAATGATATCCGGTCCTTTCGGAACGGGTGATATATCCTCGATATGATATCTGCTTCGCAGGTGATATACGCTTCGCGTATAAAGGAACGGATATTATATCATATTTGCAGCGCAAATATATCATACGGAGAATCCGTATATCATGTCGCTCTTGCGATATATCATTGTTAATCTTTTCTTATCAGAAAGAGAATTTTTTATGTCCAACAACAAATTGCTTGATCTATCATTTGAATTTGCCGTCGTTATCGTTAATCTTGTGGACAATATAACCACACCCAAAAGCTCTTATATGGCCGATCAACTTGCAAGAGCAGGCACATCCGTCGGTGCAAATATCCATGAAGCGCAGTATGCGCAAAGCAAAAAGGACTTCATTGCAAAATTGGAAATTGCCTTAAAAGAATCTAATGAAACAAGTTATTGGCTGAAGCTACTGTGTGAAACAAAACGAATCGACGAACCATCCTATCAATACGCCGAAAAACTATGCGGTAATATTCGCAAATTATTGATTGCTTCATGCAGAACCGCCAAGGAGAATATAAAACAACAATGACAGGAAAAGAACTTTGGACTCAATTTATCGTGGAAAACGATCTATATAACATTGCCGACGATTACGATGCATGGTCGTTTGGTTCAGCTTCGGATGAGCTTGCTCATTTGGTTGCGATCGGCACGAAAACCGCCACCTCCTCGGCGTATCCTTTATACGAATTAAAAAACGAGGCTTTTCCTTTAGCCGATGTTTACAGTGTCATTTTAGACGCAAAAGATAACGCCGTTTGCGTGATCAAAACCACGAAGGTCACGGTAGTTCCATTCGACGAAGTCACCGAAGAGCACGCATACAAAGAGGGCGAGGGTGATCGCTCTCTGGCTCATTGGAGAGAGGTGCATGAAAAATTCTTTACGAAAGCATTGAACAAAGTCGGACTTGTGTTCACAACCGACATGAACGTCGTATGCGAAGAATTTTCCGTCGTATGCAAGCCCGAGTAAATCAAATTTTAAGGCTCTGATCGCCATGCGATCAGAGCCTTTTTGTATTCAGGCTTTTACAAAGCCTTCTTTCGTTTTTACGAGCTTCACTTCTTCACCCTTTTCGGTTTCGTATTCGACGAATACGCCGTTTGCGAAGATCTTCAGCTTGGCGCCGACGGAGGATACCGCCTTGATCCCCATCACTTCCCCGTTCTGCCATTCCGCAGAAACGGCAAAGCCGCCGCGCGCGGTCAGACCGTCGAAACGGCCGTTCTTCCACTCATCCGGCAATGCGGGGAGCAGATGGATATATCCCTCGTGACTCTGCATGAGCATTTCCGCAATACCTGCGGTACCGCCGAAGTTGCCGTCGATCTGGAACGGAGGATGGCTGTCCCAAAGATTCGGGAGCGTACATTTGGAAAGGAGCATGGTCAGAAGATCGAACGCGCGCTTTCCGTTTTTGATACGCGCCCACGCATTGAGCTTGTGGGCGGTCGACCATCCTGTCGAAACGTCACCGCGCTCGTTCAGAGAATACTCTGCCGCACGGAGCCATTCGGGGACGTTGCGATTGATGATCGTGCCGGGATAAAGTCCGACGAGGTGAGAAATGTGGCGGTGGTGATATTCACCGATATCACCGTAATTCACCTCTTCTCTGTATTCCTTGACTTGACCGGATGCGCCGATGATCACGGGATCCAGCTTGTCGATATCCGCTTTCAGCTTGCGGATGAAATCGTCCTCAACGCCGAGCTTATCGGCGAGCATGATCGTATCCTTGTAACATTCGTACGCCATCTGCTGATCGAACGCGCAGCCCTTCGTCCAATAATAGCTTCCGTTTTTGCCGTTCGTATACTGCTCGGGAGAAGCGGAGTATTTGACGAGAAGCTTTCCGTCCTCCTGCTCCTCCATCGTTTTGGAGAGGAGCTTCGCCACGCCGTAATTGGCAGGATAGACGATATCTTTCAAATGGCTTTCATCCTGCGAAAACTCGAGATAATCCGTAAAGAGCTTCGCGGTAAACGCGCAAGTACCCGGACCGGAATGTCCGTCGGGAGGCGTTGCCACGCCCGTAATGCGATAGAGCCACGCCGCCGTACCGATGGAAATACCGTTCGTTCCCTTTTCCGTCAGATTCTCGGGGAAAAACTGTTCCACGTACAGATCCGCATAATGCTCCGATATCGGACGATAGGAATCAAAATACTGCATATAAGGTTGGAACATCTCGCAAAGATTCGTATTGAAGGCGGGCCAATAATTCATCTGCACGTTGATATTATGCCAATATCCCGACGACCAGGGGGCGCTTGCGTATCGGTTCCACGTGCCCTGCAGATTCGCGGGATACGTGCCGGGACGGGAGGAAGCGATCAGCAGATATCTGCCGTACGTAAAATACATCTCCTCCAGATAGCGATCGATCTTGCCGTCTCTGTAAGCCTGCACGAGAGCATCCGTCGGGATCGAAGGCACTTCTCCGCCGAGATCGATCGCCGCGCGTTCGATCAGAGACTTGTAATCCTCAACGTGTCTTTGCAAAAGCTCCTCATAGGAATAGCCGAGAGCGCGGTCCATGATCTCCGTTACCTTTTCATGCGGATGCGGATAGGGTTCGAGCTTCTTTTTCGGATCTCGCTCGAGGAAAACGCGCCGTTCCATCTTGTAATTCGTGCCGACCGCCATGATCAGAAGCGCGTTGTCCGCGCCCTTGATATCGATCGTTTTTTCATTTGCGATCACGGCGCCGCCTTCGGAAATCACGGCGATCCGCCCCTCGTACGCGATCTTATAAAACTCCATTTCACCCGAAAGCGTGATGATATTCTCCGAAACGGAAATCTCGCCCGTTTTTCCCATACCGTCGCCCTCGTCCATGAGATACGGCGAAACATACGGAATTTCGGGACGGACGGTCATATTCAGCGCGCCCTTCCGATCCGCCGTGACTCTCGTCACGAAAACACGGTCGGGATAGCTCGTGAAATGCTCGCGCGTATAGCGGACGCCGCCGTAGACGTATTCCGTTCTCGCCACGGCGCAGTTTAGCGAAAGACTGCGCTTGTACTCCGTAACCTCGTCATGAGGATGTCCGAAATCGAGATAAAACTCACAGAAATTATTGAGACCGCCATTGCCGCCGGGATAACGGGAATCGTAAACGCAGGGATTGGAAAGACTATTCTCCGTGATCTGCATACGCTCCGTTTCGGTTCGTCCGAATATATTGACACCCATATAGCCGTTGCCGATGGGCAGAGACCATTTTTCCCAGCCGTCGTCGGCAACGCGCTTTCCGTGTCGGTACATCGAGAAATCCTCGTGTCCGAACGGCGCTTCCTTCGTATACCATAATTCGTAATGCTTCATATATATTTTCCCTCTATCAAAAGAATGCCCGCCCTTCCGCCTCGCAACGAGACGGAGAGGTGGGCAATTTCATGCTTATTTTATACCCAAAAGCGTTTTTGCGTTCTGAACTTCCCTCTCACAGAAGGATTCGTAATCCATTTGCAAAAGCTCTGCGGCTTTTGCGGCGGTATAATGCATATATCCGCTGTGATTGGTCTTTCCTCTCATGGGAACGGGCGCGAGATAAGGACAGTCGGTCTCCACGAGAATACGATCCTTCGGCGTTGCAAGAACGGATTCCAACGTCTTCGAAGCGTTCTTGTAGGTGATCACACCCGCAAAGGAAATGTACCATCCCATTTTCACGTATTCCTTCACCTGCTCTGCGGAAGCGCTGCAACAGTGAATAATACCGATGACCTTATTTTTATATTCCTGTATCACGTTCATGATATCGCCGTGCGCTTCGCGATCGTGAATGATAACGGGAATATTTTTCTTCGCGGCAAGCTCCATCTGCGCGCGGAAAAATTGCATTTGCGTTTCTCTGTCGGAGAAATCGTAATGATAATCGAGTCCGATCTCACCAAGCGCGACGACCTTGGGCGCGCAGAGCTTTTCCTCAAGACTCGCCATCGCGTCGTCAAGCTTGCCCGAAGCGCCACTTTCATGCGGATGAATGCCCGCGGAGGCGTAAATATTGTCGTACTGGCCTGCGAGCGCAATGCACGCATCGCTATCCGCAAGATCCGTCGCAACCGTCAGAATATGGGAGATATCCGTCGCAAACAAGCTGTCGAGAAGCGCCGTATTGCCGCGCAAACGCTCGTCCGTATAATGCGCGTGCGTATCAAAAAGCTTTCCCATATCAGTGAATACGGTAGCCTACGGTTTCGTCGGGGAAGAATGCGATGGAAGCCGCGCCCTTTTCGGTATCAGCGGCGAAGATCATGCCCTCGCTCACGTATTTGCCGCCCATCATCGCGCGGGGCGCGAGGTTGCAGACGATACCGACGTTCTTGCCGATAAGCATATCGGGCTTGTACCATTTTGCGATACCGGACATGATGCAGCGTTCGCGTTCGCCGTCGAACACGGTGAGCTTGAGAAGCTTCTTGCTTTCCTTGATGTTTTCGCAAGCGATGATCTTCGCTACGCGAAGCTCTACCTTGCAGAAATCGTCGAAGCTGATCTCGGGCTCGTGGTCCGTGATCTCGCGGGTGGGGAGCGCGGGCTTTTCTTCTTCCTTCGGCTGGGCCGCCGCTTTTTTCGCTGCGGCGATCGCTTCAAGCTCGGCAATCTCTTTTGCCGCGTCGATTCTCGGGAAGAGATTTTCACCCTTTACAAGCGTTGCGGTTGCGGAAAGAACGCCGAAGGTTGCGGCGCTTTCCCATGTGCGCGCCTCTTCTGCAGCGCCGATCTTTTCGAAGATCTTCGCGCAGGTTTCGGGCATAACGGGAGAAAGGAGAATGCTGCAAAGACGGATGGTTTCCGCGAGGTTATAGAGAACGCGCGCGAGTCTGGGCATGGTTTCCGCATTCTTCGCGAGAACCCAGGGAGCCGTTTCGTCGATATATTTGTTTGCGCGTGCGATTACAGCGAAAACGTCTGCGAGCGCGGACTGGAATGCGTATTTTTCCATCTGCGCTTCGTATTTGTCGCGAAGTCCGCTGACCATTGCGATGAGGTCTGCATCCTCGGGGCCTTCCGCCTGTTCTGCGGGAAGCGTTCCTCCGAAATATTTTTCAGCCATCGCGGTCGTACGGGAGAGAAGGTTGCCGATATCGTTTGCGAGGTCGGTATTGATTCTGCTGATGAGAAGCTCGTTGGAGAAGTTACCGTCGGAGCCGAACGGGAAGTCGCGGAGCAGGAAGTAACGGAGCGCGTCTGCGCTGTAGCGTTCCGCGAGGAGATAAGGATCCACAACGTTACCCTTGGATTTGGACATCTTGCCGCCGTCGAGAAGCAACCAGCCGTGACCGTAAACGTGCTTGGGAAGAGGCATATTCATGCTCATGAGCATTGCAGGCCAAATGATAGAGTGGAAACGAACGATCTCCTTACCTACGAAATGAACGTCTGCGGGCCAATATTTTTCGTAATCGCTGTCGTCGTAGCGATCGTTGAGGAAGCCGAGCGCGGTGGTATAGTTGAAGAGCGCGTCGATCCAAACGTAAACAACGTGTTT
>JAZRLQ010000179.1:0-2351 GCA_045646925.1 Eubacteriales bacterium
TCTCCTTTTCGATCAAGCCTGAGCGAGCTTGATGAATCTTTCGATGACGTCGTCAAGCGCAAGCGTTTCGTAACCTGTGAGATATGTCTTGACGGTGTTGTTGAAGTTTTCGTACCAGTAGGAGGGGATCGCTTCGATGCCGAGGCAAGCGCCTGCGATACTGCCGACGGTAGCGCCCGTGCAGTCGTTGTCGAGACCGATGGCAACACAGTCGCTAATGCACTTGGTGTAATCGTTTCCGCCGAGAATGAGAGCAAATACGATTGCGCACATATTGTTGATGGTGTGAACGGGGTGCATTTTGCGGAATCTCTGGTCGAGAAGCTGGCGCGCGCGGATATAGTTCGTGATCTTTCCTTCGTAAGAGAGCGCCCATTCGAGCTCTTTGTAAAGCTCGGAATCCTTCGGGATCTGCTTCATGCCTTCCTTGACGGCGTCGAGAGGCGTTTTTGCGGTGAATGCCGCCGCAACTGCCGCGGCGCAGAACATTTCGCCGTAGATACCGTTTTTGCGGTGAGTCAGGAACGCGTCGTTGTAGGACATTTTTGCGGCGGTTTCGGGATCGCCGGGAGCAGCGTATCCGAACGCGTCTGCACGGATGGCAGCGCCGATCCATTCGACGTAGTTATTGAAGTTTGCGGCGCATTCGGGCTTGGTGCCTGCCTGAAGCTGCGCAAGCGCTTCTTCCTCTGCGGTGCAAGCATAGGGAAGAATGTCCTTCCAGATCTGTGCGATGTCGTCCATCGTGTAGTTCTTTCCGTACTTTTCGAGAAGGAGCATATTCAGAATAACGTAAGTGATATCGTCGTCCACGGCAACTTTGTCGATATTCTGGAGCAGATAGTCGGTTCTTTTGTTGACGCGGTAGTGGATCTTTTCGGGGTTATCCGTGCCGGTCCAATAGTTGACGGGCGGGAACGCCATATCGTTTTCAAGCGCGATCGCCTGCATATCTGCGACGGAATACATTTCGACGGGAATACCGAGCATACAGCCGGCAAAGCAGCCGATCAGCGCGCCTTTCATGCGGGATTCGAGATTGTCGACAGCGACGGGTGCCGCAGAAGCGCCTTCGGGGCGAAGCGCAAGGATCTCGTCCAATTTATCGGGTTGGTTGATGTCTGTGTTGATGTACATAGGGATCTCCGTTCTGCCGTGGGGACGGCTAATATAAATGATTGAGGTGAATATGGCCACCTACGTATATTGTATCACATTTCGGGAGCATATGCAATTTGTTTTGGAAAATTTTTCTCAAAAACAGACGTTTTTTGTTGATGCGGTTGCTTTTGCGGCGAGCTTGGCGTGCATAGATCTGCCGAAACGGCAATACAATGAAAATGTCATGCGCGTGTGTGAGAAATCCGACGGTCGCGACGATGCGAATAAATTTTTATAAAAATTTACTATGAATAATCGGAAAATGTTGTTTTTTTCAAAATAGTATGATATAATCATTTATGTTATTATGCATTTAAGATGGATTTTTACGCCGTCTTTATGATACGAATCATCGGAAGCCCATCATTGCGGCGCATGAGCTGAAACGAAAAAACTGTCCGAAAAAATCGGAGAAACGGAGAGGCTTATGAGCTTATGGGAGGCTGTTTTTTGTGGAATCATTCAGGGGATAACGGAATTTTTGCCCGTATCCAGCTCGGGACATTTGGCGCTAATGCACGCGTTTTTCGGCGTGGAGACCGCGGAGTCCCATCTGTCTTTTGATATTTTATTGCATTTTGCGACGCTCGCCGTCGTATTTATCGTATATCACAAGGACGTTTTCGATCTTTGCGCGGCGCTGATCGGATTGCCGCGCAAGCTTTGGCTTGTTCGGTTTCGGCTTTCCTTGCTGAGTGAAACGGAGAGAATGGCGGTTCTGCTCATTGTGGCAACCATGCCGCTTGCGGGAGCTTTTTTTCTGAAGGACTCTTCGGAATTGCTCTCGGCGTATCCTGCGGCGGTCGGCGCTATGCTGATCGTGAACGGCGCTATGCTTTTGCTTGCGGATCGTTTTTCGGGTAAAAAGAAAAGAGAGGCGCTTTCCGTTCGGGGCGCGCTTGGCGTTGGGCTATTTCAGCTTATGGCGACGGTGCCGGGGATTTCCCGTTCGGGCTCGACGATCTCGGGAGGAATGCTTTTCGGGCTTTCCAGAAAAAACGCCGTGAAATTTTCATTTTTGATGTCAATCCCGGCAATTCTCGGCGCAAATATCGTGAACGTTCCGGAAATGCTCGCAACACCCGTTGAAAACAGAGTTCTGGGGTATTATCTGCTCGGTATGGCGGCGGCTCTGATTTCCGGATTTGCCGCAATGAAGTTTCTGGCTTATATTTCCGCAAAAGAAAAAT
>JAZRLQ010000180.1:0-6395 GCA_045646925.1 Eubacteriales bacterium
GGAAAAATGGGCGCGCAAATCTGGACGCTTCTTGAAAGCGGTAAAAACGGCGCGCAGATCGCTTGCGGCGTGGACATCAACGCCGACGGCTCCGATCCCCGCGTTTTGAAAAATCTTGATGAATTTCAAGGCAAAGCAGACGTCATCATTGACTTTTCCAATCACGCCTGCACAAAAAGCCTGATGGAATACGCAGTCAGAACAAAAACCCCCTGTGTGGTTGCCACAACGGGTCAAACCGCAGAGGAATTGGAGATCATCGAAAACGCTTCCAAAGAGGTTGCCATCTTCCGTAGCGCAAATATGTCCATCGGCGTTGCCGTTCTGGCAGACTTCGCGCGCCGCGCGGCTGAGCTCATGCCCGGCGCAGATATTGAGATCGTTGAAAAGCACCACAATCAAAAGCTGGACGCTCCCAGCGGAACGGCACTTATGCTTGCGGAAGAGATCAAGCAGGCAAAAACGGATGCCACCTTCGTTTGCGGAAGATACGGGCACCAGAAACGCTCTCCCAAGGAGATCGGCATTCATGCGCTCCGCATGGGCGGCGTGATCGGCGAGCATGAGGTCATTCTCGCAACGCCCACAGAAACCATCACCCTGAAGCACGAAGCGCACACCAGAGCACTCTTTGCGGACGGCGCGCTCGTTGCGGCGGAATTTCTCGTCGGAAAGCCCGCAGGATTTTATAATATGAAGGATATTGTCGGAAAATAAGGCGTAACCCTTCGCAAGAAAGGATCTTCAAAAAATTATGGATAGAAAAATCGTTCACTCCAACGTTACCGTCGGCGAAAACGGACATTTATATTTCGCAGGCGCAGATACCGTTTTATTGGCAGAAAAATACGGCACTCCCGTTTTTCTTCTCGACGATGCGCGCGTGCGCGCACGCGTACGCGAATATAAGGAAGCTATGAAAAGAAATTTCGGAGAAAGCTCCATGCCTCTTTTCGCCTCCAAATCTCTCAGCTTCAAGGAAATTTACCGTATCATGTCTGAAGAAGGGATCGGAACGGATATCGTTTCCTCCGGTGAGCTTTTCACAGCAGTCTGCGCAGGCTTCCCCATGGAGCGCGCATTCTTCCACGGGAACAACAAGACCGACTTTGACATCGAATACGCTATCGAACATCGCATCGGCTATTTTATCGTCGATAGCATGGAGGAGCTTTCCAGCATCGACGAATACGCCGAAAAAGCAGGCATCCGTCAGAAGATCCTTCTCCGTCTGACCCCCGGTATCGATCCGCACACGCACAAAAAAATCAGCACCGGCGGTGTGGATTCCAAATTCGGCTCTGCCATTGAAACCGGACTCGCAAAAAAAATGACGAAAGCGGCTCTCTCCAAAGCAAACGTTGAGCTTTGCGGGTTCCATTGCCACATCGGTTCCCAGATCTTCGATATCGAACCGTATATTACAGCGGCGGATATCATGCTCAAATTCATTGCCGATATGAAGGAAGCTTACGGCTTCACCGCGAAGATTCTGAATCTCGGCGGCGGATTCGGCGTTCGCTATATTGAAAGTGATCCCGAGATCAACATCGGACACAATATCGACGAGATCGGCGCGCACATCAGAAACGTCTGCGCAGAAAAGGATATCAATCTCCCCGTGATCTACATGGAGCCCGGCAGAAGCATCGTTGCCGACGCAGGCATGACGCTTTACACCGTCGGCAGTGTCAAGGAGATCGAGGGCTTCAAAAATTACGTTTCCATCGACGGCGGTATGACAGACAATCCCCGCTACACGCTTTATCAATCCGCATATACGATCCGTCTCGCAAATCGCGCGGACGAATCCGCCGATTTTCTTTGCACGGTCGGCGGCAGATGCTGTGAAAGCGGCGACTTGATTCAGGAAAACGTTCTGATCCCCAAGCCGAAGAGAGGCGATATTCTCGCCGTGCTCGTCACCGGCGCATACAATTACTCCATGGCATCCAATTACAACAGAGTCACGAAGCCCCCCGTCGTCATTCTCCGCGACGGAAAGGAGATCCTCGCCGTCAGACGCGAACGCTTCGAGGACCTCGTCGCTTGCGACATCTAAACGATAATCACTACTCTATAAATAAAAAGGAACTTTTAACATCATGATCGTTACGAAATTCGGCGGAAGCTCTCTTGCAGATTCCGCGCAGTTCAAAAAAGTCAAGGACATCATCAAATCCAATCCCGCTCGCCGCATCGTCGTCGTTTCCGCGCCCGGCAAGCGTTCCTCGAGTGATAATAAGATCACTGACCTCCTCTACACGCTCGGAAGCCACCTCAAATACGGCGTTCCGGATGACAAGATCTGGGTCTCCATCGTAAACCGCTATAAAGAAATCAAGGAAACGCTGAATCTTGACATCGATATCGAAGCAGAATTGGAAGATTACAGCAAAACCTTCGGCAAGGACATCGATCAGGATTGTCTGGTCAGCCGCGGTGAATATTTCTGCGCGCGTCTGATGAGCAGTTATCTCGGTTATACCTTCGTGGATGCCGCCGAAGTAATCCGCTTCTCTTACGACGGCAAGCTCGACGTTGCCGAAAGTGAAAAGCGTATGCGCGCCGCCTTCGATCAGTACGGAAGCATCGTCGTTCCCGGCTTCTACGGCGCATATCCCAACGGAGACATCAACCTTCTCTCCCGCGGCGGTTCCGACGTTACGGGCGCTTACATCTCCAAATTCCTGAACGCAGACATTTACGAAAACTGGACCGACGTTTCCGGCATCCTTGCGGCAGACCCCAAGCTTGCGAAAAACCCCAAGGCAATCCAGCGCATTACTTACGAAGAGCTTCGCGAGCTTTCCTACATGGGCGCAAGCGTTCTTCACGAGGACAGTATCCTTCCCGTTCAGGAAGCAAGCATTGCCATCAATCTCCGCAACACCAACGAGCCCACCAATCCCGGCACCATCATTGCAAAGGAAGCGGGCGAAGGCACTCCCATCACGGGACTTGCAGGCAAAAAAGGCTACCTCTGCTGCGCAATCTATAAAAAGCATATGTCCAGCGAGATCGGCTTCTTCCGCAAGGTACTCTCCATTTTTGAAAAATATAACATCAACATCGAGCATACGCCCACCGGTCTCGATATGTGCGGCGTTATCGTTTCCGAAGAGCAGGCGTCCAAGCATATTCATACCATCATGGCGGAAATTTCCTCTACGCTGAACGCAGAGGTCACTTTGGAACGCGACATCGCGCTCATCGCCTCCGTCGGCAGAAACATGATCGGTCGTCCCGGTATCTGCGCCGCGATCTTCAAGATTCTCGGAGAAAAGCAGATCAACGTCAAGATGATCGCGCAGTCTCCGGACGAGCACAATATCACCGTCGGCATTTCTTCCAACAAATACGCAGAAGCAATTTCCGCTCTCTACGACGGTCTTTGCGCTGAAAATATTCTCTAATCCCCGAAAGGACTCCATCCATGAAACAGTACAAAGTAGCCGTTCTCGGTGCAACAGGCGCCGTCGGCCGTGAAATGATCAAAATTCTCGAAGAAAGAAACTTCCCCGTAAGCGAGCTTCTTCCTCTTGCCAGCGCAAGAAGCGCGGGCTCCACCCTCACCTTCCGCGGTGAAGAAATCACCGTCGTTGAAGTAACGCCCGATGCTTTTAAGGGTGTTGATATCGTTCTCGGAGCAGCCCCCAACAAGCTTGCTCAGCAATACGCGCCCCACATCGTTGCGGCAGGCGCAGTCTTCGTCGACAACTCCAGCGCATTCCGTATGGACGAAACCGTTCCGCTCGTCGTTCCCGAAATCAATCCCGAGGACGCACTGAAGCATAACGGCATCATCTCCAACCCCAACTGCTCCACCATCATCTCTCTCGTTGCCGTTCACGCGATCAATAAGCTCTCCCCCATCAAGACCATGATCGCTTCTACTTATCAGGCAGTTTCCGGCGCAGGTGCAGGCGGTATCACTGAACTCGAAGAAGAAGTCAAAGCGATCTCCGTGGGCAGACCCTGCGAACCCTCCGTATTCCCCTATCAGATCGCTTTCAATCTGATCCCTCAGATCGGCGGCTTCGGTGAAAACGGTTATACCTCCGAGGAAATGAAGATGCAGAATGAAGGCAGAAAGATCCTTCATCTCCCCGAGCTTCGCGTTGGATGCACCTGTGTTCGCGTTCCCGTTTACAGAAGCCACTCCATCTCCATCACGCTCAACACGGAAAGCCCCATTTCCGTCGAAGACGCAAAGGCTGCGATCGCTTCCGCAAAGGGTTGCCGTCTCGTTGACAATCCCGAAGCAAAGGAATACCCCATGCCTCTCGACACCTCCGATCAGGATCTCGTTTATGTCGGCAGAATCCGCAAGGATATTGCTACCGACGGCATCACTCTCTGGTGCTGTGGCGACCAAGTCCGCAAGGGTGCGGCAACCAACGCCATTCAGATTGCAGAGCTTCTCGTAAAATAATTTGCTTTCTTCTTTGCGAAAGAAGAAACAACTTACTATACTTATCTGTAAAGACGATAAAAATCGGCAGAGATATTGCTTCTCTGCCGATTTTTTGATATAATGAAGTCAAAAGGAGGAAAAAACATGATACTTTTTATCATTTTTTTCATTGTCGCCTTGATCTTTGCACTTTTGGGTGCGGTATATCTGATTCTTTACCGTACATTTGAAAAATCCACGGATAAAATCGATACCGCAAAAGCCATTTTTATAGGAACGAAAAAACACCTTTATCGCGGCAGAAAGATATACTACCCCATATTCGAATATACCGTCGGCAACAAAACATACAGAAAAACGAATGGAATCTCAACCATGCAAGCCTCACAGAAACAGTGAAGCCGTATATTTAAAAGCATTTCCGCGCATAGCCTATATCAAATATTCCGGAAACGATTTCGGAATGGCTTCCTTTGGATGCTTTGCCGGCTCTATCCTCGCTATCATTTTTAGTCTTATATTGTATTTTATTTTTTCACATTGAATTCTCTTAATTTGAATTCTCTTAATACTCAAAAACACGGAGGATCCCATCATGCTCAAGCAACACACGATTTCCCGCGACGACAGTGTCTACGAATGCTTCCCCGACGTCACGAAAACGAAAAGCGGCAAGCTCGTCTGCGTCTTCCGCGAAAGCGACCACCACGGTGATCTGAACAACTCCCGCCTCGTTATCAAGGAAAGCCTTGATGGCGGCAAAACGTGGAGCGAGAAAAAGGAGCTGACCCCACGCTCCACTGCGGAACACGCTTACAACTGCCCCCGTATTTCCTGCATGGAAAACGGTGAGCTTATCATCATTTGCGACAATCTGAACCGCGCAAGAGAAGAATATCTGCTCATCGATTGCGAGCAGCACATTTTCCGTTCCTCTGATGACGGAGAAACATGGAGCGGCCCCGAGCGACTCCCCTTCAAGGGAATCGTTCCCGACAAATACAAAGTGCTTTCGAACGGCAGACATATCTTCGGCATCCACCGCAAAGATCCGAAAACCGATGTACTGACACAGTACGCCTACTATAGCGACGACGAGGGCAAAACATGGACTGAGACCCTCATTGCCTCGGATGCGCGCTACAATCTCTGCGAGGTCAGCATAATCGAGATCAAGGACGGTACGCTCGTCGCCTTCATGCGCGAAAATTCCGCGCTCGGCTATTCTTGCAAAAAAGCAATTTCACACGACTTCGGCACAACGTGGGAAGGCGTTTACGATACCAATATCGACTGTTGCCACCGTCCCGTCGTGGAACGTTGCTCGAATGGTATGTACTTCATGACCTATCGCTATATGCAAGGCGGAAAGGGATGGCTCGGTAATTGGACACAGAATATGTTCGGCGCGTTCTTCGACGAAGCAACCGCTCTCGCAACACACAGAAAGGCGCACGCTGTCCGCATTTTTCCGATCGCTTTCGACAGAAGTCCTAAATCCGATATGGGATACTCCGGTTGGGTCGAGCTTGAAAACAATCGTTTCTATGTCGCAACTTATCTCCTTGACGATGCGCCGAAAGCGCAGATCCGAGGCTTCGAATTTGAAATGAGCGATGTGATACTTCCTTAAAAAGGAGTGAACGCTTTAACTTTTCTTTTGGTTCACCTCACAGCGACGCTCCTCCAAAAGCCTATTTTAGTTTCCCGAAGTTTATACAGCAGTTTCGTTGTATGTTCTTCTACAGGATTATGTTATAAAATCTATTGGGGGCTAAATAAGCCGGCGGGAATATTTACAGCCATGTCTATGCACCCTGCGCGAAGCGCGAAATTTCCCAATGCACATTAGCCGGACAAAGAACCGCACGCGGCGAAATTCCTTTCGTCAAGCGAAACGTGTACCTTTAGGTGCGCTTTCGCGCAGAGCGCGCGGGCTTTGCTCAATAAGATTTCCCTACTGATAGCCGATCAAGCA
>JAZRLQ010000181.1:0-7631 GCA_045646925.1 Eubacteriales bacterium
ATCAGACCGAGCCGCTATTTTCATGCTGCAGGAAATTGCGTAATGGTTTTCATTGCTTGCCGCTTTTATGCTTTGTAAATCGTGATGTCGCGGAAATCGACGGTATCTCTCGCGGAGGTCACGAAGATCTCGACGGTGTCCGCCTCCGCGTTCACGGGGCAGATCTTATTATGTCCGACGGTGTAGCCGCGATAAACGGTTTTTCCGTCCGCAAGAACCCGGAAGCTTTCCACGCGTTGTCCTTCCGCGATATTTTCGCGAAGCTTGACGTAGGCGATCTTCGTTTTCTGCGGCAGACGGAGAAGCAGCTTGCATTGCGTATCGCTTTCCATCGGAATCGTTTCCGTTTCAAAGGCAACGGCTTTCTCCTCACCGAAGGCGTTTTTCAGCGCGTCTCCCAATTCTTTCAATCGAGCGATATCGTTTTTATGGAATCGTCCGTTCGGCATAGGGGGGATGTTGAGATTGAAACAAGCGTTCGAGCCGCAGGAATCGAGATAGGTGCGGAAAAGGCGTTCAAGCGAATGCGCCTCCTCGCGTTCATGGTAGAACCAACCCGGCCGGATGGACATATCGACCTCCGATCCGCAGAAAGCGAGGCTCTTTGCGTATTGGATCACGCTAAGATCGCCAATGCATTCCTCGGGATTGTAGAGATACGAAATATCCCCCGTCAAAGGGCCTTTCTCCGTTTGCGGCTCGCAACGGTAGCAGAGATCCGTGGGAACGACCGCCCATTCCGCTCTGCGCGGTTTGCCCGCTTCGTTGCCGACCCAACGTACGTCGGGCCCGTGGTCATTGAAAATACAGGCGTTCGGTTGATATTTGCGGATCAGCTCGATATAACGCGGAAAATCGTAGATCTGCTTTCTGCCGTTTGGACCTTCTCCGCAGGCGCCGTCGAACCATACCATGAAAAGCTCGCCGTAGCCTGTCAGAAGCTCCGTCAACTGCTCACAATAGAAATCGTTGTACGCGTCCGAGCCGTAACATTTGGAATTTCTGTCCCATGGGGAAAGATATACGCCGAATTTGATACCGCCGCGCTTGCAAGCATCGGCGCATTCCTTCACGATATCGCCCTTTCCGTCGCGGAAGGGGCTGTTTCTTACGCAATGCTCCGTGGTCTTCGTCGGCCAGAGGCAGAAGCCGTCGTGATGCTTGGCAGTAAGGATCAGACCCTTGATCCCTGCGGCTTTTGCGGCTTCCACCCATTCGTCGCAATCAAGCTCGGTCGGGTTGAAGATGGATTCGGGCTCGTTGCCGAGCCCCCATTCGAGATCCGTATAAGTATTGACCGTGAAGTGAATGAAGCCGTAAAACTCCGTATCAAACCACTCCATCTGGCGAGCGCTCGGCACGACGTGCGCGGCGCTTTTCAAAAATTCTCGGTATTCCATGGTGATTCCTCCGATCACGTTTGATTGAAAAAGCGGAAAGAGAAGATGTCGGCATCACGCATGGTGATCTCCATTTTCACTTCCTTTCCCGCAAGCGCGGAAAGATCGCTGTCAAAGGGAACGATGCGGTCTATGCTATCTCCGAACAGCTCGCAGGAGGAAAGCGTTTCGTCCTGACTGACGAGATTGATGTAAACGTAACCGCGCGCAGATGTTGAGAAATTCAGCTCCATGCGATCGCCGTCGAAAATGAAGGGGCGGGTATAGAGCTTTTTCTCTGCGTAAGAGGCGGAGAAGGAGGCGAAGCCGTCCTTTCGTATCGTATAACGGCGAAGCTCTGCGGGTTCGCCGCTCCAATGCTTTTCATAGCAGTAAAGTGAGTATTCGCTCGGCGCGTATTTCAACGGACTTTCCGTTTCGATGAGTCCCGTCGCAGGATAGCAATCGCCGTAGATCCAATTGTATCCCTGCTCGATGCCGGGGCGGATGAACGCCTCGTCAAAGCGGAAGAAGCTCTTTCCGTCGCGTGAGTTGATGAAGACCGTGTCCGTCACGGTGAGCCCGTATCGCGGATGTACGCCGCATAGCTTCTCTCTGCGCTCGGTGTTGGGAAGCTGGGCGATATTTTCCGTCCACTCCTTGCGCTCCATATAACGGGAGGGGAAGCCGATGAATACGTGGGGCGCGCGCGGATACAACTGTACCTCGTTGGTATAAAGCGGGTAGTCCTCCGCGCCGTCAAAGTCGATCTGCTCGGGGACGGTCCAATTTCTGAAATCCGTCGAGGTCATCACGCGCACGTCGCGGATGGCGCTGTTCCAATCTCCGTTTTTGGGACGGCTGTGAAAATCGCGGATATAAGCGAAGTAGCATTGGTGCTCGTGCGACCAGAAGGCGATATTATGCGTGTCGAATTTGCCGATCCGGGTCATCTCCCAGCCTTTATTGAAGTGGATGCCGTCGGCGCTGACGTAGCAACCCAGCGCACGGGAACGGGTGTGTCCGATGGCTTTGTATCGTTCCTCGGGCGGACAAGCGGGATTTTCGTCGATAAAAACGTGAAGCATATCGTCAAAATCGGACGTCACGGAAGTAAGAAAAACGTTATTGTTTTTCGAGCCTTCGAATTCACAAATGCCGAGATCGGGCTTGGTCCAATGAATGCCGTCGCGGCTTTCCGCGTAGCAGTAGCGGATGCAGTTATTGACGAGATGGGCGGTGCAATCCTCGTTCATCATTTCCCAACCGGTGTGATACATGCGGTAAAGCTCGCCGTCCTTGACGATGGAATAGCCGTTACAGCCGTCACCCTCCCAAGGAGCGTCGTGCGTGAGGACGATCTCCTCAATACGCGGACGATGGAGCTTCAATTCCGCAGTCGTGCGGGAACGCTCGATCAAGGTGTGATCCCAAAAAACTTCTCTTCGGTCACCAATGTGTAAAATACGCATGGAAAAACCTCCTTAAAATATTTATCGTTACTATTTTACCAAAAATCCACCGAAAAGTCAAGCGTTGTCCGACGTCGGTGCGCGCGGCGTTGTTTTTCGATGGGAAATAAATGCGCCGAAGCCTTGCAACCGTGAAGAAACCGTGCTATAATAAGAAAAAACCGCGCCTCGCGGAAGAAAAGAACGGACGGTCGGAGCTATGAAAAAAATCGCCATTATCTATCCCAAAAATCCAAACGAGCTTCAGAAACGCGCATTGGAGACGCTCTCCTCGACACTCTTTGATTATACGGGAGAATATCCCGTCTGCGTTTGCGACGGAAGCGGAGACGATCTTTCGTGCTTTCGCCGCGTTTATATCGGAACGAGAGCCGACAATGCGTATATTCGCGGACTATCGCTTGCGCCGCTGACGAAATCGGAGGAGTATCGCATATCGGTTTCGGACGATACCGTAACGATCGAGGGTTTTGACGACGCGGGCGCGCTTTACGGCGCGATCGATTTTTACGATCATTTTATCCTGCCGAACGAATATCCGGGCGACGCCGATCGCTACCGTGTGAATTTCTTTGAGCGGGATACGCTTCCTGATTTTTCATATCGATCCGCTCCCTCCGTCAAGTCACGCGGACTTTGGACGTGGGGACACGTGATATACGATTACAAGGGTTATCTCGACAATATGATGGCGCTCAAAATGAACCGCGTGATCATCTGGAACGATTTTCTGCCCGTCAATGCCCGTGACATCACAGAATACGCGCATGCGAGAAATATCAAGGTGATCTGGGGATTTTCTTGGCTTTGGGACACCGATTGTGCGAAATTCGATATGCATTCGCTGCGCTGTGAATCCGAAAATATATTCCGCAAATTCGAAGCGGAGTTCGGAGATACCGCTCTCGACGGTATTTATTTTCAAACCTTCACGGAGCTTGACCGCGAACGGATCAGGGACGTTCTGATCGCGGAGGCTGCCGCTGATTTCGTGAACCACACAGCCGCGCTTTTCTATCATAAATATCCCGATATGGAGCTGGAGTTCGGCTTGCACGCGCGCTCCGTCAAGAAGAGATTGGAATTCATCCGCGCGGTCGATCCACGTATTCGTATCGTTTGGGAGGATTGCGGCGCATTTCCGTTCTCTTATCTCCCCAATGACATAAAGACTTTTGATCAGACGGCGGAGCTTGTGCGGAAAATGACCGTTCTGCGCGGAGAAGATGACCGTTTCGGCGTCGTAACAAAGGGGCTCGTCAAGCTTGATTGGCTCACCTTTGAGCATTGTGCTGGACCTCAATATATCGGTGTCAGCACCGATCGGAAAAAGCATGAACGGATCGGGTACAAGACTGCAATCTGGAAATATATTCAGGCGAATTGGATCGCCTACGCGGACAAGGCGCTCGAAATGGTGCGCATTATGCAAGATGCGAAAAAGGGCGACCTTTGCGTCTACGCGCTCGTCGAGGACGGCGTCTTCGGGGAAAATATCATGTGGCCCGTTGCGCTTTACGCGGAAATGCTTTGGAATTGCAATGAAGATCTGCGTGATCTGACCGCTCGCACCGCGCTCAGACATAACGTAATTTTTGCAAATCAATAAAAACAGGGAGGTACTTTCCATGAAACACACTGAATTGGAAAACGAATTGAAAAAGCGTATCCGAAAACGGCGGATATCGGCAACCGTTTGGAGTGTTGCTTTTTTGGTAATCGTGATTGTCTTCGGCGTTCTGTACGGTCAGAGCAAGGTCGTTGAGGAAATCGGTTTCGGCCCCATCAAGCACCAATCCGTCACGTACAATCAGAATTTCACATGGGGAATATTGGTCGGCGTTTTGGGACTGACGATTTCAGGCATATTCCTGATCGCTGATTGCATATTCTCTCAGGTTATCACGTTTGAAACAGGTGGCGATTATATTACCTTTTACAGAGGTTTCGTCCATACCAATCTTTACGTAAACGGGGAAGAACGCGACAGTATTTCCCTCGGTTACCATCTGGAAGCAAAACTTTCCGATGGTACAAAGGTAAACGTCGCTCTCGGAAAATGGTCCGCACACTTTACGTTTTCAAACGCGGTGTCAGTCTTTGGAGGGAACACCTCAAAAGAAAGGTGATGTCCGGGGGCTTTTAATATATCAATAATTTTCATATAATTCTCCATCAGGGTACAACTTGTGCATTATATTATATGATAACATATTTTGTCTCTTTATTCAAGTGGATTTTGTAAATCATGCTTTCATGGACGTTAGTTTAGTAGGGACAGGCGTTCCGACTGTCCACAAACGAACGCTCCTATCAACAATACGGCTACTGGTGAAACGTGCACACTTTTTAATAAAATTGATTTTCGGCAGCAAATCCTCCGATTTTTTCAATTTTCAATTTTAAATTTTTCATTTTAAATTTGAATCTTTTACAGAATTATCATAAATTGAGAAGCCGTAATACTTGAAAAAATGGAAAACAAAATGTATAATAGTGGAGAAGTATGCGAAAAGGAGGATACATTTATGAAAGAGCGTTTAGACGGTATGCTAAAGAAAATATACCGTGTGGGCAAAAAAATACTGTCCGACGTTTCCGTAAGATATATTTTATATGCAGTGCTGACTGTCTGCTTTGCGGAAATACTCCATACAGGATTCCTCAGTAGTCTAACCTACGCTTTCCGTCATCCTGTTGCCTGGGTGTCCGCAGTGCTTACGGTGTGTTTCACATACAGCATTTCACTTCTCGTTAATAAGAGGGTGGGAACGTTTATCTTTATCGAGTTATGCTGGATAGGGATTGCTATAGCAAATTGCGTTCTTCTCTCATACAGAATTAATCCTCTGTCAGCAGTAGATTTCAGCATAATCTTCTCTGTGTTCAGCATCATCGGAATCTATCTATCACCTTTTCAGATAGTCCTCGTTGTTACGGCTATCGCACTTGGTGTGGCTTTGGTGATATTTTTGTTCATCCGCTTACCCGGTGAAAAGGTGAATTATAAAAAATCCGTTATCCGTGTGATATCTACAGGTGTTGTCACCTTCGGCGTTTTCTTTTTCGGTGCCTTTGGATATGCAGACAATATGAACGGACTTAACCTTCCTGAGGTATACCGTGAGTACGGTTTTGTGTACAGCTTTTCTCTCAGCTTCGTTGACCGTGGAATCTCCCGTCCCGACGATTATTCGAGAGTGGACATTGACAGTATCATATCAAAGCCCGAGGATACTGAGACGGGCACATCCGATACTCCTTCTACGGATAACTCTTCTACAGGCGGCAATACGGAAACGAGCATCGTGGACGGTGAACCTGCGGAAAAAAAGCAGATGAACATCATATTCGTTCAGCTTGAGTCCTTCTTCGACCCCGCGCAGATAACCGGGCTTCACACATCGGAAAATGCTATTCCGAATTTCACGTGGATGCGTGAAAATTATCCCTCAGGTAGCCTTACCGTTCCCGTTGCGGGAGCAGGTACGGTCAATACGGAGTTTGAAATACTGTGCGGACTTCCCATATCGGTGTTCGGACTTGGAGAATATCCATACGAGACCTACGTAAAAAGCAACCCGTGTGAGGCCCTGCCCTATTATCTGAAAAACGATGGATACACCTCACACGCAATACACAACCACACGGGTACCTTCTATAACCGAAACGCAGTAATGCAAAACTTCGGCTTTGATACCTTCACGCCCATCGAATACATGAGCGGAAATTCGAAAAACATCCTTGGGTGGGCAAATGATGATTGTCTCACCGAGGAGATAATAGGTGCTGTAAGCAGTACTGAGGGACGTGACTTCGTTTACGCTATATCTGTACAGGCTCACGGTAAATATCCCGGAGTTCCCGGTGAATACGGGAATATAGACGTATTTGGCGACTTCAACGAGGATATGCTGAACGGTATCGATTATTACGTAAATCAGATCTGCGACACCGACAGATTTGTAGGTGAGCTTATCTCTCAACTTGACAGTCTCGATGAGGATACGGTGGTGGTATTCTTCGGTGACCATCAGCCCAGTATTGACGTCATACCCGAGCAGCTTGCCTGCGGAAGCGTATATACTACGGAATACGTGATATGGAATAATATTGGACTTGAAGCAAAGAGAGAGGATAAGTATTCATACGAGCTATCCTCCTACGTTCTTGAAACGCTGGGAATAGACGGAGGAGTTATTACAAGACTTCACACTATGAGCGAAGAGACTCCGTCCTTTGATGATTTCAGGACACTTGCTTACGATATCTTTTTCGGTGAAAGATACGCCTACGGCGGAAGTTTCCCATATACCGTACCCGAAATGAGGTTTGGTTGGCGTGACATTACGATAGAAAATACCTTTGTGAAAAACGAGGTTTTATACGTGTTCGGCAAAAACTTCACCGAATCAAGTAAAATTCTCATAGACGGTAAGAGGCGCGACACATTCTATGTCAGTGACGAGCTTCTCATGTCGCCCAATACCGCAGACGTAACGAGCGTTACAGTTGCTCAGACGGCGGAAAACGGATTTGTTTTCGGAGAGATAACGGCTGAGGTGTCAGTCGGTACGGACGTTGATTTTGAAATAAATATATCGGAGGATAAGTGATATGGCAATAAGACTCAACAGTGATGCGGAAACCGTAAAAATGATAAAAGAGGGACTTAAGGCCAAAGGCGGATATTGCCCCTGCAGACTTGAAAAGACTGAAGAAAACAAGTGCATTTGTAAGGAATTCAGAGAACAGATGGCTGACCCCGAATTCGAAGGGT